>JAFGDU010000130.1 GCA_016931915.1 Actinomycetota bacterium
AGGTCTCGAAACCCTCCCGGGTGGTGCCCTCGGCGAAGTACCACTCCGTCGCGGGCCCGCTCGCACCGGTGGTGCAGTGGCCGCCGCCGCAGATACGGCTGGAGACATCCTCGTAGATGAGCCTGGAGGCCGCGGCGTGCACGCTGTCGCCGGGGGCGCCCGAGGAGAGCACGCACAGGATGTAGGTAGCGTCGTCGAGCATGACGATGGCCGCGTCGTTTAAAAAGCCGCTGTAGTCACCGGTCTTGTTACCCACGTCCACCCCCGTTGGGAGACCCGCCGGGATACGGCTCTTATATATGCTCGCGCGCAGGAAAGCGACGATCTCCCGGCCGAGGGGATCGCCGCCGGAGAACTGCAATACGCGCTGCAGGATGGTTCCCATCTCGCGGGCCGTGGTGAGGTTGAGCCCGTAGGCGCCGGTCGTCGGACAGCCGAGGGAGCGCGCGTAGTCGCGAAAGGCATGGTAACCGAAGGCGCGTTTGAGCATCTTGGCCGCTATGTTGTCGCTGTAGACGATGGCGTACTCGCACAGCGTGCGTACGCTGAAGGCGGTGCCCACGGGCATCTCCCGGATTATCCCGTCGCCGCCGGCATTGTCACCACTCCCGTAGACGATGGTGCTTTCAAGGTCTATGCGGCCGGCGGCCGCGTTTTCGTAGATGTACAACACCAGAGCGACCTTGTAGCAACTGGCCGCGGTGAAGGCCTTGTCGGCCTGGTATCCCGCTTCCTCGCCCGTCTCCAGCAGCTTGAAGTACATGCCGTAGTCGCCGTAGTCAGCGGCGGCCAGGCTCTCCATCGTGCTCTCTATATAAGAAGTGTCCAGCAAGGAGCTGGTTCGGACCTCGCTCTCCGCTGCGTTCGTAGCGGCCGATGCAGGGCTCCCCCAGCCACCCATCGAGGTCAGGATGAGCACGAGTGACAGGAGCGAGACCGCGAAAGCCAACCCGGACAGCCGCTCCTCGCTCGACCTCGCCCTGCCACCCGTGCCTGACCCAGGAAATAACTCCCATGTTCCTCTTTTCGCTCCGCACACGTCGTCATGCACAAGTCGATATTCGTTCTTCCTGCGCTTGAACCGCCCGCTGCCCCCGCGCTCCATGCCCTCTCCCTTCAGCGGCGTCGTTGTCATCACGGGGCGGGTCCTCGATCACCCTTGCCGTGGTGGGAAGCCCGCCCGTCGCACGGACCTATTCTCGCAACCAGCCTTTAACAGAATGTGAAGAAACGATGGGAGGTCTGTAAAACCCCTCGCTGTGCACTCCATGTTTAAACGTACAGAAAGATTGGAGAACCGGCAATCGCTCGCCCTTGTACCGCTTGAAGCCCCGGGTGCTTTGGCAGGCCGAGTTGCGCCGGGAGCAGTACGGGAATCGATCCAACCGGGTGTGATCAACGCCCATGGCTTAAACAAGGCGACTATCGTATTTGCTATCGAAACCGGCACCACGGATAACTCCCTTTTTGCAGAGGTTGACTTTTAAGGTTAATAACGTTAATTTAATAACGTTAACTTTATAAATCAGGCGAGCCATCTGCTCGTTTGCCTATCGGCGGGAGGTGCATGTGAGGGAGTCTAGATCACGCTCGGTCGTCGTGCGCCATAACGGAATCTTCTGTGGGGTAGAAACATAATGCCCAGGGCAGCCAGGAGCAGCGAGGAAGTCGAGGCGGTCAAGGAAGGGATCGTTCAGAGCGCCATGGAGATCCTGGTCGAGGAGGGGTTCGACAACCTGACCATGGAAAAGGTCGGCACCCGCATGAACATGACCGCCGCCAACCTTTACAAGTATTTCGTGAACAAGATGGACCTTTTCCGGGAGATCCATAAGAGGACCTTCGATCTCCTCTACGCAAAGCTGTCGCGGAGTTACGGTCCCCAGGATGGTCCGTTGGAAAGGGTCGTCAAGATGATCGAGGGGTACGTGCGGTTCGGCATGGAATACCCCAACTACTACGAGGCTATGTTCAACGTCCCGACGCCGAAATACACGGACTTCATCGGCACGCAGTTCGAGGAAGTCGCCCTGGAGGAGAGGCGGAACGCGATGAAGCTGCTGGACCTGGTGGTAGGAGCGGTCGAAGAGCTGGTTGCTTCCCGGCCGCGGCTGCGGGGCATAGACGCAAAAACCCTGGCATTGAGGTACTGGTGCACGCTGCACGGGCTTGTCTCGCTTCACATCAACAGGTTCATCGAGGCGGTGGGCGCGGATACCGAGAGGCTGGCGACGAAAATGATCGAGGAGATGCTCCGTCAAATGCATGAGAATGCGGGCGAAGGCGCTGAAGCATAACGGCGGACTCGAGAGAGGGGAGGAGTCATGGCATACAGGGGTATCATCGCGGGACGCTTCCCGCTCGAAGACCTGAAGCGTTCCAGGGTGTTGGAGATAACCCCGGATATAACCATGATAGAGGGGTACATATCGGACGACTTCTTCTTCAAGCCGCCGTCCTGCAACTGCTTCGTGTTGAGGGACGGGGACTTGGTCCTGCTGGTGGATACGGGGACCTACCCGTTCTACCGCGACGCCATCCTGGAGGTGCTGCGGAAGCATAGAAAGGACGGTGCGAAGCGGCTTGTGCTCATGCTCACCCAGGGACATTTCGACCACGTGGCCAACAACGACGTCATCCTGGAGGCCGGGTACGACGAAGTACGTTTCCTCCTCCCCGAGGTAGAGTTGCACACTATCGACCTCTACCATCACTGGATGGGTGATTGGAGAGCGATGATGGAATACTACGATCCCTACCGCGAGTTCCCCATGGCGTTTCCCACCGCGGCGGTGCGCATAGCCGGCAGGGTATCCTCCAGGCTTGCCCGATCCATGCTCTCCAGCAGCTGCAAAAGGCTTTTCCGCGGCATCAACACCCTGGCGGACCGCGCCGAGGTCCTGGCCATGGACGGACGGACCGAGTGGACTTTCGGCGACGTCTCCTTCAGGGGATGGGAGGTCGGCCGTTTCCTGGCCATCCACGACGCCACCCACAGTCCCGGGCACCTGTCTTTCTATGACCCCGAGGACAAGGTGCTGCTGACGGGGGACGCTACGCTGGAGATCAACCCGGCCTTCTTCGACAGCAGCCTGGAGACCTGCGTGAGGGTGATGGGCGACCTCAAGCGCTTCGCGGAACAGGGATACGTCGAGCTTACCACGGACGGCCACCGCAGCAGCATATGGATGGGGGAGCTCATGCGCACCTTCGGCCGCGGGCCGGTCGACCCCATACAGGTGGTCGACATGGCGCGGGGCAGGGACGAATGCGTAGCCATGCTGGGCTTCTTCGAGGATTACTACGCGGCGCTGAAACGGGAGGTCCTGGAAGCCCTGGCGCGGCTGGGGGAGGCGACGGTCCCGGAACTGGTAGAGGAATTCAAAGGCTCGAGCGATCCCTGCGCGAGCCTGAAGACGGCGCTTGTCTTCCCCAGGATCCCCTCCCGCGTGGATGTCATGGTCGCCAACGTGATGAAGGAGAACGGGATCCCCCACCGCAGGGAGGGGCGGAGGATACTTTTCAGACCGAGGTGAGCGGGCATACAATGGTTGCCAAGGCGACGCGGCTCCCGCCGCGTCCCCATCGCATGCGAAGAACGGGGTGACTGCTGGAGAAATAGGCGCATCAAACCGAAGAGGGGTGAAAACATTGAAAGTATCTGGTTGCGAACTGCTGTCTCGTTCTCTGCGGCAGCTGGGTATCTCCTTCGTCACCGGCAAGGAGGAAGGGGCACTGGGACCGGTGTTCAAGGCCATGCAGGCACAGGAGGGGGTAACGGCCGTAACCCCGCGGGGTGACATCGCCGGCGCCTTCATGGCCTACGGAAGCACTTATTACAAGCTAGCGCCGGCGGTGATACTCACCTCAACCCCCGCGGATGCCGCGAACGCTTTGACCGGCGTGGGCACCGCCTGGGGTGACAAGGTCCCCGTCATCATCGTCTCCGCCCGTCCCGACAGACGCGTCGGCGGGAGCCCGCAGGGGCGCACCCAGATGGAATTTTTCTCCCCCTTCTGCAAGTGGAGCGCAACGGTGTCGCGCTGCGATGACATCCCCCGCGTGGCGGGGCAGGCCTACCGCGAGGCCATGGGCGGGTGCCACGGCCCGGTGCATATCGACGTCCCTGTCGGCCTGCTCGCGGGCGAGTGGGAAGTATCTGAAGAGGAGCTGGAGGAGACGATCTCCAGGGAGGCGACGGCTCAGCCGGCGCCCGCCATCGAGGGGGACCCCGAGCTCATAGAGAAGGCCCTGAAGGCCCTTGCCGCCGCGCAGCGGCCCCTCATCTTCTCGGGAGGAGGCGTGGTCCATGCCAGTGCCTGGGAGGAGATGGATGCCCTGGTGCGGGCCCTGGAGATGCCCGCCTCCACCTCCATGGCGGGCGAGGGCACGGTCCTGGGCGACAACCCCTACTTTATCGGCGGCCCCAGCTACGTGGGCGGCGAGGCCTTTCACCGCGCCATCAAGAGAACTGACTGCGTCCTCATCGTGGGAAGCGCCATGGGAGGGCTGGAGGGCTTCGGGCAGCCCCCTTTCTGGAACGCGGACGCCCGCTTCATGCAGGTGGATATAGACCCCATCAACATCTGCCTCAACGTCCCGGTGGATATCACCATCCTGGGTGACGCCAGGGCGGTGCTCAGCCGCATGCTGGAGATGGTGAGGTCCGGGATGGTGAAGCCCAATCCCGCCCACAGGCAATGGACCGACCACCTCAAAGAGGTCAGCAGCCGCTGGCGGGCCCGGGTGGAGGCCGAGGCCAACGCATCCTGGCCCATCATCCACCAGGGCTACCTGGCCAGGACCATAAAGGAGGCCGCCGACCCGGACACCTTCTTCGCCATCGACGGAGGAAACACCGCCCTGTGGGCGGGCATGTTCTGCATGTCCCACCGGCCGCATAACGCGGTTTTCCCGGCGGGCATGGGAACCCTGGGGTGTGGAATACCCGTGGCCATAGGTATCAAGACCGCCGACCCCGAAAGGCCGCTGGTGCTCATCCAGGGCGACGGCTCCTTTCTCTACAACGTACAGGAACTGGAGACTGCCCGCCGCCTGGGCCTGGAGTTCGTGGTGGTCATCTTCAACGACGGCTGCTGGAACATGATCAAGGGATGCCAGGACGCCTTCTTCGGGGGCCGCTACGTAGGTGCATTCCTGGGAGATATAAACTACGCCGAGGTGGCCCGCGGTTTCGGCTGCTACGGCAGGCGGGTGGAGAGGGCCGCCGACATCGAGCCGGCCTTCCGCGAGGCCCAGGCCTCCGGCCTGCCCGCCGTCCTCGACGTACTGGTGGACCCGGACACCTTCCCGGAGCCCCTGGCCAGCTTCGCCATCGGGGAGTTCGGGGGCGTCCGTTTCAACCCCCTCCGGGCCCTGGGGGTACCCAAGATGAAGGTGGACAAGCGCCTGTGGAACCGGGCCAAGTATGCCCTCAACATCGTCCTTGACAAGGACCTGAAGTAGGGGGTGGGGAAGATGCAGATACTCTGCGGCGGAGACCTGGTCGCGATGACGCTGGCACAGGAGGGAGTGGACCACTACATCGGCATACTCGGGGGGCAGATCACGCCCCTCTTCGACGCCATAGGGAGGGACCCGGCCTTGAGACTGGTGAACCCGCGCAACGAGGCGGCGGCGGCCATGATGGCCGACGGATACGCCCGCGCGGCGCACAAGCCGGCGGTGGTCATATCCACCGTAGGGGCGGGCGCCATATACTCGGCTGCCGGCACGGCCAACGCCTGGGGCGACCACGTACCTATATTCTCCATCTCGCCCCAGGTGCAGAGCTGGAAGATGTACCCGGCGCAGGAATCCCTGCAGGGTTGCTACCAGGCGGACATGCTGGCCGGAGTGACGCGCTGGAACTGCATAACATATAACTGGAAGCGCATCCCGAGCATGGTTCAGAGGGCGCTGCGCGAGGCCCTATCCGGGCAGAGGGGCCCGGTGCATATGGACATCCCCGTGGATATCTTCTTCGAGTACCATGCCGTGAGCGGTAAGAAGCTGCGCAAGATCATGCCCCCGCCCGGCAGTAGCCGTTTCTCCGGTAACTTCCTGCCTGACGGCGGGGCTGCCGCCGGGGCAGTGAGCATGCTGGAAGGGGCGAGCAGGCCGCTGGTGGTCGCGGGGCTCAGCGTGCTCAGGGAAGGTGCCTGGGATGCGCTGGCATCACTGGCCGCGCGCATACCTGCACCGGTTGCACTTACGCCCGCCGCGCTCTCCGCGCTCGGCGGCGACGAGCGCGGTTATATCGGGGTGCTGGGCCATCCCGCCCTGGAGAACCTTCCCGGTGCGCTGGATGAGGCGGACCTGCTCCTCATGGTCGGTACGGTCATCGGCGAGCAGGAGGAAGTTGTGGACATGGTCGACCGCTCACACATGAAGATCATCCAGACCTCACCCGAGCCGGAGCTGCTGGGGTCGCTGGGGCCGGTTGACGCGGTGCTGGCGGGCGACGCCGTATCCATAGCCGGTGTGCTGGAGAGAGGCATGAGCGGAGAGTCGAGCGAGCGAGTGGGGTGGACGGAGGCATGCCGGGAGGGTTTCGAGCGCGACCTGGAGAGCGTGCGGGCGGACGCGCGTGGCAAGAGCGCGGGCGCCGCGGTGAACGCCCTGGGGGAGGCCATGCGCAAGCAGGACCTGATGGTGCTGGACGGGCGCGAGTCCTTCTACTGGGGATCACTGCTCTGCCCGGCGGGCGTGAGCGATTCGCGCTATCACTCCCACGGCCTCAAGGGCATCGGATACGGCCTGCCCATGGCCATGGGGATAAAGCTGGCCCGTCCCCGCGAGCGTGTCTTCGCCCTCTGCGATACGGAATCACTCCTGCAGCACGTGCAGGAGCTGGATACGGCCCGGCGCGAGGGCATAAACGTCATCGTGTGCGTGGTGGGCGAGGCCTTCGACTGGAGCGGGGTGGCAGATGGGTTCGGCCTCCCCGGCACCGCGGTAAGCGGGGCCGCGGAGCTCATGGTGGCCCTGGACAGGGCGGAGGACGACCGCACGGCGATGGTCATAGACATGACGCGCTTCGAGGGTTAAACCCCTCTCGCATTGCGCCTACAGGTAGCGCAGGTTCCAGTGCCGGTACATGAAGGCCGGGCTGACCGGCAGCAGCGGCAGCGGGAGCTTGCCGGTCCGGGTGCTGCCGAAATCCAGGCGGTATAGGTACGCACTTACGACCTTACCCCATCCCGGTTCGTGCAGGGGGTCGGTCTCGCTGCTGCCCAGGGATACATCGGCGCTGACCCTATGCGCCGCGATTATCTCCTCCTGCGTGGAGAAATACAGGATCTTCTGGAAGGTCAATCCCACCGGGCCCCAGACGTTGAAGAAGTTCCTGGCGAACATGGGAGGTGGCGCGGGATCCTCGTCTCCTATCTCGCCGGCGATATCTAGCAGCAGCGTGCCCTTGCGCTCGACCCTCGCCTTAACGCGGCCGCCTTCCGCATCCAGCGATATCTCTCCCATCTTCTTTGGGTACCCCAGCGATTCCCTGCCCAGCAGCATCGCCGCATCGTCATCAACCAGCATCCAGGGGCAGAACACCCCCTCTTTCCTGCCCAGGCGGACGTGGAGCAGTATCGCCGTCTCGTGGTAGGGGTTCACGCCCGATGGGAGCTCGTGGGGATAGTCGGCGACGAAGACCGTGGCCCGCGCGGGCTCCAGGATGCGCAGCCACCCTGGAAGCCATGCGGAAGCGGACCTTGCATCAACTTCCAGGTCGGCGGCGATCACCGAGGCATCGCGCCATATCCAGTTCTCTCTTCTCTGGGCATGCACGAAGTCCTTGACCGCTCCCATCTCCTACCTCCTGGATCTCCAAAGCTTTTACACCCGTGCTCCGATTCGCACCACGATAAGCCCTTGCGGCAGGAGACCGCGGGCTTGAAGCGATGGCTTTCCTCCGCTACCGCCCCCGATTCCCGGCGTTGAACCGGCCGCAGCCGGCAATCCGGGCTTGACTGCCCGCCTCCAGTAGCCTATCATATCCTTGTATACTTGTATATACAAGTAAGGATGAGGGGCGAATGGCGCAGATACCCGAGATAGAGACGGACTCCTTCACGCCGGCGTACTTCCAGCTGGCCAACATCCTCTACCAGGAGATCATGAAGGGAAGTCTCCGCCCCGGGGACCGCGTTCCGAGCGAAAACGAGCTCAGCGAGGAATACGGATTGAGCCGCATGACCGCCAGGAAGGCGATTTCGGTCCTGGCGGAGAAGGGCGTGGTACGCAGGGAGAAGGGGAAAGGGACTTTCGTCAGCCGCCCCCGCATGGAGGGTGGCCTCTTCCTCATACCGGATTTCCACGACGAGATGCGCATGCAGGGCCTGTCGCCGGACGTAAGGCTTCTGGGAGTGAAACTGGTGGCTGCGGGGAAGCGGCCGGCGGAGGTGCTGGGCGTAAGAAAAGGGGGCAAGCTCATCTACCTCGAGAGGGTTTTAGAGGGCGGCGGCGAACCCCTCGTGCTCGACCGTAAGTACATCCTCCCCGACCGCTCGCAGCCGTTGCTGGAATCGGAGTTGGGCCACGGTTCCATGGAGGATCTCTTCCAGGGCAACCCCGAGATCGTCCCGGTAAGGGCGGACCTCAAGCTCTCCGCCACCGTGCTGACGCACAAGGAAGCTCGGATACTGGGAGGAGAAGAGGGGGATGCGGCCTTCTGCATGGAGCAGCATATCTTCGCGGCCAACGAGCGCAGGGTCATTTGGGGTTGGCTTATATACCGGGGGGACAGGTTCAGCTTCGAGTCATCGAGCCGGCTTCTTTGAGGTGATGCAAGGTGGATATGGAAGAAAAACTGGTGCAGGCCATGGGAGACCTCGACGAGGAGGGGGTGGTCGAGGCCGTAGACGCCATGCTGGTGGCGGGCGCCGAACCCCTGGTCATAGTCGACCTGTGCCGGGCGGGGTTCGAGATCGTCGGCAAGCGCTACCAGAACCGCGAGTACTTTCTGAGCGGGCTGATCATCTCGGACGACATCTTCAAGGGCGTGATGGACATCCTTGACCGTACCGGTTGCTTCGATCCCACGCAGGAGAAGAAGCTGGGCAAGGTCGTTCTGGGGGCACCCCTGGGAGACGTGCACGATATCGGCAAGGGGATAGTGGGCAAGCTGCTCCAGTACTCCGGTTTCGAGGTCATCGACCTCGGCGTCAACGTCAGGCCGGCCGGTTTCCTGGACGCGGTGGTCGAGAACGACGCGGGCATGGTGGGGATAAGCACCTTGATCACCATGGCATACGAATCGCTGCGCGAAACGGTGCTCGAGTTCGAGCGCGCGATGCTGCGCGGCAAGGTGAAGATAATGCTGGGGGGCGGCGCCGTCTCCCAGAGGGTGAGCGAGTACGTAGGAGCAGACGCCTGGAGCCGCGATGCTTCGGACGCAGTCAAGTTCGCCAAAATGTTCGTTGAAAAGGAGTGATGAGAGTGAGTGAGAGGATCGCAGCATTGATCGCGGAGGTGGAGGAGGATGAGACCCTGGAGGAGGTGCGCAAGGCACTGGACGACGGCACCGACCCCCTCGGCCTGGTGGAGTCCCTGCGCGAGGGCATGACGGTGGTGGGTGAAAGGTTTGAGGCCAAGGAGTACTTCCTGCCCGACCTGATCCTCGCGGCGGAGATCTTCAAGGAGGCCATCGCGCTTATCGAGCCTCGCCTCAAGAGCGATAACATCGCCACCAAGGGCACGGTGGTCATCGGTACCGTGCACGGCGACGTCCACGACATCGGCAAGAACATCGTGGCCACCATGCTCAAGTGCAACGGATACGACGTGCACGACCTGGGAGTGGACGTGTCACCCCAGGCTTTCGTGGATAAAGCCTCGAGCACCAATGCCGGCCTGGTGGCAATGTCGGGTTTGCTCACCCTGGCCTTCGATGCCATGAAGGATACCGTGGACGCACTGGCCGAGGCGGGCCTGCGCGACAGACTCAAGATCATCATCGGGGGCGGCCCGGTGAACGAGAAGGTGCTCGATTACTGCGGTGCTGACGCTTTGGGTAAGGACCCCGCGGAGGCGGTAAAGCTGGCTGACAAACATCTGGCGTAAGAAAAAGATCGGCAAGCACCGAAGATGCGAGGGAGGGTTATTCCATGAAGATCACCAAGATGCTCCATCCCGGGGACACCATGACCTCGGAGGAGAGAATGCAGGCGGCCATTAACCTCCAGGTACCGGACCGTGTCCCGGTCTCTCCATTGATCTACTATTTCGCTGCCTATTACACGGGGATACTCAACGCGGACCTGCGCGATCCCGCGAACTACAGCCGGGCCATCGACAGATGTTTCGACGAACTGGGTCCCTGGGATGCTTTGTATCCCCTGAACTTCTACCACGCGGAGATCGGGACGTTCATCTTTCCCATGAAAATGCTGGAGCCCGGCATCGGGCTTCCGCCCGATGCCATCCGCCAGTTCCTGGAGGAGGAGATCATGTTGCCCGAGGACTACGAGTGGATCACGAGAGCCTGCGAGCGGACACCACGCGTGTCCTACATACGCCTGTTCTTGAGATGGATCCCGAGGATATGGAGCCATATCGATGAGGGCTGGAGGAGCTACACATACATGCTGCCCCGCATCGCGGAGAATCTCTGGCGATGGAGGAGCGAATACCAGGATTGGCATGACAGGGGCGTTACGCAACTGTACGGCTTTGGCCTGGAGGCGGCTTTCGACAGTTTCTCCATGGCCCGAGGCATCTTGAACTTTTCTCGGGACCTGAAGAAGTATCCCGAGATCATCGCCCGGACCGCGGAGGAGATGACCGACAGCTATCTGTTTATACTCAAGAACCTGGACCGGTTCTTTGGCGTAGGCCGTATAGTTATCGCCTTGCATCGTACCTCCAACGATTTCATTTCTCCCGCCACGTTCGAGAAGGTCGCCCTGCCCTCCCTCAAGTCGCTGGTGGAAAAGCTCAAGTCGGAGGGGATCAACTGCATCCTGCACTGCGACGGCAACTGGGATCTGAATCTCGAAGCGCTGCGAAAGCTCCCTGCGGGATGCTGCGTGGCGCAGTTCGACGGGGCATCGGACATCTTCAAGGCCAAGGAGGTCATCGGGGACCGTATCTGCATCTACGGCGACGTGCCCGCCGACCTGTTGGCTCTGGGATCCCCGTCCGAGGTGGACGAGTACTGCCACCGCCTCATCGAGGAGGTGGGCAAGGGCGGGGGGTTCATCCTCGGTTCCGGATGCGAGCTGGCTCCCAACGCCAGGCCGGAGAACGTTAAAGCGATGATGGAATCGGTCGTGAAGTACGGGTACTACAATGGCAGGCAGGGTACTGAGCCCCTGGTGGGAGCGGCATCCTCGAAGAACGCATAGTAACAGGATTATCCCCTGAACCAGAGAGAGGGCTGTAAATGAAGGAAGAGATAATGCTCCATCCCAAGGACACCATGACCTCCGAGGAGAGGCTGCAGGCGGCCATCAACCTGCAGGTGCCGGACCGTGTCCCGGTTTCCCCACTCATCTACTATTTCGCGGCGCATTACAACGGCATCGACAACGCCGACCTGCCGTACCCCTGGAACTGGAATAGATGCGTCAACAAGGTCTTCGAGGACCTCGGGCCGTGGGACGCCTACTACCCCCTGAACTTCTATTCCATGGAGATCGCCACCTTCGTTTTCCCCATGAAGGTGCTCCTTCCCGGCTACGATCTTCCTCGCGACTCCCTCCCCCAGATCCTGGAGGAGGAGATAATGCCCTTCGAGGAATACGAGTGGGTGATACGTATCTGCGAGGAGCTGCCACAGATGGGACAGATGCGGATATTCACGAGATGGAACTCCAGGGTGTGGGACCATGTAGGCGAGGGATGGAAGTCTTACGCCAACATCCTGCCCCGCATCATGTTCCAGTTTCCGAAGTGGAAGAGCGAGTTCAAGAAGTGGAACAAGAAGGGCGTCACCATCCTGTACGGAACCGGCGTCGAAGCCCCCTTCGACACCTTCTCCATGGCGCGGGGAATATTGAACTTCGCGCGCGACCTGAGGAAAGCCCCCGAAGTAATCGCACGTGCTTCGGACCGGCTGGCGGAGAGCTATCTCGTTACGCTCAAGCCGTTATGCCGCTACATGGGTGTCAAGCGCGTAAGCCTGGCCCTGCATCGTTCCTCGAACGACTTCATATCTCCCGACGCCTTCAGAAAATATTGCCTGCCCTCCCTCAAGACCATTGTGGAAGAGCTCAAACGGGAAGGAATAATGAGCAGCCTGCACTGCGACGGCAACTGGGACCTCAACCTCGAGGCCATGCGCGAGCTGCCCGCGGGGTGCTGCATCATGCAGTGCGACGGGGCATCGGACATCTTCAAGGCCAAGGAGATCGTGGGGGACCGCATCTGCATCTACGGGGACGTCCCCGCCGACCTGCTGGCCCTGGGCTCGCCGTCCGAGGTGGACGAGTACTGCCACCGCCTCATCGAGGAGGTGGGCAAGGGCGGCGGTTTCATCCTGGGTTCCGGCTGCGAGCTGGCCCCCAACGCCAAGGCGGAGAACGTCAAGGTGATGATGGAATCCGTGGTGAAGTACGGTTATTACAACTAACCTCCGGCATCGTAACCCGCCACTTTCAGCAACAAGATCTCATGTCCCTTCGATTCTTACAGGGGACGGTGACTTGACAGTTGATAAAATAGTATTAATATATAAAATCAAGTTTCATAATACAATATAAGGTGAAGCCATGGCTGGCGAAAAACTCAATTCCATCGAGAAAGCGCTGGAGATACTCATGGCGTTTGCCCCCTACAACCGGGGGATGGGGACGGGGGAGATAAGCCAGAAGCTGGGCCTGCATAAGGCGACGGCCTCGCGCATCCTGCGCACCCTGGCGGAAAAGGGTTTCCTGCAACAGGACCCTGAAACCAAGAAATTCACCCTCGGCCCCGCCGCCTCGTCCATAGGACGGGCTTATATCAACGGGCTCAACTCCAACCTCGTGCAGCTGGCAAAGCCCTTCATCGACGAGTTGCGCAGCACCCTCGAGGAGACCGTGGTGCTAGAGGTCCTGTCCGGGACGAGTACGGTAATGGCCTATGTAGCCGAGGGACCGCAGCGGGTGCGCATAGCGGGTTCGGTCGGCGACAGGTTGCCGGTACACGCGGCCGCGGGAGCCAAGGCCATCCTGGCCTTTTCTCCTTCTGAGACAGCCGAGAAGTTGATCGCGGGCAAGCTCCCGCAACTGACCGCCAATACCATCACCGACATGGAGGCATACAGAAGCAGGCTCGCTCACATCCGGCGTAAAGGATACTCCTTCGACAACGAGGAGATAGATATCGGCATCAATGCCGTGGGCGTCCCGATATTCGACCACGACAACGAGCCGATAGCGGCCGTCGTCGTCGCCGGCCCCGCCCAGCGCATCACGGGAAAGGCCGAAACGGCGGTGGTGATGCGGGCGAGGAAGACGGCGGCCGAGATATCGCAACGCATGGACTATCGAGGAGGCATTTTCGATGGGCAAAACGAAGCTCTATGACCTCAGCCACACCTTCGGGCACAACGCCCCCCTGTGGCCGTATTTTCCTGACGTCAAGATCGAGCGCTTCCATTATCACGCCAAGTCGGGAGTGCTCTCCCAGCAGATAACCACCTTCATGCACTGCACTACCCATGCCGATTCCCCGGCCCACGTCATCGAGGGCGCTCCCTACACCGACGAGATCCCCCTGGACAGCTACTACGGCACCGGGGTGGTGGTGGACATCCCCAAGGGGAAGTGGGAGGTCATCACCCCCGAGGACCTGGAGCGTGCGGAGCCGAAGATCGAGCCCGGCGACATCGTCATCATCCACACCGGCTGGCACCGCTACTATGGCGATTCCCGCCAGTACTTTGCCTACTCGCCCGGCCTCTACAGGGAAGCCGGAGAATGGTTCGTGGAGAAGGGGGTCAAGGCGGTCGGGGTAGATCAGCAGGCGCTGGACCATCCCCTGGCCACGGCCATAGGGCCCCACGGCACCGGGCCCCTGCTCCCCGACGTCTGTGAGGAATACAGGAATGAAACAGGGCGCGAGGTCAGCGAGGACTTCCCGGAATGGGAGCCGTGCCACCGCCTGCTGCTGGGCAACGGCATCATGGGGTGGGAGAACGTTGGCGGCGATATCGACGAGGTGGTCGGCAGGCGGGTGACCATCGCCGGCTTCCCCATCCGCTGGGAGAAGGGCGACGGTTCCATAGTGAGACTGGTTGCCATC
The DNA here is from genome assembly GCA_016931915.1 of Actinomycetota bacterium. GTDB lineage: Bacteria > Actinomycetota > Geothermincolia > Geothermincolales > RBG-13-55-18 > SURF-21. The sequence continues at coordinate 14,230 of JAFGDU010000130.1, forward strand.
GTGGAGGAATGAGGGGGGGAAAGCCATGAAGAAAGTCGAGCTGAAGGACGTAAAGCCGTACCAGGCCCCCGGGCATTACGGCATGACCGCCCTTAGATTGCACGGACGGGAGGAAACCGGATCTCAGAACTTCTGGGTCGGTCTTTCCCACTTCCTGCCGGGAGGTGGAGCGGAATTCGATGCCTCCCCCAGCGAGAAGGTCTATTTCGTTCTGGAGGGCGAGGTAACCATAAAGTGCCAGTCAGGTGAGATCGTGACCCTCCGTCCCTGGGAGTCCATGTACATCGGTGCGAACGAGGGAAGGGCGATCGTGAACGAGACCAGCCGGCCAGCGAGCATGCTGGTGATCATCAACTACACGGAGTGAGAGAAGATCGCTAGATGAAAGCGGAGGAAATGAGTAACCTGTTCGACCTGTCCGGCAAGGTGGCCATGGTCACCGGCGGTTCCGGGGGGTTGGGACGGGCGGCGGCGGCGGGGCTGGCAGCCTACGGCGCCGCCGTGGTGATAACCGCGCGCAGGCTCGAGGCCCTCGAGGAGGCGGCGGCCGAGATCGCGGAAGCGGGAGGAAAGGTCCTGCCCATAAGCTGCGACGTGACGGACGAGGATAGCGTGGAGGCCATGGTGAAGCGGACCAGGGGCGAGTTGGGCAGGGTCGATATCCTCCTAACGGCGGCTGGGATCGCCCGCCGCGCTCCCGCAGAGGACATGGGTATGGGGGACTGGGACCTGGTCATGGACACCAACGTCAAGGGGACTTTCCTTTGCTGCAAGCACGCCGGCAAGGCCATGATCGGGCAGGGGGGAGGAAAGGTCGTCACCGTCTCCTCCGTGCGCGCGATACTGGGACACCCCCTCGGCTACGCCGCCTACGGGACGAGCAAGGGAGCTATTAACCTGCTCACGCGCCAGCTGGCGGTGGAGTGGGCGAAGTACCGGATAAACGTCAACTCCATCGCACCCTGTATCTTCCGCACTCCCCTGACGGAGCCGGTCCTTTCCGATCCCGAAGCGGCGAAGATCTTTCTGGACCGCATCCCCTGGGGACGGGCGGCGGAGCCGGAGGATTTCATCGGCGCGGTGGTCTTCCTGGCCTCAGCGGCGTCGGATTTCGTCACCGGCCAGGTCCTCTACGTGGATGGGGGCAACGTCGCCAGCTGACAGGAGCGCAGGTGGTTATGGGAAGAGGCGGAATGGATAGGATCTCCATCATCGGCGCGGGACTCATGGGCCATGGCATAGCCCAGGTATTTGCATCCTGCGGACACGCCGTCTCCCTCATGGATATCGAGGAGGGCCGGCTCGAGGCGGCCCTGGCGAGCATACGTGACAACCTCGCGTCGATGGCCGAACGCGGCATCGTTAAGGCCGGGGAGATAGACGATATCCTGGCGAGGATCCATACCACCACGAGACTCGAGGAAGCGAGCGCGGGGGCGGATTTCGTGGTGGAGGCGGTGGTGGAGAAACCGGACCTGAAGCGCGGCATCTTCCGCGAACTGGACTCCCTGTGCCCGGCGGAGACGGTCCTTGCCACCAACACCTCGGCCATCAGCATCACCGAGATAGCACAGGAGTCCTCGCACAGGGAGCGTATCGTGGGTACCCATTTCTGGAACCCGCCCCACCTGGTGCCCCTGGTCGAGGTGGTCCCCGGCCGGGATTCCGCTCCCTGGGCGCTGGACCGCGCGTATGGCCTTATGCACTCGGCGGGCAAGCACCCGGTGCGGGTGAATAAGGACGTGCCGGGTTTCGTCGGCAACCGTCTGCAGCACGCGCTGTGGCGCGAGGCCATCTCCATCGTGGAGCGGGGCATCGCCGACGCGGAGACGGTGGACGAGGTGGTGAAGATGGGGTTCGGCATGAGGCTGCCCGTGCTGGGACCGCTGGAGAACGCGGACATGATAGGCCTCGATCTCACCCTGCAGATACACGACTACCTTTTGGGATACATCGATGACTCGCACGAGCCTTCGCCTCTCCTGCGGGAGAAGGTCGCTGCGGGTGAGCTGGGTTTCACGAGCGGCAGGGGATTCAAGGAGTGGACGCCGCGGGATATGGAGGCATGCAGGGCGGAGCTGCGGCGCCACCTGATGGAACGGGGGAGCACGTGAAGACGGGGAGTTATGAGAGGAAGGCTGCAGAGGTTCCACCGGTCGGCGATACCCGGGAGAGGCTGGTGGTGAAGGACGCGGAAGGCCTGCACGTGCTGGGCCGTTTCATGCGGGCCATGATCCTCAACCTCCTGAAGGACCCGGATAAGGTGCGCATGCTCGCAAGGCTGGACCTGGTGGTGGCCATCGAGCCCCCGGCCCATCCCGACAACGCGCTGAGCGTGGGTCTCTCCAACGGACGGGTGGTGCTCCAGAGCGGAGTCGTGGACCCGGATATAAGGCTGATCTGCGAGGCGGCGGTCCTGATGAAACTGGCGCGCGTGCCGGCGGGGCCGGCGGCCGTCAAGTTCATGCGGACCCACGAGGGCAAAGACCTCATCGCCAGTATGCGCTCGGGCGACCTGAGGATCAAAGGCGTTTTCAGGCATCCGTTGGGGATGATGGGTTTCGCGAAGTTTCTGGCGCCTGTTGAAGGGCTGCGCTCTTGAGAATATGCGATATGCGATCGTCTCGGGAGGGATGTAGTGAATAGTATAGAGATCGATCTGGAGACATGTGACGGATGCAAGGCATGCGTGAAGGCCTGCTTCATAAACGTGCTGCGTTGGGACAATGCCGCCAAGCAGCCCGTCGTGGCCTATGCCGAGGACTGCGTGCACTGCAACCTGTGTGAACTCGCCTGTCCGAACGATTGCATCACGGTGACCCCCGACTTCGCGCACATGCGCTGGTCGGCCTTGTAGACACGCGGGGGCTGCGGTAGCCCCTGGCGTGGGAAAGGTATGGATGCACATGGCCGAGCTGGAATCACTGGGAGAGGTTGTCTCCACTGATATCCTGATAGTAGGAGGCGGAATCGCCGGCCTTGCCGCCGCCATCACCATCAAGGAGAAGCGCCCCGAGCTGGATGTCGTCATAGTCGAGAAAGCCACCACCGGCTGGGCCGGAAAGGCCGACCGGGGTGGAGGGATCCTTGCTTTTCTCACCCCGGACGATACCCCCGAGGAGTTCGTGCGCTTTCACGTGCACAACATCGGCTGCTTCCTCGAGGACCAGGAGCTGCTGGGCGAATATGCCCATACCTGCAACGAGGTACTTGAGCACCTCGACGCCTGGGGGGTGAAGGTGGCCAGGGAGAGGGACGGCAGCTGGAAATACGTCAAGACGCCCGGAGCCGACGTGCCTTGGGGCCTGGCCGGAGTGGACCTGGATATGTGCAGGCGCCTGCACAGGCATGCGAAGAAGCTGGAATGCAGGTTCATGGACAAGACGGCCATAGCCGACCTGCTCTCCGGCGGCGAGCGTGCCTCGGGCGCCATCGGGTTCGGCGTTGAGGACGGCAGCTGCCGCCTGATGCGCGCCAGGGCGACCATCCTGGCCAGCGGCAGCCAGAACTACCGCGTCCTTCCCATGTGGAGCCCAGGGCGCGGCGACGGCATAGCCGCCGCCTACCGCGCAGGCGCGCAGATGAGGAACGCCGAGTTCGGGAGCTTCGTGAACATGGTGCACGCGGTGAGCCGCGAGGTCATCTTCGGGGCCGAGGACCACATGTTCAACGCCGGCGGAGAGGACATCTCGGCGAAATACCGCCCGGGCACCCAACCGGACATCTGCGCCATGTCCGCCGTGGGCTGGTATAAGGAACACGCGAGCGGCAAGGGGCCGGTGAGGATCAAGAGCGACGAGAACGTCCTCCAGATCGGCTCGGAGATACTATTCGCCAGCGACCTGATATGGGACCGCCCCGCCGCCATCGCCTTCTGGTCGCGCCTGTGGGAGAAGGGAAAGGCGGCCGAGGTGGAGGATATCGCGAACATGCCCGAGGTTATCCCGGGCTTCGTGGGCGAGCAGTCGCCGGTAAGGGTGGACCACCGCATGGCCACCACCCTGCCCGGGCTCTACGCCGCGGGGGATGTCAGCTACAACGGCTCCGCCTGGACGGGCGCCGTGCCCTCTCCGCCCGGCCGCATCCGCGGCACAGGCCTCATGAACGCGGTGTGGAGCGCCCGCCGGGGAGGGCTGGCCGCGGCGGAGTATGCGGCCGGATTGGGAACGGTCCCCGATGCGGATTATTCCCACGCGGCAGAGCTCAAAGAAAGGATCTTCGCGCCCATGCACCGCGACAGTGGGGAGGCGTCCGGCGACCTCGTGCGCGCGGTCCAGGATGCATTGACCCCCGTCAGGTACAGCAACTGGAAGAGCGAGGAACGCATGCGTGAGGCCCTGGGTATGGTCCTCGAGGTGAAAGACAGGCTTTCTGGCTTGAAGGCCGCCGACCCACACGATCTGGCACGCTGCAACGAGGCCAGGAGCATGGCGCTCTGCGCCGAGATGTTCTACCGGGCCGCGCTGGAAAGGAGGGAGTCTCGCGGCTGGTTCGTGCGCGAGGACTATCCTTTGCGCGACGACGCTAACTGGCTGAAGTGGATCGTCCTCGAGGACGAAGAAGGCGAGATGGCCGTCTCCAGCGAGGATATTCCCATCGCAAGGTATCCCATAAGGCCGCAGGCCGCTCAAGTGCATGGCAGAGGGGGACAGCAATGGAACGCATGACTTCACTGCAAAGGATCGAGACGGCTATAGGGCTGGGAAAACCCGATCGCGTCCCGGTAGTCCCCATCATCGATATGTTCTCGAGCCGTTATGGTGGAATCAGCCAGTATGACATGCTCTTCGACCTGAAGAAGGCCGACAGGGCGCTGGAGAAAACCCTTCAGGATCTCGGGAGTATAGACGCCCAGAACATGACCTACATGGGCATGGGCAGGACATTATCTCTCTTCTTCCCCAAGCCGATCATGCCCGGCATAGGAGGCGTTCCTCGCGACGCACAACTCCAGTTCGTAGAGGTCTCCATCATGGAGCCCCAGGAATATGCGGAGATAAACGAGAAGAACGCTTTGAGGTGGATCCTGAAGAAGATGAGGATGACCCACCCGCAGCTGAACGACCCCCTAAGCGCCGCAAGGTCTCTGGCCGGAGTGCAGGCGGACTTCGTGAAGATGAGGATATCGGCCAGAAAATGGAGAAGGAAAGGTGTCGAGCACCTCCTTTCGTACAATTTCGGCTTCGTACCCTTCGAGTACCTGTCCATGATGGTGCGATCGATCAACAATATGACGTTGGATCTCTTCCGCTATCCCGACGAGGTAAAGTCGGCCTGCAAGGCACTCATGGGACCTTTGAAGATGATGGGTATGGCATCGGTTCTGTCCACCGGCATCAAGCGGATATTCCTGGGAGGCGTAAGGACCAGCGCGTCGTTTATCGGTCCGCGACAATTCGAGGAGTTCGCCTTGGAGCAATGGATAGAGATGGTGGAGTATTACGTGGGCAAGGGGATAACCCCCATCCTCCATTACGATTGCGATTGGACGCCCTTTTTCCCATATCTCAGGCATTTTCCCAGGGGGAAGTGCGTGCTGAACCTGGATGGGACCTCGGATATCTTCAAGGCCAAGGAGATACTCGGGGATCACATGTGCATCATGGGAGATGTACCCGCTGACTTGCTCAAGCTGGGCGAACCGGATGAGGTAGATGAATACTGCCGCCGCTTGATCGTGGAGCTGGGAGCCGATGGTGGCTTCATCCTTAGCGGGGGATGCACGGTGCCCGTCGATTCGAAGCCCGAGAACGTCGAGGCCATGCTGCAATCGGTGCATCGCTACAGGCCTTGATGGGCTGCCGGCAACACGGGATAAAGATAAGGGGAGTCAGGATATAGGCAGGGTTTCCAGGGGGAGGAGGAGGAAAAGGCATGGGCTTGAAAAACCTGTTGGTGAGGATGGACAGGGTTTTCCCGTCGCCGGTGACCATGGACGACATCAGGAAGATGAAGCGCAGGGAGCTGAGCGAGGAAGAGAAGGGAAGGCCGTATGCCAAGTATTTCTACAAGGGGCTGGCGGAGGTCCCCGCCGAGGACCTGGACAGAGTGAATGCGGGGGCGGTCGATCCCGCGGCGGCCACCGCCGTCCAGGACCGCAGCGACCTCATGCGGCCGGGGTACCTGGAGGTGGAGACCGGATACACCGTCATGCCCGACGGCAGCGGCTTCGCGGCCACCCTGGTGGAGATGCCGGGCGTCACGCCGGAGATGCTCGACTGGTGGTTCAACTGGCATCCCCTGGAGGGCCTGAGGTACGCCCTGTGGTGCCCGGTGGCGCATACCGACATCAGCGTGGAGGACCCTGCCCGGCACCTGGACAGCTCGGGGGTTCCATTGAGAGAGAGGAACTACGGCAGCACCCACTACCCGGTGGAGGGATTCAACGTGGAGGGGAGGCAGAAGGTGGCCATCCAGTTCTTCTCCCCGCGGGATTTCGGCCTGGACATGGAGATGTTCAATGAGCCGGAGATTTCCCGCGCCTATTGCGCCAACGTCGTCCTGGACCTGCTGAAGACCCCGTTCAACACCTTCTTCCACGCCGTGCGCGAGGTCGAGGGCGGGGTGGAATACCGCAGCCGCTACTGGATCGGGTACACCATGAAGAACGGAGCTCCCGTACGGGTGAAGCGGCCCATGCCGTTCAAGATGAAGGACCTGGCGCGCAACAACTGCCTGCACAGCCTCATCGAATACAACAACCTGGCTTCCTTCCTGCCGCAGATATATGAGGAGATGGGCGGGAAGATCTGAGCTGCCGGGGGTCGCTATGCAAATCTCTTAAGAGGAGGATTGGAATGGAAAAGGAGGACAGGGACGGCAAAATATTCTGGTACCTGGCGGCGGCATCGTGTGCCCACGTGGTAGAGGAGTATCTCTGGCCCGGGGGCTTCCTCGAGTCGGCGAAGGAGATAGCGCCGGCGGCGTTCGAGCATGCCTCGCTCCCCATCATCGTCGGCGTCAACTCGTCGATGGTCATCGGGTGCACCCTCGGCGCACTGATGCGCAGGAGGAGCCAGGTGCTAGGCCTATCCATGTCCAGCCTGCTCTTCCAGAACGCCGTCATCCACAGCCTGGGATCGCTGAGGATGAAGGGATACATGCCGGGACTGGTGACGGGGCTGGTACTCTACGTGCCGCTGTCAGTGTCCGCTTTCAGGGCCTATAAGCGTTCGCCGCAATACAAGAGGTCGACCGCCGCAGGAGCGGCCGTGCTGGGGACCGTCCTCCATTCCACGCCCTTCGTCTCTTTTGCCATCAGGGGAGCGCTTGCGAAGCGGTCGCATAATGCCTGAGACCCCCGGCGACCTTGTGATGATCGCTACATGTTGACCAACAGCCCCGGGAAGGAAAAAAGCGGGCGAAGAAGAAAACCGATAAGAGCGAACCATCGACAAGGAGGTGGGGGTGTTCTTCGCCTATACCGAGGCTTCCCAGCAGGCCCTGGAGGGACTGAGGGATCTTTCCATGCTCAAGTGGTACATCGTGCCGCTGTTCGCCCTGGTCATCTACATCTATGCCAAGGAGATAAAGAACTCGCGCGAGACGGGCAACTGGGACCCCATCCTGGCCGCGCTCGTCCTCTTCGGCTGCGACTTCTTCAACGAGACCTGGAACGGCTGGGTATTCCACCTCTCGGAGAGGTCCGCGGTGTGGACCACGCCTGGGGAAACCGCCTTGAGGGTCACGGTGGGATGGAACATCGAGATAATCTTCACCTTCCTCCTCTTCGGCCTGGTCTATTACCACATGCTTCTCCCCGACAAGAAGCAGAAGATCCTCGGCCTGCCCAACCGCTGGTTTTTCGCCATCCTCTCAGCCGCACTGGCCGTCTTCGTAGAGGTGGTGCTGAACATCGGCGACAAGCTGATCTGGGAGTACCCGTGGTGGTACCTCTCCTTCGGCGGCATCTGGATCATCTTCTTCGTGGGGTATTTCTACTGGTTCGTCGCCATCAACATCATGCTCGACATGAAGAGTATGAAGAGCAAGCTGATCTTCGTGGGCGCCATCTACGCCGTTCCCATAGTCATGAACGTGCTTGCGGCCATCCTTGGTTTCACCTATTGAGCTCCGTGTCTCGATGTCCCAGATGCGGAGTCACGCCCACCTTGTGTCCCGGGCAGGGTATCCGCGTTTGGCCCCCATCCAGACCTGGTGAAAAAGCCGGGGTAGTATAATCGACACATGGCTCAGAGGAGGTGTGATGCCGGACAAAAAGGTGGTAATAAGGTTCTTCGCCCCCGTGCTGAACGAGACGATCAACGCTCTCTTGCACGAGATCGATGAAAGGATGAAGCAGGGAGTGCGGGATTTCACCATCCTGGTCTCCTCGCCGGGGGGAAGCGTCCATTTCGGATTGAGCGCCTATAACTACCTCAAGGGAATACCCGCGGAAATAGTCACGCATAATTTCGGGAGCGTCGATTCGATAGGGCTGGTCCTGTTCTGCGGCGGGGATGTCAGGTACTCGGTCCCCCAAGCCAGTTTCCTGCTGCACGGCGTCAGCAGCGGCTTTCGGAACGAGAACCTCGACGAGAAGGACCTGGACGAGCGCCTGGACAGCATGAGGATCGACTCGGAGAACATCGCCAGGATAATCGCGGCGAACTCGGTGCTCGAGGTCGACGAGGTCGAAAAGGCCATGTTCGAAAGGACGACCCTCGATGCGGAGCAAGCCAGGGAGTGGGGCATCATCCACGATATAAAAGCCGACCTCTTCGCCGAGGGCGACGAGGTCGTCACCATCGAGTATCCGCTAAGTCCTGAACCGCAGCAGTAATCGAGTATCCATATTGCGTCCGCGCGATCTTTCCGCGAGATGCGTTGTTGAGGTTGAAGGGTATGGCCATTAGTCTATGGTAGTGGGCGTAAGGTCATGCCTGCTTAAGTACCGGTACATGGAGACCTCGGGGGTGTATGAGGCGATGAACCTGGCTGATTTTCTCATCGAAGCGACCGGACGCCTGCCCGACCATACCGCGCTGAGATTCGACCGGGAGGGGATATCCTTCCTGGAGATGGACCGCCGGGTCGACGCCCTAGTGCGCGGCCTTGGCGGGAAGGGTATCGGGCTCGGGGACAGATGCATACTCATGATGCCCAACTCAATCGAGTGGGCACTGGTATATTATGCCATAGCCAGGCTCGGCGCCGTGGTGGTTCCCGTGAACCCGATCTACCGCAAGGGTGAACTCAAGCACATATTCAGCGACTCGGGCGCTAAGGCCTTCATCGGCCACACCGACTACCTCGCCGAGGCGATGCCGGTACTCGAGTCGCTGCCGGAGATAAGCATCCGCGTGGTGAACGGAGAACCCGTTCCCGCCGGCTGTATACCCCTCTCCGGGCTTTTCGACTACTCGCAGGATGCCGTGACCTATGCCGCGACCGCCGCGGCCGATCCCCTCGCCATCATCTATACCAGCGGGACAACCGGCCTGCCCAAGGGGGCGGTGCTCACCCACGGCAATCTCATGGGCGATGTCCTGGCCGTGTCGGGGCTGCGCGCCTCCGAGCCGGGTGATATCGTGCTCTCGGCCCTGCCGCTCTTTCACATCTACGGGCAGACCCACGCCCTCAACCTCTCCATCTACAGCGGTCTTACCCTGCGCATATGGGACCATTTCGACCCCGGCGAGATAATCGCGGCCATAGAGGAGGAGGAGAGCACCATCCTCTACGCGGTGCCCACGATGATCAACCGCCTGGTGGAGCAGGCCACCGTTTCCCCGCCCAGGAGGTCCAGCCTGCGTTTCTGCGTGTCCGGCGGGGCGTCGCTCCCCCTGGAGGTCTTCAGGCGCTTCGAGGAGATATTCGCTACCTGGATCATGGAGGGCTACGGCCTCACGGAGTGTTCGCCGACCTGCCTCGAGAACCCTCCCGGCCGCACCCGCATCGGGTCCATCGGGTTCCCCGTCCCCGGCTTCAGGGCCCGCGTCGTGGACGATGACGACCGAGACGTGGCCCCCGGCGAGGTGGGCGAACTGCTTATAGCCGGGCCGGGGGTGATGAAAGGGTACCTGAACCAGCCGGAGGCGACGGCGGCCACCCTCAAGGGCGGCTGGCTGCACACCGGCGACCTCGCCCGCCAGGACGAGGACGGCTACTTCTATATCGTGGACCGCAAGAAGGAGTTGATCATCAGGGGAGGTTACAACGTCTATCCCCGGGAGATAGAGGAGGTATTCTACGAGCACCCCGCCGTCCTCGAGGCCGCGGTGCTGGGCGTCCCCCACGATGACCTGGGAGAAGAGGTGGCTGCAGCGGTGGTCCTCAGGCCAGGCGCCGAAGTCTCGCAGGAGGAGCTGCGCGAGTTCGTGAAGGAGAGGGTGGCGCCCTATAAATACCCCAGGGTGATAAAGCTCGTGGACGAACTGCCCAGGAACTCGGCCGGCAAAGTCCTCAAGCGGGATATCTGCATGGACGACTAGGCATGCGGCGGCCGGTTGCGGCCGAGCTTCTCGTGGGCTCCCACCCATTCATCAGAGGTGATGGCCCCGATCAGCGATATCTCCCCGGCAAGCACTACACCCGCCACGATCTCGGCGAACTTCCCGGCCTTACCCCCGCCCTTGCAGCCCAGGACGTTTAGGCATTCTCTCTGCGTGGGGAGGTTGGTGCCGCCCCCCACCGTTCCCACGATGAGAGAGGGCAGGGTCACGGCGAAGTAGATGCCGCCCTCGGCCGGCCTGATGTCCAGGATATCCACATGCGACTCGGCGACGTTCGCCGGGTCGTTGCCGCAGGCTATGAACATCGCGGCTATGCCGTTCGCGGCGTGAAAGCCATTACTGACGCAGCCGGCGTATATGGCGCTCAAAGTCCCGCTGAGAAAGTTGTCGAGCACGACATCGGGCGTCGTCCTGAGACGCTCCCTCAAGACGGAATCCGGTATCTCCACCTCCGCCGTTACCTTCTTACCCCTGCTCTTGAGCACGTTTATCTGCGAGTACTTCTTGTCCGAGCAGAACTTGGAGGCCAGGTTGAACGATTCCAACTCGCTCCAGCCGGGATAGGCCTCGGCGATGTCCCTGCATATCTGGCTGGTGGCCAGGTTCACCATGTTCTGGCCGGCCGCGTCCCCGGTGTGAAAGCCGAAGCGCACGTAGACGTTTCTGCCCAGGTTGAAGATATCGACTTGTGAGAGTGTACCATGGGAGGTGGTCTTGCTCACCGCCTCGTCCATGATGCCGCGGTTATTCCCCAGCCACGCGCTGAACTTCTCGGCTTCCGCGAGGGAGGTGAAGCGGAAAACAGGGGCACGCTCCATGTGGTCCTCGAAGATCTTCGCCCGGCAACCACCGGATTCCCTGATCACCCTCATGCCCCGGTTGTAGGATGCGACGAGTGAGCCCTCCGTGGTGGCCAGGGGCACGTAGAATTCACCCTGGGCATGGTCCCCCTGGATGAGCAGGGGGCCGGCCACACCGATGGGGAGCTGCGCCGTGCCGATATAGTTCTCGATATTGTTCTCGACCATCTCAGCCGGATAGGGGCTCTTCTTTATCCACTCTATGTCCGCACCGAGCTCTTCGGCAAAAAGCTGCCGGTCGAGAACGTCCGCTTCCTCGCTGCCGCGGGAAAGATGCCTTTTTTCTCCCGAGTTCACGTTACCCTTCCTTTACTCCGGTTGATCTTGATGCGAAGCTGTTTTGACCGTCCGACACTGAATATATGGATTTGCCGTGATAGTTGCCCGATACGGACAATTATATTACCAGGACAGGGCCGCTTCCAGGCGAAGCCGGTTTTGTTGCTACCGTATGGTAATATACTAAAACGAGGTCTCTTTCACGTCTCCGTGAATGACTTCGAGAGGACCGGCGGCATATGGGGAAGACCGTATGACCGTGCAGGTACCCTGAAGCATACGAAATGCCGGTAAGATTGGGGGGATCATCATGCGTAAGTGCCTTACCATCATCTGTATTGCCGTTCTTTCTCTACTCATCCTGCTCGCGGGATGCTACCAGCCCGGGGGTCCGGTTCCCGAGGATGCATATCCCGCGGTGGAGAGGGATTATACCCAGGAAGATGTAGACGCGATGGTGGTCATGGAGGAGAGGGCGATCGACGCGCCCCTCCCCGCGGAGTGGGGGGCTCCCGGGGAATGTGACGAGATACACTTCCTCCGCTTCCGGCCCGCCGATGGATCAACACTCGATCCCGCGGATGCGCAGGGCGTAGACCTCGAGAACACCGACGCCATGCTGGTCATGCTTCCCGGATTGCTCGAGGGGGCCAACGGTTTCGAGTACCTGGGCAGGCAGATAGTATACATAGCGAAGACACAGGACGACCTGGATATAGAGGTATGGGCGGTGGAGCGCCGCAACAACCGCCTCGAGGATCTCTCCGCGGCAAACTACGTCGAGGACGAGCTGGAGGCGGGAAACCTCACCGTGGATGAAGCGGCTCAGCTGCTCATGGACTATTACTATTACGGCCAGGAGTTGAACGGACGCACCTTCGAGGGTTGGTACAAGGACCAGGACCTACCCTTTCTCTCCGAGTTCGGGCTGCAGCTGGACACCGAGGATGTCTACGCCGTGATCCAGACCATGGTGCCCGATCCCGCGGTGCGCAAGTCCAAGGTCTTCGTGGGGGGGCATTCCATGGGCGGTCTCATGACCTCCATGTTCGCCGGGTGGGACCTGGACGGCGATCCCGCGACCACCGCGGACGCCGGCTACAACAACTGCGCCGGGCTCTTCGGGTTCGACACCCTGGTGTCCTCGGTCAGCGGCTTCCTCGATCTCTTCATGGGCGCACTTCCCGAGGGTTTGATCACTCCCGATATGACCGAGGGCCTCTACGCTACCCTCCTGGACAGCCTGCGTATCGATGCAGATTCCAATCGCATCCTGCCCATCCCCATGCTGGACGCAGAGGCCATGTCCCTCCTCGAGGCTATAGCCATCCTGGCCGACTGGGCGCCAGATGCCGAATGCACGGTGGTGAGGGAGGTCCCCTTCTCGGATTCCATGCATATTCTCCTGCGTTTCATGTTCTCGCGTGACCTGGCGACCTACATGGACGGCATGCCCCAGCTTACCGATTTCCGCCTTACCAACGAGGCCATGCTGGGGGTGGTCTTCGACGACTCATTCGTGCCGGTGGGGATGATCCAGAACAGCATGGGGTTTTTAGGGGGCGGCGCGGTGGTCGCCAAGGACTTTCCCATGTCGGAATCCCTGGCGGGCATCCCCATCCTGGGGGACATGCTGGGCGGTTTCTTCGGCAGCGGCCCGTATTTCATCGCCAACGACGCAGGACCCTCTACCTTCGCCCTCGGCCAGGGGCCCCTGTACAACTGGGTCGACTTCGACCAGGTGGGCACGGCGGACGATCCTCTCTTCCAGGACAAGGAGGGCACGATTACCTACACCGAGGTCGAAAACGAGGTGGCGGGCATACAGGACGTGGCGCGCGTCATCTACAGCGGGCCGACCAACCTCGTGGAATGGTACTTCTCCACGCGCCTGATCGCCGACCAGATGGCGGCCATCTACGGCTTTGGCCAGGATTACGGCATCAACTATATGTATGGAGACCAGCTGGAGGCCCTGCCCAAGATCGAGTTTATAGCGGGGCAGGGCATGATGGGAGACTCCCTCGGCGACCCGCCGCCCAATTGCATAAGGCTGCTGCTGGAGGGCTATAACCATATGGACGTGCTCACCGCATCCGCAAACACGACCTCCCGCAGGCCAAACGAGGTCATCAGGCCGCTCATCGAGTTCGTGA
>JAFGDU010000131.1 GCA_016931915.1 Actinomycetota bacterium
CTCCCTCCCCCACCATTCGATTCAGACGGGAAAGAACATCTTTCCCGTCTTCACTCATGGCAAGCCAGGAATAAAGAAGCAGGTCAGAGGCGGTTGCCGACGACCTGCTTAACGTTATTCAAAGCATACAAACCCTGTAAATTCACCTCGATCAGCGTTTAGCGACCTACTTATGCCTTTTTTCTCCTCAATTCATGCATTACCTCTAGGGTGCACCCCGTTATCCTGCAGCTTTCGGGGCCACAGCCCCGCGACTGTCGCACTTTCAAGTCATGAATTGGATTTTGACCAATATGCCACTTCCGTGAAGGCCTAAGACAGATCCATCCTGGAGGAGCTATTGTTGTAATCCCGGTTTTCCTGACGGCTTTTTACGAGGAGTGCGTGTCAGCGCCCCCTCGTTGACCGCCGGCACATCACTCCAGGCGCACTCCCCACCGTCATGACCGCTCAAGAGCCTGGGTACTCGTGACAGAGCAGCCTGTACGGCTCTTCATCCTCAACGATATCGAGGTAACGGATGGCCGCCTCCAGGAAACGGTTGTCGGTGGTGTCGTCGTTTGGGGTCGATACCTCGCCGACCAGAACGTCACCTCCGCCCGAAAGCCCGAAGAACCTGTGGTAGAGCAAAGGAGGGATGGTGATACTCCCGCCCGGGGACAGGGACAGCCGTCCGAGCGCTTCCAGCCGTCGCGGGACGCCGTCGCACCAGACCTCTACGGTCCGGTCGTCGAGAGAGCTCTCGTGCACCGACGCCCAGGCGAGCTCGATGACCAACTCCCCTCCCGAACGGTTGATGATGTCCTCGGCCTTGGAACGGTGAAAGTGCCACGGAGTGAGCTGGTTCTCTTTGACCACCATGATCTTCTCGGCGTAGCGCTGAACCTCCAGGGGATCGGTGACGTCGCCGTTTCTTAGGGTGAAGAGCAGGAGCCCAACCGACTCGAAATCGCCGCTGCCGAAGTCGGTGATGTCCCAGCCCAGGGCTTTTCGCCTCAAGACCTCGCACTCTCCGGAGCGTGCCTCCCACTCCGCTGGGGTCCAGAAGGCGAACGGCGGGAGTTTGAACCCGCGTGACTCGATGAACGCTTCAGCTTCCCTCAAGTGGCGGTTTATCTCACTGCGCTTCATGATGCCGTACCTTCACGTGTTGTCGAGACCGTCAAGCCGTTACAAACCGAAGGCCTTCCTGATCGCCTCGGGGTCACCGCTTCGCAGCGCGCCGACGATCTCTTTATACACTTCTCCCGCCGCTTCTCCCAGGCCGCTTCTATCCTTTATCGTGCCGTTCGCGTGATCGTATTCGTACAGTCCCAGGCGCGAGCGGTAGGAGCCCCACTCGTAGTTGTCGACGAGGGACCAGTACACGTACCCCTTCACGGGAACTCCGCTGGACGCAGCGCGCAGAGTCTCGCCGATGCTCCACCGCAGGTACTCTTTGCGGCTCTGGCCGTCGGGACGGGGTTCCGCCCGGCCGTCCCTCTCCTGGTGATGGGCGATGCAGTTCTCCATGACGTAGATGGGGAGGTTGTCGATGTTGTGCTCGTTGTGAGCCGTCAGAACGGTGCGGAACTGCTCCGGCTCGTGGCTCCACTCCCACCACGGCTTGTGCATCAGTTCGTGCGGGTTGCGGAGTGACCTGGTGTTTATATTGAGGTTGACGGTCCCCAGGACGAACGGATCGTATATGTCCAGGGGCAGGCAGTCTATCTTGCGCGGGCGTTCGGAGGCATATAAAGCCTCGGTGGCGCTCTGGAGGCGTACAGGGTCGAAGAGAAACCCGGAAACCCTGCGATAAATCTTTGACAGGGCTACCCCCGATGGATTGTTCGGCCATTTCCAGGATGCCAGGCCGTCGAAGGCGGAGTCCCACGCTTTTCTCCTCTCGGCGAAGAAACCTTTGAGGTCGCCACGGTCGATGCCGAACGAGCGTGCACGTACGAGGTCGAAGAACGCACGGTCGAACTCGTAGGTGGCCGCCGTGAACGTGTTGAAGGCGACGGTCGGTTCGCTCCAGCCACGGCGTTCGTGCGTGTCATGAATGCGGTCGTAGAGGAGCACGTGGGCGAGCAGCATATTGTCGTGCGCGGCGGCCGCGTTGCCGAACCACAAGTTCTTGTGCGGATGCTCTCCTGTTACGTACATCATCAGCGGCAACAGGTTCGGCTCGTTGAAGGTTATCCAGAAGTCGGCGGTGCGCCCGGAGATCTCAGCGACGCGCAGGTTTATCTCCTCGACGACCCGCGAGGCGTACTCGACGAACCGGCAGGCCATCCCCTGGCTGAGCCAGAAGTCCGTCCCGCACCAGGCGGGGACGATGAAATGATGCAGGCTGATTATCGGTTCCATGCCGGCGGCGACGACCCTCGCTATGATGTCGGCGTATCGGTCGAGAGCGGCCGTATCCCAGGCAGGAGGCGGTGAAGGACGGGTGTTAAAGGTCGGCTGTACGCGGGCCCACTCTACACCCATGCGGAACGCGTTCAGACCCAGCGAAGCGGCGAGCTCTATGTGCTCCTCCGCACTTTCCCAGAAACCTATCGACGCGCCGGAGATCTCCCTGCCGCCGCTGCGCTCCCAGCAGTACCAGTTGTTTTTAGGGTCCCCCTCGCCGTTGAAGCCACCCTCGGTCTGGTATCCAGAATTGCTCACCCCGAAAAGGAACCCCTCCGACAGTTCGAGATCCTCGAGAGTGACATCAGGCACCCTCTCGGAGCGGTGAATTCCTCTCATCTCCGACCTCCAGTTATCACGCCCCCGGCTCTCGTTCCCGGTCTTTCGCTACGGCTACATACGATACCAAGTCGTTTCATAATAGTGTACCGGGATTTCATCGTTTGCCTCCCCCAGCACGACAATCATACACCCTTGCCGGCTGTTGTTAATGACAGAATCACAATCCCGCCAATCATCGCCCGAGAGTCTCCGAACAGGGCGATACGGGGCCTGCTGGTTCATGCGGGGAGCGCCCTCCGCCATCTCCACAGCAAGGTGATCGCTGTTCCATGGTGGTGGCTGGGCTCCTGAGAGATGATAAAATAAGGCTTGAAATGACGGGCAACTGCTTTTTCTATGACTCTCGATACCCGATATGCTAACCTCAAATTGACGGTCCTCATCACTCATGCGCGCAGGGGGTTCTAGATGGGCACGGATGACGTTGTTGCTGGCGTTCTACGCACCAAGCTCTATGCCCCCAGGCTTCCCGATATTATCCCCCGTGATCAACTTCTCAAGGAGCTCGATGCTGCAAGGGCTGCCAAGCTCACAACCATAGTTGCGGGTGCCGGCGAGCTGGCGGAGCACAAGGGCCTCACCGCCATCTTGATGAACGCCTACTGCGTGCTGTCCCCCGCTGCCCACGTGTTGGGCAGTTTCGAGGAGTCACTCCGATACGCCGAACGTGGACTCGCCTTGTCGTGTAAGATGGGCCGCGATACGCCTTACGCCTACCTCTATCGCGTATCGAGGGCCATCGCCCTGGCCTCCCTGGGAGATATGGATGCCGCCAGGCGCGAGAGGGAGGAGTCGCCGTGGAGACAACCGCAAGGGGCGATGGCTTCGGCTCGTGGAGTTTCATGCTGCTTGCGGAGGATGCGGGCAGCTCCTTCCCCTCATGGCCGAGATGTAATCCCGCGGCGAGCGCCTGGATGTGCTGAGCCGGGCGTTCGCCTACGCCGGCCCGAGTTCGCTCCCCGCGCTGGGCAAGCTTTCCAGGTCCAAGAACCCAAAGGTCAGGGGCAGGGCCAGGGAAGTGGCGGAAAAAATCAAGAGGGAGACGGCGGAGCCCCTGTCCATCACGATGCTGGGGACCTTCGAGGTTGCCAGGGGCGGGAAGACTATAACCTCCGGGGACTGGAGGAGCAAGAAGGCCCTGGCGGTGATGAAGTACCTGGCGGCCCAGGAGGAGAAGCGCCTCGCCCCCAGGGAGGTCCTCATGGAACTGTTGTGGCCGGAAAGCACCCCCGAGGCCGCTTAGCGAACGAGAGATTTGTAAAGTAAAGACTGATCAGTCTTGATTAATGCCTTTGATCAAATCCTCTATCAATGGCTCGGTTTCCGGCAGGTTGACCGTAACAATCCTCCATATTATCGACAGATCGATGCCGAAATACTCGTGCGAGACTATGTTCCTCAGGCCAGTCATTCTTCCCCAGGGTATATCGGGATGTCCCTCGCGGACTTCAAGTGGAACGTTCTTCGCGGCCTCGCCGATTATCTCCAGGTTTCTGATAACCGCATCCACGGTCTTGCTGTCAGCCTGGAAATCCTCAAAGGACATGCCGCCAATATAATCCCCGACCTTCTGGATAGAGCCCAAGATATCTTCAAGGAAGAGCAGGTAAGGCCTGTCTTTCATACGTAAGCTACCTCTCTCAGAATCCTTTCCTTGAATTGCGGCCTCAGCGCATCGGGTGTTACCAGGTCGACTTTCCGCCCCAAAACATCCTCCAGATATTCAAGAAGGTCGATGAACTCCCAGCCTACGGGCTCAGTGAATTCCACGAGGATATCGATATCGCTAAGCTCCCCTTGTTCCTCTCTTACGTATGAGCCAAAGACGCCTATCTCTTTGACCTTATACTTTTCTGTGAGTATTTGCTTCTGACTGGAAAGGACTTGCTTGATATCCCCCAAATCCATCATCCCTGTCCTCCTTCCACCTGGAGACTTATTAGGATTATAGCCTATTTCAGAGACAAGGATTCGGAGTGGATATCCAGTCACAGCAGCGTATTCAATCAACAAATGGTCAATATCGCTGTGCGCAAGTGAGGAAAACCGGGAGCAATCGAGAACATCTGGATTCGAAGAAAACCGCTGGATATATGTAACTCAGAGCAACTGAGAGCAACTGTCGAAAACCGATAGCTTCCGTATTTTCCGGACTGTAAATCCGTTGGCTCAGCCTACGGAGGTTCAAATCCTCCCTCCCCCACCATTCGATTCAGACGGGAAAGAACA
>JAFGDU010000132.1 GCA_016931915.1 Actinomycetota bacterium
TATCCCCGGGCTCGGGAACACAACACCTACAGGAGCGAGGACCGCTATCCCCGGGCTCGGGAACATAAAAATCCCCGTGCCCGGTAACATAAAAGGTCAAGCCAACTTCTTCGGCCAGTCGTTTAGCATCATGCTGGCTACCGCCATGCCCGATATCATGGCGCCCGGAACTCCCAACCCCGGGTTCGTGCACTGGCCGGACTGATAGAGCCTGTCTATAAAGCGTGAGCGGTAGTTGGGCCGGAAAGGCCCCATGTTCGGCAGGCTCATCTCTATGCCGAAGAAAGCTCCCTCTGCGACGTTGAGGCGCCGCTCCAGCTCCGTTGGGGGCACGGAGTCCATCCATTGCACTCGGTTGGCCAGCCCCGGGTAACACCTTTTATCCAGGTAGTCGATGCATTCCCAGGCCCACTCGTCGGCGATATCGTCCCAGCTGTCATACTTGAGCTTGTAAGGTGCTATATAGATGACATACAGCACCTGCTTGCCCGGCGGTGCATTCTCCGGATCGTCGAACGAGGAGTCGATGACCAGGTACATGCCGTCGGAGGCGCGATAGAGCAGGCCGCGGTCGTAGAAATCCGTCCATACGTTGTCCACCTTCCCCCTGTTCTGGGCCACCAGTGACATGTGGGCCTTTACGCTATCCATCCTCTCGGATAACCCGACGTAGAACATGGGAGCCGGTATGGAGCATGGCTGCCGTTTCACGGTGCGCGTTACCCACCCCGGAAGATGCGCGTCCCTCAACAGGTTCAGGTAGGTGAAACGCGAATGGGTGTTGGATACCACTGACTTTGCGGTCAACACCTCTCCATTAGACAGCTTAACACCTTTTGCTTCCCTGCCTTCGAGAACGATACTGTCCACCTCGGCCTCGAGCCGCAGTTCGGCGCCGAAATCCTGTGCAATGTTCGCCAGGGCCTTGGGGATGGAGATCATCCCGCCCTTGGGATAGTAGTATCCCATATGGCCCATGTAGGTTATCATCGCGAACAACCCGAAACAGCGGCGAGCGGGCAGCCCGGCGTACATGTTCTCCCAGCCGAATATGAGCTGGGTCATCGGGTCGGAGAAATAGCTGTTCACCAGTTTCTCCAGGTTGCTCAGGCCAAGCTTGACGTTCACCGGAAGCGCGGGCAGGGCCGCCCTGGTGTTCACCAGCTTCGCAAGGCTGGAAAGCTTGGTGAGGTTCCTGATCTCCGGCATGGGATTTCTGGATATGCCTTCGATCACGTTCTGTACCTTGCCCAGGTCCTTGCAGTAGCGGTAGTATCCGTCCACATCCTGCGGCGCTATATCCTTTACGACCTGCGCCATCTCATCGATATCCCTCGGCAGAGCGACGTCGCTGCCGTCATCGAGGTAGACCTGGTAAACGGGGTCTATGATGTCCCAGTCGAGGTAATCCTCCAGGCGCAGGTCGAGCAGCTCGAAGAGCTTGTAGTAGAGCTCGTGGCCGATGACGAATACCGCTCCGACCTCGGGCTTGAAGCCCTCTACATCGTAGTTTGAACAGCATCCTCCCACGCGGTCCAGTCTCTCGAGTACCAGGACCTTCAGGCCTTCTTTGGCCAGAAGAGCGGCGCCCGTCAGACCGCCCACGCCCGCGCCGATGATGATCGTATCGTAATCGTAGCCCATGTTTCCCACCCCTCTAGATAAAGAGCCTGAACGGCATCTCGCTCAACTCGAACAGGTTCTTTTTTAACCGCCTCCGCTGTTCGTCATCGAGGTTCATCGCCCACGCAGCACCAAGAAACGCTCCCGCGCACAGGCAAGCCAGGATCGGCAAGGCGGATCTCAAGGATGGTTTATTCGACGTCCCCATCGGCAGCCTCCAGTACTCGCCCCCTCCAGGACGTGCAATACTTTTATATTTCTATATTCCATACGCGTCAAGCCCATACTGTCTGGAAAGTGCTTTAAGAAGGTTTAAAAGTAAGGTCAACGGCCTTGCTCGGGGTGGTGAAGCCGGCGGGCGTATTCCATATCATCACCGGCCACCCTTTTTCATCCGCTATACGCCTTACCGCCCGTTGCGGGTTCACCGCCACCGCATGGCCCACCGCCTCCAGCAACGGTATATCGGCCAGGGAGTCGGAGTAGAACCAGCAGTCCGCGAGGTCGACCCCCATGCGCTCGGCGTAACGGCGGGCCAGGATCTCCTTCCCTTCCCCATAGGGCATGGGCGTCTCGACCTCGTCGGTCAGCCTGCCGTCGACAACGGCCGCAATGGCCGCTATCTTGCCGTCCGCTCCGAGCTGCACCCTCACCTTCTCCGACATGTACTCCCCCGCCGCGGTGGCGATCACCGTGTGATGCCCCCTGGCTTTGTGTTCCGCCACGCAATCCGCCCCTTCCCTGAAGAGGCGCGGCATGACGTATTGCTCGTAGGACTCGTCGAGCATGGCGATGAGCTCCTCCATGCTGTACTTGCCGCATTCGCGGAAGGTCCAGCGGTATACCTCCTCTCTGGGCAGGCGGTTCAAGCGGTACAGGACCGTGAACTTGATCGCCTTCCAGACGGCATCCAACCCCATACGCCCGGTCTTTACCATGTACTTGACCACCAGGTTGCCGTTGGCCCCATCCAGCAGGGTGTGATCCAAGTCGAAGAAGGCTATAGGCTGCCCGGTCATACTCTCTCCTTTGATCTCAATGTAAAGATGCTCGCTACGTTCTCAAGGCGTGAATACGATCTTGATCGCCTTTTCCCTGCCTTTATTCATAGCTGTATCGATAGCCTCGTGCCACTGGTCAAGCGTGAACCTGTGGGTCACGAGGTGCGATAGATCCACCTTCCCCTCCGCGAACAATTTAAGGGCCAGTTCGAAGTCGTGCATCCTCTTTCCTTCAAAAGTGTCGTCCTGATATGCAAAAATGCCGCGGACGACGAGCTCCTTGAACCATACCGGCGTCCAATCGACCTTCTTTATCTTGCCGATACCGAGCAGGTTATACCATCCGCCGCTGACTATTACCCGCAGCGCAGCATGGACGGTGGAGGTCGAGCCCACGGCATCGAACACGCGGTCTACCCCACCTATGAGTATTGGTTTTGCTGCGGTGGGGCTGTACAACTTCGCTCCGGTGAGTTCCGCCACCCTTTTATAGAACTGCTTGCCACCGGGCTTCAGCACCTCTTCCACTCCCATGCTCCTCGCCACATCGCTGTGAAACGGATCCACCTCCACTCCCAGGATGCGGACGTCCGGGTGCAGGACCTTCAGTGCGGCAATGGTGCATAGCCCCATGACACCGTGGCCGATTACCATCACCGTTTCACCCGGTTCTACCGGGTTTGCCACTACCATATGCAGGGCGGTTGAGAACGGCTCGGTTAGAACGGCGTTCTCGTCGCTGACGTTCTCTGGCACCCTGTACAACATAGACGCATGGGCAACCCCCAGCTCGCTGATAAAGCCAGGGGTGTCGGTGCAGCTGCCAACGTACATCCCCGCCGCCAGGCTTCCCTCGGTTATGTTCTCGCATAGATGGTATCGTCCCTGGGCGCACATACGGCACGGAGGGTCGATCCGCCTTGTACGGCAGCTGAGAGCGGGCATCACCGTGACCCTGTCTCCAGGGGCGAATCCTTCAACCGCCTCTCCCACGTCGTCGATGTCACCGCATACCTCGTGTCCAAGCACGAAGGGATAAGAGGGAAAGGGCTCCAGGGTTAGACTCTCGTGGCATAGGACCGTACCCAGGTCGCTGCCGCAGAAACCCGAAAGCCTCGGTCTCACGGTGACCCATTCGGGCCCGATAAGCCCTGGCTTTTCCATTTCGCGCATCTGTACCGGCACCCAAGAGGAATGAACGATCTGAGGCCTTATCCCCGACAAGGCTCCTGTTAGCAGATAAGCCGGGATGTTCATCTTGAACGTAAGAGCTTTCATGCGGCATCAACCCCCATTCTGAAGAATCTGCCTCTCCATCAATATTCAGCAGCTCTTCCCCGTGAAATTCGCCGGCCTTTTCTGCAGGAAAGAGGTGATCCCCTCCACCACGTCGGGGGTGCTCACCGCTATCCCCTGCATGGTGGCCTCCATCTCCAGCGCAGTCTCCAGGTCCGATTCGAAGGAGCGGTTGAGCATGCGCTTGATCATGCCGATGGCCCGGGTGGGCCCCTGTGCCAGCTTGCGCGCCGTTTCCATGGCTTCTTCCATGAGCTTGTCCTCGGGAACGACCTTCATCACCAGCCCAAGATCGAGGGCCTTCTGGGCATCGACAGCCTCGCCCGAGAACGCCAGCTCTTTGGCTTTTGACAGCCCGATCAGGCGCGGGAGGAAAAAAGTGCCGCTCATATCCACCACCAGCCCCCGTCGCACGAAGACCTGTATGAAGCGGGCTTTCTCCGAGGCTATGAGCAGGTCGCAGGCGAGGGCGAAGTTGCATCCCGCTCCCGCCGCGTCTCCGTTTATGGCGCCGATGACCGGTTTCTCCATGGTCACCATGGCCCTGATGACGGCCGAATAGACATGCGTGCTGAGGCGCATTCCCATGGGGGTGGCGGCATCGGCACGCGCCCCGCCGCCCGTGAGATCGGCCCCGGTGCAGAAACCGCGCCCCGCGCCCGTTATCACCACCGCCCTGCAATCGTCATCCTGGTGCAGTTCCGCGAATCTGTTGGCGAGTACATACAGCATATTGTTGTTGAAACAGTTCATGATATCCGGCCGGTTCAGGGTTATGATCTCTACCTGATCCTCGCGTTTGAACAATACGTCCTCCAAAACCCACCTCCTTATTCCTGTGCCTCGCCCCGGAATCGAGTCGGGGTGGCGCATTCACCGCTTTCAGGTTTCCTTCAATGCCAGCAGCTCCGTTCCCACCAGGCATCGCACTGCATCCCTTATCTCGTGCGCAGTGCGCCGCATGAATTCCATGGACTGCCCCAGCGGATCGTCGATACCGAAACTGTGATCGTATATATGAAAGTAATGGAGCATGAAAACGCCCAGTTTCCTGGTCAGGTCCTTCCCGCCCTCGTCCTGGTCGAGCCCCTCTACGTGCCGTATCCATTTGCGCAGTTCGACAAGCCTCCTGGCCGGATCCCTCTCCTCTATTTCCCGCCCTTTCTTGCTTCCCTGTATGACGAACTCCTTGAGGGTGAACACGCGGTCGACCGCTTCCTGGTACTCGGTCAGGAGGCGCGAGCTGTTGTGCATAGCCATGGCCAGTATGAGATCAGCTTCATCGACATCATCGCGGTTGAGAAGATGGGCGCGGTGTCCCGATATATCCAGGCCGAACTCCTCCATGACCGAGAGCACCTCGGGCGGGACACTGCCCCCCTCGTCGGCCTGCAGTCCTGCAGAATTTACCTCGACCTCCGTGCGGCCGTTGAGCGCGGACAACTCTTCCTTCAGGAATGCCTCCGCCATGGCGCTGCGGCAGATGTTACCGGTGCAGACAAAAAGGATCTTCAAGGAACTCTCCTTATGCATAACGGAGGATCGCCTCGCCTCCAAGCGCCGTTTTCGCTTCCTTACCCGCCGCACGCATGGCGCCGGTTATTAACATTATCCCCGTAGCAGGTGATTTCCTCAATCGCCGAGTATATCGCCGGCTCCCTCGAGGTATACTTGAAGATCGCTGCCGCTGAAGCAGACGAAATAGACCTTCTCGATTCCGGGATCACCCTGAAGCATTTCCTTTACCGCCCGCATGGCTATGGGAGCGGCTTTCTCAATGGGGAACCCGTATGCCCCGGTGCTGATGGAAGGGAAGGCTATGCTTTTCAACCCGTTTTCAGAGGCTACCTTAAGGCTGTTACGGTAGCAATCGCCAAGCAGCTTCTCCTCGTCCCGATCGCCGCCATGCCAGACCGGGCCTACCGTATGTATGACATGTTTGGCCGGCAGCCTGTATCCTCCCGTTATCTTCGCTTCTCCCGTCTCGGCACCCCCCAGGGTCCGGCATTCCTCTAGCAGTTCCCGGCCTGCCGCCCTGTGTATTGCACCGTCGACACCACCCCCGCCCAGAAGGCTCTTGTTCGCCGCGTTGACGATAGCATCGACGTCGCAGGCGGTCAGATCTCCCTGTGTTATGGCGATCCTGCCAGCAAGGAACTCCCGCATGCGCTACACCTCCCTTTTATCCATGTTCTTCAAGCTGTTAAACCAGCCTCGTAGTCCATCCCTTCTTTGATCCTCTTCGGGCAATTCATCCCTATCTCTCGCGTTCTATCCGTTTCTCACGCTTTCCCCTTGTACTCGACGCCGTACAGGAACTGCCTCGCCGCCTTGTAGCCCTCGTGCACGGCTTCCAGAATACGCCTGGGCTCCACCGCATCGCCTACGCTCAGGGCGGCTATCCCAGCTTCGCGTGCCGCTTCCGCCAACCCTGTTTCCGGTATCGAACCCACCGCCCACACCACCGTATCGGCTTCCAGTTGCCTCTCTTCTCCCCTCGCTTGCACCAGTGCACCACCGCCGTTGACCTCCAGCAATTTGGTCGCCAGCAGCAGGGTTCCGCTCTTTCTCAGCACGCGGTGAAGGAAGTAGCCATGCGACGTCAGAGGCGTAAGGGGCGGGTATTCCTGCTCCTCGACCACGGTAACTCCCCTCCCGTTTGCGATGAGATAATGGGCCGTCTCCATGCCCACCGGACCGGCCCCAACCACCAGGACTTTCTTTCCGGTGTGAGTGAGCCCGAGCAGTACCTGCCTCGCCTCGGCGTTGATCTCCAGATCTGCGCCTGGCAGCGCTGGTATCAACGGCTTTGCGCCGCAGGCATTGACGATCCCCTCCCACTCCTCGCTCGCGATGGTTTTCTCGTCCGCCTCGATACCGAACTCTATGCGCTGTCCCAGGGAGCGCAGGCGTCTCTCGGCCCAATCCACCCACTCCGCCAGTGGTTCCTTGCCCGGCGGCCTCGCCGCCGCCCTGAGCTGCCCGCCAGCCTTCTCCTCCCGCTCCACTATCCTCACTTCCGCGCCTGCTTCCTTGAGTGTTATGGCGGTCTGCAGTCCCGCCGCCCCCGCTCCCACCACCAGAAACGGGCCGGTGGACACAGTATTGCGAAGCTCTAAATCCTGCTCGCGTCCGCAGAGCGGGTTGATGACGCAGGTGGCGGAGCGCATCTCGAAGGACAGGCGTTCTATACAGCCCTGGTTGCACGAGAGGCAGAAACGTATGTCTTCGTGTCGGCCTCGTGCCGCCTTGGCCAGAAAATATGGGTCTGCGAGGTGCTGTCTCCCGAAGGCCACCAGGTCGGCCTTGGATGCCTGCAACACTTCTTCGGCGAAGTCGGGGTCGTGGATCTTGCCGGCCACGATCACCGGCACCTCCACCGCGTCCTTAACGGCGGCCGCCCTTTCCACGTTGATGCCGTACGGGTGGTGCATGCCAGGGCTGGTCGGGTTTCCGGGAGAATCGTATATGCCGCACGATACATGCAACGCATCGACGCCGTCCTCCTCGAGCATCTCGACCAGTGGTAGGATGTACTCCAGGTCGTATCCGCCCTTCAACTCCTCCGAAGACGAGAAACGGAATATGAGCGGGAAATCATCGCCGGCGGCCTTTTTTATCTCCCGCACCACCTCCCTGGCAAAGCGAAAGCGCCCCTCGTCGTCGCCCCCATAGGCGTCATCGCGCAGATTTGAGTAGGGCGAGATGAACTGGTGTACGAGGTAGCCGTGGGCTCCGTGCACCTCCACCGCATCGAAACCTGCCTCACGCGCCCGCCTGGCGGAGGCGGCATAGCAGAGTATGAGTTCCCTTATCTCGTCCACGCTCAGCTCCCTCGGAACCTGGCCCATGGCTCGGCTGGCAACGGGCGAGGGCCCGACCGGCTGTTCTGCGATTAATGACGGCAGCGTTTCCCGGCCCGAGTGGTGCAGCTGTACCGCCGCCGCGGCTCCTGCCCCCTTGATAGCGGTTGCGAGCTCTCTCAATCCCGGTATAAAGGTATCGTCATAAATGCCCAGTTCCGCAGCGAGCGCCTTACCGGTGGGATGCACGGCGCATACCTCGGTGATGATCAGCCCTACTCCCCCCTCGGCCCTGAGACTGTGGTAGGCCTTCAGTCGTTCGGTCACATGCCCCTGTGGTGACCCGTATCCGGTGCCCATGGCGGGCATCACCGCCCGGTTACGAAGTTCCAGCCCGCCTATGCTGACGCCGTCCCATAGCGATGCACCCATCGCAACTCACCTCCCAAACATCGTATGCCTGGTCCGGGATTCAGGACGAGATCTCTCTTCCTCCGTCTATCAGGACTACCTGACCGGTCATGTATTTCGAGGCATCGGAAGCGAGGAAGATGGCAAGTCCCACCATCTCCTCTGGCTCCGCCATCCTTCCCAGTGGAGTTGATACCAATGCTGCCTGAAGGATGGCCTCGTTTCCCCACAGAGCCTCGCTGAAATGGGTTTTTACCAGCCCGGGCGCTATACCGTTTACCCTGACACCCCTGGGTCCCCACTCCTGAGCGAATACCTTGGTGAGCATGTTCACCGCCGCTTTGGAAACGGAATAGACCCCCAGAAACGGTGTGGGGCAGAAGGCAGCCTCGGAGGAGACGTTGATCACCGCTCCCGAACCTTTCTCGCACATGACCTTGCCCACCTGCTGGGTAAGGAAGAACAGCCCTTTTACGTTTACCTCCATGATCTTCTCGAAGGCAGGTTCCTCGACATCCCCGGTGCCGCAGAAGATGGGGTTGGTCGCAGCGTTGTTGACGAGGATATCTATGGTGCCGTACTTGTCCAACGTACCCTGGACCAGCCTCCCGATCCCCTCCATATCGCCCATGTGAGTGGGTATCACGCAGGCCTCTCCGCCGGCCGCTTCGATGCCCTTGCGTACTTCCTCCAGTGCCTCGGCCTTACGGCTTGCCAACACCACCTTGGCGCCCATCTCGGCGTATCCTTCTGCGATGGCTTGACCTATCCCCCTGCTGCCCCCGGTGACGATGGCAACCTTGCCTTCCAGGGAGAATTGTTCCTTATACAACTGCATCGACCTCCTTTTCCCGGCAGTTCCAATACCTATCCACTCAGCCGGTCATGCCTGACGCGGCTTCAATCCAGCTTGAACGTGATATACTCTCTCTCCTCTTTGATGGTCGCGGATGCTTTTTCGCCCGTCGCGGCAGCATATAGCGCGCGCAGCCAGCCGGCGACAAGGCCGGCGTTTACCACACCGGCCACATCGACCTGCCAGCTCTCACCTGACATGCTGCTGCCTACCACCTCGCCCCATCCTCTCATGCGCAGACTGTCCCAAGCCGCCTGCGCATCGCCGTTGCGGGGTATCAGATCCGCGCTCTCGTAAGCATCGCCCGTTCCCCCCTCCAGGGTGATCGCGGTAGCGTTATATACGGCCTCTTCCAGCAGCTCTTGCCGGCTGCCTTTGCCGGCTTCGACTATCGGGTCCGTGATGGCCTCCAGCAAAAACACGGGAACTAGTGCAACCCTCCTCCCCCTCACGCCCGCCGTCACAACGCCGTATAGTTCGTCCCAGATAAGCTGCGAGACGAACGATGGCAGGCCGCAAAGATGGCACCCTTGCTGCTTCTCAACTCCCTTTAAGCTCTGGTTATCGGGAAAGGGCTTGCGGGAAACGGCCTTTGTACCATGCGTCTCCACAACGCGCAGATCGAGGCGTTGGGAGTTCGCCCCGATCGCGGTTATCTCAGCAGCATACCCGCAGCGGTCCATTTCCTCGAGGGTTCCCGTGACCCCGGCCACGACCATCGATATGTTGAAGGGCTCGTGCAGGTTCAGCAACCCACCTGCACCGGGTGTGAATTTCTCTATCTCCAGCCTTCCCATGCCCAGGAGAATGGAGTATTCCTCCATGCCCTCCAGGACCCTCTTCTTAATCGCTCCGTAGCGGGTCAATCTGCCCTTTATCCCCGCCATAAGCTTGCCGATCACGATACGCGTATATTCCTTCTCCGCCTCCGTGATGCTTTCTTCTCCCGTCTCGGCCGCTACAGCATTGTGTATGCTCTCCATGGTCTGCGCGTCCAGCATGGCCAGCCGCATCGACTTCATACGGCCGAGGACGATGATTCCGCCGTCTCGCCATTCGATGCGCTCGGCCAGTTTAGCGGGAAGGCCGCAGGAGCGGCAGCGGGCCAGGGTCTGTACCACTTCAACTCCTTTATTTACATGCATACGGGCGGTAGCCATGGCGCGGTTTCGTATGCCCTGTGCCTCTTGCGCGGCACGGGCCGGAGGACTTGGTGCGCATACGTCCCATTACGACCACACCGCTGGTGCCTTTTCCACGTCATCATGCTGATGGTCCCGTCAGTATCCGCTTATAGGGATTCTACCACTTCGCCGATGCGCTCTGGAATGTGCTTCCGGGCAGCGTTCGGCGTGCTCGTTACCGCCACGTCCCGCGCAATCCGGCAGGCGTTTGCCCGCTACGCGCCAAGCACCCCTGCATCAATTCCTTTATCGCCACGTTACACCGGGAGAACGAAGAGCACCGCCGGTCAAAAGATGATATCCTCAATATGACCTTGAAACCCCACGGTGGGTATAATGATGCCCTGATACGCGGGAGTTGGGATGAAAGGTAAGGCTGAAGATATGCGAGGGATGCAACGGCCATGGAGCCTCGTGGCAACGGCTTTTCTGGTTGCACTGATGTTTACCGCGCTATGCCTCCCTCCAGCCCAGGCGCAACCGTCCTATACCTACGTCGCCTTCCACACGGAGTTGAATATAAACGCCGACGGATCTCTCCTGGTCCGTAACAAGGTCACCTACAGGTTCCAGGACTCCTCGGGATGGGTCGGTATTTTCATCCCCGCTTCCTACGGTACGGTGACCGAGGCAGTGGTGCTCGGTGGCGATGGAACCGCACTTCCCGACGGTTCCTGGGACAGCGAGGAGGGCCTCGACGGCTATACCCTCTGGTGCAATGTCAGTGAATCGCTCCCTACAGCGACCTATACGTTCGAGTACCTGCTCCATGGAGCGTTCGATGTCACAGGTGAGCTGGTGGGGATCCCGGAATGGGGAGCGGTTCCCGTGGAAAGGGACTCTCCCATCGACGCTTCCTCCGTCACCATTCGCTTCCCGGCTGCCGTCGATACTTCCCTAGTGGATCTCGAGGTGTTTCCGGTCGATTATTCGGGGCAGATATCAAAACGCTTCGTCGGCAACGACACGGCAGTCGTCGAGGCAGCCTACCTCTCGGTTGCTTCCTCTTATTCGATCAGCTGTTACTGGCCTGCAACGATCATGGACCTATCGGGAGCCGCATTCACCGCGCCCAAGCAGAAGGCCTGGGATTTCGAGCGTTTCGACACGGATTTTTGCGTCAACGAGGACTCCTCTTTTACGGTGCGGGAGACCCAGATAGTCAATTTCCAGGGCAGCTTTTCCTTCCTCAACCGCGATATCTCGAACAGCCTTCCAGATTTTGACGAGGGCAGAACATATGGAAAAGTGCGCATACACGATATCGCCGTTTACGACCTCGATGGCGAGCCTTACGACCCCGACCTCTGGAGCGTCGAAAGTTACGACTGGGGCAAAAACGTGCATATCGATTTCGAGGCACAGGACGAGCAGCGGGGATGGGTGATCGAATACCGTATAACGGGGGGCCTGATCTTCGCAGAGGATTACGATCGGCTTTACTGGCAGAGTTTTACATATGACCGTAGCGTTCCCATCGATTCCTCGAGGACAACTGTGAGCCTGCCCCCGGGAACTGACTTTGCCGAGGTACGTACGACCCAGTACGTTAATATCGACAATCCCCCACGATCTTACGATTCGGGCAGGGATGGTGACGTTTTCTGGTGGCAGGTAGAGGACATACCCCCATACTCCGATTTCAGTATCGATGTCGCCTTCCCCAAGGGCGTCGTAAATAAACCATGGCAGTACGACATGGCCTGCGGTATCGCGATCATCGCGTCGTCCTCGGCTCTACTTGCCGCGGTGCTTTTCTTCATGCTCGCCTTATGGTGGAAGCGCGGGCGCGACGTGGGCAGGACCGGTACCAGCATGGTCCAATACGAGCCACCTCCGGGCCTGACTCCCGCAATGGTCGGGATGCTGGTCAACGAGAAACCACGCGTCCAGGACATCTCGGCGACCATCGTCGATCTGGCCTGCCGCGGATATATGAGGATCTTCGAGGACGAAGAGAGAAGTATCATCCGCGTGAAGAAATACGGCTTCGAACGTCTGCAGGAAGACCTTTCCGGCCTCCATAACTACGAGCGCGAGATAATGGAGGGGCTGTTCGAGGAGGGCTCCAGGGTGACCCAGGACGACCTCACCAACAAGTTCTATATCCATAACGACGCCATCATGAACCGCGGCATCAAGAGGGAAGTGCTCGACAAGCGCCTCTTCACCAGCGATCCCGGCAAGGTGAGAAGCACATACACGACCATCGCCTTCCTTCTCTCGCTCGCATCCATCGCAGCCTTCTTTTTGCTGCCCATATGGCTTGATCTCGGCTGGTTTAAAGTGCTCATACTCTCCCTCGTGCCCGTGGGAATCATCATCGGCGCCATAGGCTGGGCGATGCCCGCCCGTACTCGTGATGGCTCCAGGGCGTACGAACAGGTTCTGGGCTTCAAGGAATACATGGAGACGGCCGAAAAACCCGAGCTTGAATACATGACTCCCGAGACATTCCAGGCCAACCTTCCCTATGCCATGGTGCTGGGTGTCGAAGAAGCATGGGCCCGGAAATTCCAGGATATATACACCTCTCCACCCATGTGGTATTCGGGTACTTCGGCAACCTTCAACGCCGTGTTGCTGACGACCTCGCTGAACGATATGGCCGGGAGCCTCTCCCGTACCCTGACTTCCTCTCCCAGCTCCTCTGGCTCCGGGGGTGGTGGAGGCTTCGGTGGTGGGTCTTCCGGAGGAGGGGGCGGTGGTGGTGGCTCTTCCGCCGGATAGCGGACTACGTCTTCTCGCGCACGAGGCCCGGCGCGGAAGGTGATGGCGCGGCCACGGCTCGTACAGCGCCGTCCTTGAGGTCGGGATCGGCTTGCTTCATTCAGTCGCAACCATTGCCATGAACGTTTACACGACAAGGAGGGGATCATGGAGGAATGGAGGGATTACGGGGGAAAGCTCGAGGGGCATCTCAGGCCAGCCACCTTCCCGGTAGCGATACGCTTCCTTGAACCCGGCGAAGACCCGCCGGAACGGGCACGCCGGCCCAGAGAGGAAACCGGCTCCAGTATCGCTCTCTGCCAGGGTTTGACGCTCACGAGGGAGAGGGGCCTGACCATGCTCTTCGAACTCGAGGAGTCCAGCTGCCCCCTGGCCAACGCCGCACTGGGTTGGGACGTAACCACCGGGCCATCCTTTATGTCCGCCTTCCTGATTACCATGAATTACGCCAGGGACGAGGATACGGCAACCAGAAGGACAGAGGGCATGGATATGCTCGAGCCCGGCGCATATAGCGGGCTTGTCCTCTCACCGCTCACGCGCACACGCGTGGAACCGCATTTGATCGTGGTCTATGCCAATCCCGCTCAGATCATGCGCCTGGTACACGCCACCGCACGCTGGACGGGCGAGAGGGTACCCGCGGATTTCGGCGGCATCGCGGGTTCCTGCAACGAGGGTATCGTTCGCACTTTTGCCATGGCCGCGCCCAGGGTTGCGCTGCCCGGGAACGGCGACCGCGTTTTCGCAACCGCCCATGACGACGAGCTCATCTTCGCCTTCCCGTCTGCCTGGGCAGAACGGATAATGGAGGGTCTGGAGGCCACGAGCGCAAGGGGGGTCCGTTATCCCATTCCCACCTTCATCAATTACCACCTCCCCTTCACCGACCTCATGGAGAAATTTTCCTAGCTCTTATGAGACAGCGTAACGGATGATCGCGAATGGATACGCTCGAAGAAATCCTTCGTGCCATCCCGTGCGTGGCTGGAGGATGTCGCTCGACTGCCGTTCAAGCGCTCGCGGCAATGGACCGTGCATCCTGCCTCTGCAGGACGGTTAACGCAGCGTTACAGCACTCGATCTGTTGTCCTAACCCTCTGGATGATCGTGACCATGGGGATGCTCGTGGGGATGGCTATGAGTATGGGTATGATCGTGGGCGTGACCCTCGAGGTGTACGTGTTCGTGGGCATGTGCGGATTCGGCCTGGAC
The DNA here is from genome assembly GCA_016931915.1 of Actinomycetota bacterium. GTDB lineage: Bacteria > Actinomycetota > Geothermincolia > Geothermincolales > RBG-13-55-18 > SURF-21. The sequence continues at coordinate 14,120 of JAFGDU010000132.1, forward strand.
CTTTACCGCGGCCTCGACGGCATCGGCGGCCTTTTCGAGGGCCTCCGTCAAGGCCTTCCTCGTTTCCGCAGACGCATCGGCGACCTCGTCCCACCCCAGATTCCCAGCCAGCGCCTCGAACTGCGAGAATGCATCCGCCTCGTCCTGCATGCGACGCAGCGCCTGGCGCAAGGCCACTTTCAGCAGTAAGGGTGATCTATCCTCATGATGACTCATGTGAAGAGTATATATTATTAGCCTGGCCTGAGACAGGTACGAGCTACCGCAGGGTGCATACGCGCAAAACGTGATCTTCATCAGCGGAGAGAATGCCACCCGCAGCATTCCCGGCGCACGTGCGCTCACCCGAAGATGTAGATGACCGCACTCGATAAACCGCTTCCAGCCCAACGGAGACGGCCGTGCATGTGTGCCAGAAGAGTTTCAACGGGGTTACCGATGTACATAATATGTATTGCGATATAATGTCCGCGGGCAGCTGACTCCGATCGTTCACTTAAGGAGGGATGCGGTTGCAGGAACTATTCCACTAATCCAGACCATCTGTCCGTTGCAGCCCCTGCGCGGTGCTGGACGGCCGAGCGAAAACCATGGGGGGATATGTATGAATATCGGTGAATGGCCTGCGCGCTGGGCGGCGCGCTATCCCGACGAACCCTATATAAAATATGGTGATCTCACCCTGAGCAAGGGAGAGTTCAACGCAAGGGTAAACCGCCTTGCCCATGCCCTGCAGGAAGCTGGAGTGAAGAAGGGCGTTCGCTTCGCGGCGCTCCTTGCCAACACCAACGTATTCCTGGAGGTATTGCTTGCTTTGAGCAAACTGGGTGGGATAATGGTGCCACTCAATTTCCGGCTGGCCCCACCCGAACTCGAGTACATCCTCAACGACTCGAGCCCCATCGGCCTCATATATTCTCCCGAGTTTGCGGAGAGTGCGGAGGCATTGAGGGGAAAGGTGCCCTCCATGCGCCAGTTTATCCGCGAGCTCGAAGGAGGTTCGGCATCCGATCCCCTGTATGAGGAATTGATCTCCGGCAGATCCACTGAGGAACCCGTCCCCGACGCCGAGGTCACCCTGGACGATATCCAGTTCATCATGTACACGTCCGGCACCACGGGGAAACCCAAGGGGGCGGCCATACTTCACGGCAACACGCAGTGGAATGCCATCAATTCCATCAACATGTATGCCTTCGACTCCTCCGATGCCAGTATCGCTTGTGCTCCGCTCTTTCACATAGGAGGGCTCGCCGTCTCCGCTTTCCCCGCCCTCTACGTGGGCGCGCGAGTCGTCATCCAGCGCTTCTTCAATCCCGTGGAGTCGCTCAAGATCATCCAAGACGATGAGATCACCTTCATGTTCGGGATCCCGGTCATGTTCCTGCTCATGACCCAGGTGCCGGAGTTCGAGACCACCGATTACACCAGCATCCGCTTCTTCATCGCCGGCGGTGCACCGTGTCCCAGGCCCCTCATAGAGACCTGGCTCAAACATGGCATCACGTTCAACCAGGGCTACGGCATGACCGAGACCGCGACCGCCATCACCGCCCTGCGTACGGAAGATGCCCTGCGTAAGCTTGGTTCCTGCGGGAAACCCGTCTTTCATACCGATATAAGGATAATCGACGTGGAGGGAAACGACCTGCCCCGAGGTGAAATGGGCGAGGTATGGGTCAAGGGCCCCAACGTCATCCGCGAGTACTGGCAGCTTCCCGAGGCCACCGCGGAATCCATAACCGATGGGTGGCTTCATACCGGCGATATGGGATACATAGACGAAGAGGGTTATCTCTATCTCGTCGACAGGCGCAAGGATATGTACATCAGCGGTGGAGAGAACGTTTATCCCGCCGAGGTGGAGGACGCGCTCATGGCCTTCGAGAAAATCGCGGACGCAGGTGTGATCGGCGTTCCGGACGACAAGTGGGGCGAGGTCGGCCTTGCCATAGTCGTCCCCTCACCAGGCGTCGAGGTAAGCGAGCAGGAGGTCATCGATTTCTGCAAGGGCAAGCTGGCCAAGTACAAGATCCCCAAGAAAGTCGCTTTCGTCGAGGCCTTGCCCCGCACCGCGACCGGAAAGATACTTAAAAAGGAGCTCAAAGCACAGTTCATTACGGAAGACTGAAAAGGCTTCGTATATCTTGGGGCACACCGGCAACGCGTCCGAGGCGGGCGGTATATGTGCGTGTTCTGGTTCTTGCTGCCTGCCGCGGCACCAGGGGTGGCATGCGCCGGCAAGCCCGTGGCTATCGGAACGCGAACCGCCTAACGTCGCTACTCCAGGCTCAGATCCAGGTCCAACATCCAGATATCGGTAAGCCGGCCCCCGCGGTCCACTCCCACCAGGAGACAACTTGCGACCTTGAAGATCAGGGCCGTCCCCTCGCTCAGCGAGATATGAAGCGATTGGCTCTCCTCATGCCATGTAAAGCGGGGATCGGCACTGATGAAGACCAGTTCGTCTCCGCCACTTGGGTCCAGGATGACCAGGCTTCCCTCGGCATCCGCCGCCGGCAGGGGATCGGTCTCCGTCTTCCATCTCCCGGTCTTGACATGGGATTGGATGCCGAAGAGCTCACCACCATCACCGTCAAGGCTGAGCAGTATGCGACCAAGCCCGATGGTGCTGGTACTGGATGGAAGGGGCCCCAGGCGGTGGAATGCAACCATCTCAGGTATGGCCTTATAGGTATTGATACCCAACGGCGGCCTTAGCGTAGTTTTCAATTCGACTCGTGGCATCCTCTTCTCGCTCATCGTTTTCACCTGGATGTTCCATGCGCTCGAGCTCTTCTCCGCCCTACCCGAAAGGCTATCATATCTTCCCATTTTTTGCCGCAGTATCGAATCGGGCGTTTAACCCTCGACAACAACCGGCCGGTTGTCCCGCACTTTAGCAACCCTAGCTCTTCGACGTATGGCTTGACGCCATCTTCTCACGCCTTCTTCCTTTTCTGGCATCAAGGGAGGTTGTAAGATGGAAATGTTCGAACCAAAGGAGAATGCCCATAACATCCTGGAGGGGAGGGTGCGCGATGAGTTCTCATGAACCCTGGAAGCACGCATACGCCCACGTAAACAACATCCGCTTGCATTACGTAACCGCGGGGGATGGTCCCCTCATGGTCATGCTGCACGGTTTTCCGGAATTCTGGTATTCATGGAGACACCAGATCCCCGCCATGGCGGAAAGCTACCGCGTGGTGGCGCCGGACATGCGCGGCTACAACCAGTCCGAGAAGCCTGTGGGCGTCTCGCATTACCGCCTGGGCGCGCTCATGGAGGACATACAGGGTTTGATCCACCACCTCGGAGAGTCCAGCGCCGTGCTGGTAGCACATGACTGGGGGGGCGGGGTCGCCTGGCCCTTCGCTGCCTATTACCCGCAAATGGTTGACCGCCTGATCATTCTTAACTGCCCACCTCCGGCCGTTCTCATGCGCCACCTCATGGGCAATCGCGCCCAGTTGCGCCGCTCCTATTACATGTTCCTTTTCCAGCTTCCCCTTCTGCCCGAGGCGGTTATGCGCGCGCGCGATTACGAACTCATAGAACGGGCTTTCCGTGGATGGGCCATCGACAAGAGCGCCTTCAGCGACCATGACATCGCCATGTTCAAGGAAGCGGCCGCCAAGCCAGGTGCGCTCACCGGCGGTATAAACTACTACCGTGCCGCCTTCCGCGGCTTTCTTCGTTCTCCCCGCCTTAGCGAGAGCAGTGAAGCGAAAGTGCGCTGCCCGACTCTGGTTATATGGGGGGAGGAAGACAAGGCTCTCGGGAAGGAGCTCAGCGATGATTTTCATACCGAGGTAGATGGTCCCCTCGAGATAGAATTCATCTCCAACTGCAGTCACTGGGTCCAGCAGGAACAGCCCCGGAGGGTCAATGCATTGATCGCCGATTTTCTCGCCCGTTATCTGGACTCGTGAACGGCCATGTCCCGTGCAGCCACGTTATGCTGCGTGGTCCGGACTGACTCGTGGCGACCTTTCCGCTCTATCCGTATTTCACCAACACGAAGTTGCCCTCGCCCTTCAACTTATCGTTTATAATAATCACCATCGCAAACATACTTAGCGTTAAAATGGAGGTGGTGCTGGTGGACGCCATAGAGAAGGTAAGGAAGACCCTGGTCGATCTGGACATCGAGAACATCCAGGCTGCGGTCAGGGAAGCCCTAGACGCCGGTACGCCTCCTCTGGAAATCGCCCTGAAAGGTCTTGGGGACGGCATGAAAGAGATCGGGGACCTGTTCCAGGCCGAAGAGTACTACCTTGCCGACCTGGTGCTCGCGGGAGAAGCCATGAAGGAAGGCATGTCGGTGCTCGAACCCCTCATATCGGGCGACGCCGCCGCTCGTAAGGGGCCGGTGGTCGTCTTCACCGTTAAAGGAGATATACACGATATCGGCAAGAACCTCGTCGTCACGATGCTCTCCGCGGCCGGATTCAAGGTCATCGACCTGGGAGTCGACGTACCGGAGTCCAAGGTCGTTGCCTCCCTGCAAGAGAGCGGCGCCACGCTTGTCGGCATCTCGGTCCTCATAACCCCCATGATCGGTTCCATCGGAGAAGTGGTCGACTCAATAAGGGAGGCCGGTTTGCGCGACAAGGTAAAGATCGCCATCGGGGGCGCCTGCACTACCCAGGAATTGGTTGACAGGTTCGGGCTGGATGCCCTGGGAAGGGATGCCATCGATGCCGTGCGCATCTTCGAGGAATGGAGCGCATCGTAGCCCCATCTTAATACAACTGTTCAGCGCTTACCTAGATCCCTCCCCTGCAATTATGAAAAACCCCGGACCGATGCCGGGGTTTTATGCTGGTGTCGGAGGGGGGACTTGAACCCCCATGAGGAAATTCCTCACTAGGCCCTCAACCTAGCGCGTCTACCGATTCCGCCACTCCGA
>JAFGDU010000133.1 GCA_016931915.1 Actinomycetota bacterium
AGGGCCAGGATCTCCATGAACACGAAGAGGTTGAAGATATCACCTGTAGCCACGAAACCGAGCATGGCTCCGGACATGAGCAGGAAGAGCACGTAGTACGCGGTCAGGCGCCCGCCGGAGACCTCCTTGTCGATGTAGCGCCGGGAGTAGAAGAGGGCCAGCAGCGTGATGCCGCAGACCACCAGCATGAGGAACAGGCCCATGTAATCCACGCGGATCTCGATCCCCCAGGGTGGTTCCCAGCCGCCGAGGTGATAAGAGATATATCCCTCAGATGGGATCTTGCCGATGAGCAGAAGGCCCAGGATGGACGAGGAGGCAAGGGGGACAAGGGACGCCCAGGCCACCCATCTGCTCTTCAGGTAACCCAGGAAAGGCATGAGCACCGCGCACACCAGGGGTATGGTGATCATGAGAATGGGGAAATGGCGGTAGGCGCCCATCTACGTGGTGCCCTCCTTCCCCTCTTCCTGCTCCTCTTCCGCTTCCTCGTCGCGGAAGAGGCGGTCCACGTCCAGGGTGCCGTACTGGCGGTAGAGGAGGATAACCATGGCCAGGGCCAGGGCGGTTACGCTCACCGCCACCACGATTCCCGTGAGGATGAGGGCCTGGGGGAGGGGGTTCACCATGCGCGAGGGGTCCGCTCCACCGCTGCGGATGGGAGCGATGCCGCCCTCGAGGTAACCGAGGGATATAAGGAAGAGGAACACCGAGGTCTCCATGATGTTCAAGCCGATGAGCTTCTTGATGATATTGCGGCGCACGATGACTGTATAAAGGCCTATGCAGAAGAGGAGCATGGCCGCTATATAGTGATAATTATGAAACAACCGCAATCTCTTCCTCCTCCCGGATCATGCTGAAGAGGATGGATATGAAAATCATGGCACCGCCCAGGCCTATGCCTATCTCGACTATTACGGTAAGCCAGAGCACCACGGAGGGCTGCAGGCTCTCGGCGATATTCGGCCAGGCGAAGGTGAGGAAATTCCCCCCTCCGACCAGTCCCAGCACTCCCACGATGAAGAAGGTGATCACCGCCGATCCCTCCAGGGGAAGGCGTAACTTCTGAGGGATGCGCTGTGACGACTCGTAGAGGCCGAAAATGGTGGTGAAGATGATCATGCTGCCCCCGATGATGGCACCCCCCTGGAAGCCGCCTCCCGGCGATATCTCTCCATGCAGAATGGTGTAGATGGAGAAGAGGATGATGAAGGGCACCAGGAAGGCCACCATAGTCCTGACGATGACCGAGGACGGGACCTTGGAGCGGTCCGCGTAGGCGTATATCCTGCCGCGTTTCTCCCTTCCCAGAACGGCCAGGACAGCGGCCAGGGCGCAGAAGATGACCGTCACCTCTCCCATGGTGTCGTAGCCCCTGTAATTGATGATGATTCCGGTTATGACGTTCTCGGTGTGCGTCTCCTCCTCCGCTTTCTCCAGGTAACGCTCGATGACCTCGCTGGAGTTGGTGGGATTATCCGCTTCGCCCATGGCCGGCATGTTGGCCACCACGTAGAGGAGGAGCGCGAACAGTGCCGCGATGAAAACCAGGGAGATTACCCTCTTCAATCCTCCTCCTCCTCTCTCCTGAGTGTCTTGAATATCGTGACCACGAATAGGACCGCAGTCACCCCGGCTCCTACCGCGGCCTCGGTGAGGGCCAGGTCCGGTGCCTGCAGGCGCTGCCACATCAAGGCCATGATCAGACTGTATACCGAGAAGATGATCACCGCCGCCAGCAGGTCGCGCGCGAAAACCGCGAGGAGCGCCGTGGCCACCAGGAGTACGAGGAAAGTGATGTTAAGCGCCGTGGCCATCTTCCACCTTCTCTCCGTTCTTTTTCCAATATTTTATGTTCCTCCTGAGGGCCGAGCGGCCTATGGCGTGCCCGCAAGTGGCGCTGTAGAGGAGCACGAAGCCCGCGATGAGGACGAGTTTGATGATGTCCCACGACCAGCCGCCGTACACGGCCATGCCGATGATGACCGAACACGCGCCCAGGGTATCGCACTTGGTGGAAGGGTGCAGACGGCTGAAAACGTCCGGCATGCGAATTAGTCCCGTGGTGCCCACGAGGAAGAAAAACGTGCCGATGCAACAGAAAACGCCCGCCACGATGTTCTGGGCCATGCTACCTCATCTCCTTCCACCCCTCGGTCTCCAGGTAACGCGAGATGGCAACGGTCACCACGAAGAGGAGCAGGGCATAGACGATGGCCACATCCAGGAAGAAGCTTTCCGCCTGGATGAAGGTGACCAGGATCACAACCACCAGGGTCTTGGTGCCCACGATGTTCACGCCCAAGACACGATCCTGGGTGGTGGGTCCAACCGCCGCCCGGTAGAGGCAGATCACGGCGTTGAGGCTGATGATCAGGGCGATGACGGTGAGAAATACATCCATTATCCTTCACCCCCCGCGAACGTGCTGCCGCTCTCTCCGGGCTGGGCAATCCCCTCTCCCTGCAGGGTCGGGGTCATTGGACTCCCGGTGGGGACTTCTTTTTTCACCCCGAACAACCAAGCGACCATCTTCTCCAGACCCGCCAGCCCTTCCTCGTGATAGGGGCAGAGGCAGTGGACTTTCAGCAGGTCTTCCTCCAGTTCAACCGTAACCGTACCCGGCGTGAGGGTGATGGAGTCGGAGAAGACCGTGCGCGGGAGATCGTCGGGCAGGTAGGTGCGATATTCGACTATCCTGGGGTCAATGGGCAAACGGGGTGTGAGGATGATCTTGGCCACGTCGTAGTTTGCCTTGATTATCTCCCAGACCAGCCGAACCGTGAACACGGGCAGCCTGAGCAGCACGGCGGGCGTGATGCGGGGGTTTAGGGCCCTCCCCAGGAGGCTTACGGTTATCACCGCCACGAAAGCCGCGCAGATAGCGCCCAGTACCAGGTCATAAAGGGCCAGCGTAGCGGTGAGGGCCACCCAGAAAAGGAACAGCAGGATGGAGAGCAACAGCTTCTTGCCCAAACCATTATCTCTGGCCAATGGCATGTCTCCCGAGAAAGACTGCGTCTACCCCAAACGAGCAGTCTGAACGGTTAAAATTATCGGTAATAATATCATACGCTGGGGTAAGCTTTCTACTCAGCGACGGTTTGCCGCAGCGATATAATGGCCGCCGTGGGGCGGTTATATCGCTAATCCTCAAGCCTTTTCCTCTGCACGAAACGACAGGAACAGGGCAGTAAAAACGGGATATCCTGGCTCCCTGCGAACCCCACTCGGTCCCGCTGGCCTCTGCTTGAGTCCCCTCCTGGAAAGCGGGTGGGAGTTGGGCAGGGATTTGCTCGTATTTTCCGAGCTCACGCATGCCGGCCCGCTTCCATGTGATGCCACCCCCCTTACGGTCTTCTGAAGCAGATCCTCAACTCCATGCAGCCGCCTACCGCCTCTCGTCCCCACCTTCCGCCACAATGGTTTCCTTCCCCTTCCTGCGGCGCCTTATGAGCAGCACGATCACGACGATCAACGCGAGGATACCGAGCATGCCCCAACCTAACGCGTTTATGACCTTGTCGATAGTCCGCCAGTTCTCGCCGAAGAAATAGCCCAGGGCGGAGAAGATGCCGGACCAGAGCATGGTGCCGGGAACATCGTAGGCCATGTACCTCCAGTGGGGCATGCCATTCATACCGGCGGTCACTGGGATGAAGGCATCTATACCGGATATCATGCGTCCGAAGAGCACCGTGATGCCGCCGTAACGGTCGAAAAAGCCTTGGCTTCTCTCCATACCGCGGTGAACGTGAGATCCCTCATCGTATCTCTCCTTTACCCCCCTGCCCATTCTCCTGCCGATGAAGTAACCGACGTTATCGCCAAGCAGAGCGGCCATTACGCTCGTAGCCCACACCATGAAGATGTTCAGTTCTCCCCGGGCGGCAAAAAAGCTGCCGATGAGCAAGACCGTTGTGCCTGGTGCGATCCATCCGGTGACGAAAATACTCTCGAGGAACACGCCCGTGAACACGATGAGATAACCCCAATTCGCGAAAAGGGGCAGCAGCCAGTCCAGCAGCTGGTCGAGAAAGGAAGACAACGGCTTTCCCCCGTCTCTCCGGTAACACCTCCACCCGATTCTACCCCATCCGCAGCTCATCTGCGCTGCCACGCAGGGAGGAGAATCCCATATGTCTGGGCAATCCCCTACGCCTGTTTGAATCGCGAAAGCGACGGTGCCGAGCGAAGCGAGGTGCGGCGGTGTCCCAGCGCCTCCACATTGATTGTCCGGCGTGTCAGCGCCTCCACGTTTCCATGGAGGCCTGATACCCGTCTTCTATACTCGGAGGCCTGGCACCCGTGATCTGCGCTGCCACGCCCTCAGGCGAACCCCATCCGTCTGGGCAGCCCCGCACAAGAGGCGGCAAAACGGGAACTGTGGGGTCGGTCTGAAGCGACATTGGGAGCATCCGTGCATCTGTTTAAGGCTGCAAAGGATAATTACGTCCGGGTGTCGTTCAGCTCAGAAACCACTTCCCGGGAACCGGGGATAACGGTCGTCGAGCACCCCTGCGTCTTAGTAATAACCTGCCCGGCGAGCAAGGTGCTCGAAGGAGCCTGCGACGACGACCAGCCCTGTCGCCGGGCCGGATATAGACCTAGCTCGAGGGCCGTTATCCCCGGGCTCGGGAAAACTAACCCTCTTCCTCGATGAGGTCCTTGAGGATCTGCCCCGATGGATCCTTCTTGAAGGAACGCACGAATACGATGAACTTGGGTGTCTTATAATAGGGCAGGTGTTCCTCGCAATATTCCAGCACCTGTTCCTCGGTGAGGTTCGAGCCGGGTTTCTGCTTGACGAAAGCTTTGACTTCCTCGCCCAGGTATTTATTGGGGATCCCGACCACGGCCGCCTCCGAGATAAGGGGATGGGTTGCGAGCACCTCCTCAATCTCACGCGGATAGATATTGAATCCGCCCCGGATTATAAGGTCCTTCTTGCGCCCTACGATGAAGATATAACCATCCTCATCGATGTTGACCATGTCTCCCGTATAGAGCCAGCCGTCACGGAGGATCTTCTCCGTCTCCTCCGGCTTGTTGTAATATCCCTTCATGACGTTGGGACCGCTTACGATAAGCTCCCCGACCTCTCCGTGCTCCAGTTCCTTGCCCTCCTCGTCGATGACTTTTACCTCCAGTCCCTCGGGGGGAATCCCGATGGAACCGATCTTATAAGGTCCATCCAGGGGCTGCATGGAAACCAGGGGGGCAGCTTCAGTGAGCCCGTAACCCTCGAATACCTGCGATCCCAGTTCGTTGTTCCAACGATCCATGACCTCGCGCGGGAAAGGCGCGCCTCCGGTGAACCACAGTCTCACCGATCCCAGGTCATACTGATAGATGAGCGGGTGATTGAGTATGTAGACGAACATGGTCGGAACCCCGAAGAACACGGTGACCTGCTCGTGCTGTAGAGCCTTGAGCACTTCGCCCGGGATAAACGATTCCTGCAGTACCAGGCTTGCGCCGGCCTTGATGGCGGAGTTCATAACGCAGCTCTGTCCGTAAACAGCGAAAAAGGGCAATACGGCCATGACGATATCGTCCGTGGAAAGCTCGCACCCCCTGGTCATGGCCTCCGTATTCCAGTCGAGGTTGCGGTGTGTGAGCATGCATCCACGCACTACCTTGGAAGATGTCGGTGCGTAAAGGATTACCGCTACGTCGTCATCAGCGCGCTCTGCGGTGTCCAGGGTGTCTGGCTGTTCCTCCACCAGCTTCTCGTACTGGATGACCCCCTCCAGCTCCGGAGCGTCCTTGACGATGATGCGGTCTATCTGCGAGCACATGGATGCCTGCAGGTCCTTTACCAGGTCGTCGAACTCGAAGTTGGTGATCAGCGTCTCGACCATGGAATCGCATACGATCTTCTCTACCTCCTCGGCCAGGCACATGTAGCAGAGGGGTACAACCGTCGCGCCAAGGGAGAGCACCGCGTAGTAGGAGATGACGAACTCGGGCACGTTGCGGAGCAGGATAGCTACCTTGGATTCCTCGTTCACTCCCAGGCCGCGCAGACCATTGGCCAGACGGTTGGTGCGTGCGAGAAGCTCTCCGTAGGATATAGTGTCATGCCCAAAAAGGAGGGCCGTGGCATCGGGGCTTTTTTCCGCCGTTCTTACGAGATTCTGGTATAAATTCATAGAACATCTCTCCCGTTTCTGCGCTCTGCTACAGCCCCGCTAAAGGGCCCGAATTCAACCGGTAAAGCTTACAGCAATTACTCGTGCCCCAGTCCGTTACTATTCTACCATCGAAACATCTCGTGGTCAGCAATAAACGGTTACTTACTTGCCCACAATGCCTCACATGGAACTGGTACTGTATTCGATGCCCGCCATGGATTCACCTGTCAAGATGCGTACCGCGGCTACTTTGTATTCGGGTATCTTCGCCACCGGGTCCAAGGCCGGATTGGTAAGAGCGTTGGCCGGTGATTCGCCGTAATGGAAGGGCACGAAGACCACCCCTTCTCCGACCTTTGTGGTGACCTTGGCCTCGAGTTTGATGGAACCCCGACGCGACTGCAGGGCCACTTCCTGGCCTTCCTCGACCCCCAGCTTCTCTGCATCGCCGGGATTTATCCATACCTGGTTATGGGGCGCTAGCTCGTCCAGGGCCTTTACGCGGCGGGTCATGGTGCCGGTGTGGTAATGCGTCAGCAGCCTTCCCGTGGTCAGGATGAGCGGATAATCATCATCGGGAAGCTCCGCCGGCGGCTTGTATTCGATGGGGCTGAACAGTCCCTTCCCCCTGGCGATCTTGGCGGTGTGAAGGATGGGCGTACCGGGATGATCCGCATCCGGACACGGCCACCTGAGCTCGCCCTCCTCCTCCAACCTCGCATACGATACACCGCCATAGGAGGGGGTGAGCGAGGCTATCTCGTCCATGACCTCAGTAGCCGTTGAATTGGCCATGTCGTAGCCCAACCTCGACGATATCTGTGAGATTATCCACACGTCGTCGCGGGCTTCGCCCGGCGGTTCTACCGCCTTGCGCACCCTCTGCACGCGGCGGTCCGTATTGGTGAAGGTGCCTTCCTTTTCGGCGAAGGAGGCCGCCGGCAAGACCACGTCCGCGAAACGCGCCGTCTCGGTGAGGAAGATGTCCTGGACCACCAGGAAATCCACTCTGTCGAGTGCTTCCTTGAGATGCTCGACGTCCGGATCGGAGATAACCGGGTTTTCTCCCATGATGTACAGCAGTTTGACGTCTCCGCGGTATGCGGCGTCCATCATCTCCATCAGCGTCAACCCGGGGTTGCCCGGGAGGTAATCCACACCCCATGCCGCCTCGAATTTCTCCCTCACCTTCGCATCCGAAACGGCCTGGTATCCGGTGAAGACGTTGGGCAGTGCGCCCATATCGCAGGCGCCCTGCACGTTATTCTGCCCCCGCAGGGGGTTCACGCCCGTCCCTTCCTTGCCCAGGTTGCCCGTGAGCATGGCCAGGTTCGCCAGCGAGAGGACGTTATCCACTCCCGTGGTATGCTGGGTGATGCCCATGGCGTAAACGATCGCCGCGCTGTCCGCCGCGGCGTAGGTACGCGCCGCGTTCCGGATATCCTCGGCTGCCACCCCACAGATTTCCGCAGCGCGCTCCGGAGTATACTCCTTAACGACCTTCTCGTACTCATCGAAGCCCTCGGTGCGCTGGGCTATGAACTCCTCATCCGCCAGGTTCTCCGTGATGATCACGTTCATCATAGCGTTGATGAGTGCTACATCCGTCCCGGGCTTGTGCCGCAGCCACTGGTCGGCGTAGTAACACAGGCGGATATGGCGAGGCTCCGCCACGATGAGTCTGCAGTCGTTTTTCATCACCGCACGTTTTATGCGCAGGCCTACGATGGGATGCCCCTCGGTGGTATTCGAGCCGATCACCAGGATACATCCCGCTTTCTCCAGGTCATCGAGGGAGTTGGTCATGGCCCCGCTCCCGAATGCTTTCGCCAGACCGGCGACTGTAGAGCTGTGTCATAACCGTGCGCAGTGGTCGACGTTATTGGTGCCGACCACGGCGCGTGCCATCTTCATGATCAGGTAATTCTCCTCGTTGGTGCATCTTGCGGATGCCAGGAAAGCGATGCTGTCCGGGCCCTTGTCGTCCATGGCCTCCCGGATATGGCTGGCGATCGTTCCCAGCGCTTCCTCCCAGCTCGCCGGGACCAGTTCCCCGTCTTTTCTTACCAGCGGTGTCGTCAAGCGGTCCTCGTGCGTGATAAAAGCATAGCCATAGCGGCCCTTCACGCAGGTATTGCCCTCTCCCGGACCCACCATGACCGGCGATGATACCTCGATGATCTCTCCATCACGTACGTGGAGGTCGAGCTGGCAGCCGCACCCGCAGTAACCGCACGTGGTCCTGATCTTCTCTGCCTGCCAGGACCTGCCTTTGCCCTTTGACGGGATGGATATTATGGCCCCCGTAGGGCACGTGGACACGCATTGCCCGCAGAACTCGCAAGGGGAATCCGTCATGGCATTGTTATATGGTATGCCGGGTACGGAGTCGAAGCCCCGGTTGACGAAATCGTATACACCTACCCCCTGCACCTCGCGGCAGATGCGGATGCAGCGTCCGCACAGGATGCATTTGTCGTAATCGCGCTCTATGAGCGGGTTGTCCGCGAGCACGTCGTAGTGATGCTCCTCGCCGGAGAACCGCGCTTCCTTCACGCCGTACTCGTAGGCCAGGTCCTGCAGTTCGCAGTTGCCGGCGCTCTCGCAGGTCATGCAGTCCTTGGGGTGGTCCGAGAGGATGAGCTCGAGGATGGTCCTCCTTAACCTTACGAGCTCGTCCGTCACCGTATGCACCACCATCCCGTCCGTCACCGTGGTATAGCAGGCGGGGAGCAGGCCTCTCGCCCCCTCGACCTCCACCAGGCAGATACGGCAGGCCCCGTATGGCTCCATGCGTTGTTCGTAGCAGAGGCTGGGGATGCGTATCCCGACTTCCCTTGCCGCCTCGAGTATAGTGCGGTCGGGGGTGGTCACTACTTCTCTGCCGTCGATATTCAGGTGAACTTGCTCCATTATGACCACCTCACTCCGCGTAGATTGCCTCTTCCGGACAGCGGCTGAGGCAGAGTTTGCAGCGAATACATACGTCTGGATCGATGGAATGGGGCTCCTTCTTCTCCCCCGAGATAGCCTCCACGGGGCAGATCTTGGCGCAGGCACCGCATCCCGTGCATATATCTTCCCTGATGTGCAGGGTTATGAGGGCCGGGCATACGCCGGCTGTACATTTCTTGCGCAGTATATGGTCCTCGTACTCGTCCCGGAAATACTTCAGGGTGGTGAGTACCGGATTGGGCGCGGTCCCCCCCAGGGCGCACAGACTGCCCGCCTTGATATCGCTGGCGAGTATTTCCAAACGTTCGAGGTCTTCCGGTTCGCCCTTGCCCTCGCAGATACGCGTGAGTATCTCCAGCATGCGCTTGGTGCCGATACGGCAGGGCACGCATTTTCCACAGCTCTCCTCTTGCGTGAAAGATAGAAAGTAGCGCGCGAGGTCAACCATGCAGGTGGAGGAATCGGCAACGATCATGCCGCCCGAGCCCATGATGGCGCCGGTGGCGGTGATGGCATCGTAGTCGACCAGGGTATCCAGCAGGCTTGCGGGCAGACATCCTCCGGATGGGCCGCCCATCTGTATCGCCTTGAACTCCTTGCCTTCCTGCACCCCACCGCCCACGTCGAAGATCACCTGGCGCAGCGTATAACCCATGGGCACTTCGGCCAGGCCGCTGCGGCGCACCTTACCCGCCAGGCAGAAGACCTTCGTCCCCTTGCTCTTCTCCGTGCCTACGCTGGCGTACTTGTCTCCCCCGTTAGCGATGATCCAGGATACGGCCGCCAGGGTCTCCACGTTGTTGATATTGGTCGGTTTGCCCCACAACCCCTCGTTGGCCGGGAAAGGCGGCCGCGGGCGGGGCATGCCCCTCTTGCCCTCGATGGAGGCGATAAGCGCCGTTTCCTCACCGCATACGAAGGCGCCGGCGCCCTTCTTGATCTTGATGTCGAAATCCCAATCGGTGCCGAAGATGCCCTTGCCAAGATATCCCCACTCGTGGCATGCCGCGATGGCGATGTCCAGCCTCTTCAAGGCCAGGGGGTACTCCGCCCGGCAATAGATATAGGCCTGCGTCGCGCCGATGGCATAGCCGGCGATGATCATACCCTCGATCACCGCGTGCGGGTCGCCCTCCAGAACGCTGCGGTCCATGAATGCGCCGGGGTCGCCCTCGTCGGCGTTGCATACCAGGTATTTCTGGTCCCCTTTCGCTTTGCGGGCGAAGCCCCACTTGGTGCCGGTAGGGAATCCGGCCCCACCGCGGCCCCGCAGGCCGGATTTGCCCACTTCGTCGATGAGCTCCTCGGGAGACATGGAGGTCAGCGCCTTTCTGGCCGCTTCGTATCCGCCTACGGAGATGTATTCCTCGATGCTCTCGGGGTTGATGTTGCCGCAGTTGCGCAGCACTATGCGGTGCTGGTTGGCGAGGGAGTCCCCTTCACCGGCGTAGGGGTCGTCCGAGCGCATAACCACCCAATCATCTATTATCTCTCCTGCGGCCACCGCTTCCAGCAGTTGGGGGACGCGCTTGGGCGTGAGGTCACCGTAGACCACCGATTTACCGCCAGGATCAGTGACCTCGACGATGGGCTCCCGGAAGCAGAACCCCATGCAGCCCGCTATATCGAGGTAGGCCTCATATTTTCCGGTCGCCAGCTCGCTTTCCAGTGCCTCCTTCACCGCGGTTGCACCTGCCGCAATGCCGCATGTTCCATAGCCGAGGACCAGTTTGGTCTTGCCGTTGCCGCTCATTCTGCCTTCTCCCCGCTCTCGCCCCGGTACTTCTTGAGCACTTTGCGCACGTTGGAGGGCTTCAGTTTTCCATGTGTATCCTCGTCTATGATCATGATGGGAGAGAGCGAACAGGCGCCTACGCACATCACCGACTCCAGTGTGAACTTCATGTCCGGCGTGGTCTGGCCATCCCTGACTCCCAGGAAGTTGGATATCTCCTCCGAGATGAGCTCCGCACCGGCCACATGGCACGCCGTCCCGTGGCATACGCGGATGAGATGCTCTCCGATGGGCTCCAGCCTGAACTGGGTATAGAAGGTAGCCACCCCATACACCTGGCTCAACTGGTATCCGGCCCCCTTGGCCAGGGCCCGCATTATCTTTTCGTCAAGGTATCCATAGGCCTCCTGGGTATCCTGGAGCAGGGGTATCAGCGCTCCCCTCTCTCCCTCGTATCTATCGAGTATCCTCTCCAGGGGCGCGAGATCATCCAGGTCCGCGAAGCGTTGCTTGCCTCCACTGGCTGCGTCGTTCATTTCCTCCCACCTCGTCTACTAATCGTTATCTCTTTTCCTCCCACGTCACGCTCTGTTCCCCGTAGGGTGGGGTCAGGTGTTGCGTTTCGCCTTTCTCTCATCTCATCCTTCAGCTAAGATCCGGGGCGAAATGCCAAGACCTGAACCCATTCACCATTACCTACCACCCAACGTCACGCCCAATAGTCCGACCGTCTTCCCGCCCACGCTCGTTCTTTTCTCCGTAGGGTGGGGTAAGGCCTTGAGTTTCGCCTCGCTCACGCCCCTTCCTTCCTCCAAGGCTCGGGGCGAAAGTTCAAGACATGACCCCATTCACCATTACTTACCACCCAACGCTACAGCTCCAGGTAGGAATGCGCGTAAAGCGTCTCCTCGGTCAGCACGCGCCAGGTCTTGAGCAGTTTCAGCGTGAGCTCGTCGCTCTCGTCCACCGACTCGCCGTTCACTATCTTCTCGACGATCTGGTATTCCTCGTTCTTGCTGATGATGCCCATGAGCTCCTCGTCGTTGGGGTCGACGATGGCCGCGGTCAATCCCTTGGCCATGAGCACGGCGAGGAGGGTGCGGTTGATGAGGCTGCACAGAGACTCGTCCGGCACGCCGTTGGATACGTTGGAGAGGCCGACCACCGTGCCCGGAGGCGGGTCGAACTCGGCGAACACGCCCTGAAGCATGTCCATGGAGTCGACCAGCGCGTGCGTCTGGTCCTGGGTCACGCTGATGGGGAGGACGATGGGGTCGATGAGGATCTTCTCCATGGGGATCCCGTACTCCTGCGCGGCCATGAGGATATTGTAGGCTACCTCCACCCTCTCGTCGGCGTCGCGTGGCACGTTGCCCTGGGCATTGAGGGTCAGTCCAACTACCCATGCGTTATGCTCTACCGCCAGGGGCATGAGCTTCTCGATGCGCTCTGGCCCGGAGGAGATGGAGTTGATCATCACCTCGCCCTTCACGACCTCCAGGCCGGCCTGCATGGCCTCGATGTTCATGGTATCCAGGGCCAGGGGGAGATCGGTAACCTCCTGCACCGACTCCACCACGAAACGCATCTTCTCCGGCCCCTCCTTGGTGGCGGGACCCAGGTTTATATCCAGCCAGTTCGCTCCGCCTTCCGCCTGGAGCAGGGCCATCTCCTGGATGGGCTTCTTTTCGCGGTCCTTGATGGCGGCCCCGATAGCCTTCATCATCACATTTACTTTCTCACCGATGATCAGCATTTCGTTCCTCCTTGGTTAACCCTGTGGCCGGCAGCGCGGCCTACCGTTTTCCTACTTATGCAAAAGTTCCCTCGCCCGGTATGAACTGCGCACGAAGGGCGCGGAAGCGACAAGAGATATGCCCGCTTCCTTCGCCTGCTTTCCCAGTTCCTCGAACTCCAGCGGGGAGAGGAACCTCTCAACCTTCAACTGCTCCCGAGACGGGCGCAGGTATTGCCCGATGGTCAGTATATCGCAGCCGGCTCCAGCCAGATCGCGGAAGGCGCCGTTTAGCTGGGCACGAGACTCTCCCATCCCCACCATCAACCCGCTCTTTACCCTGGTCTGCCGCGGATGTTGCGCGGCTTCTCTCAGTATTTCCAGGGATCTGGCGTAATCTGCCTGCGGTCGCGCCCTGGCATATAGTACCTCCACCGTCTCGAGGTTATGATTGAAGACCTCCGGCTCTTCGGCCAGCACCACGTGCAGCGCCTCCATGTCACCCCGGAAATCCGGTGTCAACACCTCTACCGTCGCCTCCGGCAAGTGTTGCCTTACCGCCTGTATCGCGGCCGCGAAATGACCGGCGCCGCCGTCAGGGAGGTCGTCCCTGGTCACGCTGGTCATAACCACGTGCTCGAGCCCCATGGCTGCCGCGGCCTTCGCCACCCTCTCGGGTTCTCCGGCATCCAAGGCTCCGGGCACACCGTTGGCAACCGAACAGAAACGACAATTGCGCGTGCAGACATCGCCCATGAGCATAAAGGTGGCGGTGCGGCAGGAGAAACACTCCATGCGGTTGGGGCACTTCGCGCTCTCGCATACGGTGTGCAGATCTAGACCGCGCAGGATAGCGTCCACCTCGCGCATGTTCTTCCCGGCGCGCAGCGGGCGGTGTAACCAGCGCGGCATGCGCTGGTCGTAATGTCTTTCACCACGCTCTTTGATGCCTGCTCCTGCCTCCGTCAATCTTCTCTCCCGTCGTCAATCGCTTTGTCCCCGCAGCAGTTCGGACAACCTGGCGGTAAGCTCGTATGCCCTCTCGGCCTGCTGCGGCGATACGCCTTCCAGCCCGCATGCCGGAGTGAACATGGCCCTCTCCATGAGGATATCCCGCGGTACCCCCCTGGACACGAGAAGTTCCACACCTTCTTCGAAGCGGCGGGCCAGGCTTTCCAGGTTCTCCTCGTCTATCTCGGGCCTGTTGACCGCCAGACCCCAGGCCAGCGTGCCGCCGTTCTCCAGGAAGGTCGCCAGCTCTTCCGGGTAGAGGGACATGCTCTCCATGTAACTGTAGGCATCGAAGTTCACCACCTGCACCCCCGCCTTGAAGAGCAATGTCCAATCGGTGTTCCCGCAACAGTGCGCACCGGTCAGGCAGGTCAAGCCCTCGGCGCACATGCGCAGCGAATCGACCACCATCTCCTGGCTCACGCTCACCAGGGCCGAGCCCACAGAAACCAGGTAGGGCTCATCGAAAAATACCAGAACTTCCTCTGAGGCCCCGGTTGCGCGCAGAAAGGCCTCCATCCACCTCGCCTTGAGGTTGAGCAGCCTTACCATGGCATCCGCCAGCTCATCGTTGTAGAGGATGGGCCGGTTGTTCTCGTCCAGAACGGTGAGGCCGAAACTGATAGGGCCCGTGACCTGTCCCTTGAGGAGACGATATCTCTTCCCCTCGCCTTTCACTCTCTGCGCGAAAGCATGCAGGCCGGCGGCGAACTCCGCACTGATGGACATGGAGTCATGATCACCGTCCAGGTAGGCCCCATATACTCTCTCGATATCGGGGAGAAGGTCGCGGGAGGTATCACAATATACCTTGCGCCTCTCCATGTCGATGACCACGCCCGGCAATCCCTCGCTGTACTGGGCGTACATGTTCTCGCGAAAATCGCGGTGTGGCAGCTGGGGCCAAACCGGTACCTCTCTCAGATAACGCAAGGTGACATCGCAAGCTTCCTCCGGATCGGTATGGGGAAGGCTTCCTATGCCCGTCGCCATCATATGTGGCTCCCAAGTCCTCTCCATATCACCCCGCGCCTCGTTCTGTTCCCCATAGGGTGGGGTAAGGTCTTGAGTTTCGCCCTGCTCCCGTTCCATCTTTCCGCAAAGGTCCGGAGCGAAAATCCAAGACCTGACCCCATTCACCATTACCTCAGACAAACGTTGGGTAATGGTACCAACGTTACATCTTCGAGATGTCTACACCGGCTTCGTCGAGGATCTGGGGCACTACGCCCTCTTTCCCGATGGCCATGATGTGCACGCCGTCGCAGAGCTTCTCGTCGATGCACTGGCGTATCTGGCGGGCCATGATCCTCACACCCGTATTGAGCGCCTCGCCCTTGGGCGCATCGGACATCTCCTGCACCAGGTTATCGGGAACGAAAACGCCCGGCACGTTGGCGTTCATGTACCTGATCGCGCCCATGCTGGTGAGCAGGACCAGCCCGGCACAGATCTTGACCTTGTCGTCGATCTCGCGGGCACGCTCCATGAAGCGCTTGAAGTTGTCCATGTCGTACACGGCCTGGGTCTGGAACCACTGGGCGCCCGCCTCGATCTTCTTCGCGAACTTGAGCATCTGGGGCTCGATGGGGTCGGCTTCAGGCGTTACGATGGCGCCCTTGTAGAACTCCACGCCGCCTTTCATCTCGTTTCCGCCGGAGTCCTTGCCCTCTTCCATGTTGCGGATGATCTGTATCAGCTGCACGCTCTCGCAGTCGAATACCGCCTTGGCTTCCTTGTGGTCGCCCACCGGGATGGAATCGCCGGTAAGGCAGAGCACGCTGCGCACGCCGCGCGTGTAAGCGAAGAGCAGGTCCGCCTCTATGGCCAGCCGGTTGCGGTCACGGCAGGTGACCTGCAGGTTGGGCTCTCCGCCATGTTCCAGGATGATCAGGGCGGTGGCCAGTGAGGGGTAACGCATCACCGAAGACTGGTTGTCGGTGATGTTCATGGCGTGGACTTTATCTTTGAGCAGATCGATATGGCCGATCATCTCATCGATATCCGTGCCCTTGGGGGGTCCGATCTCTCCCGTGACCAGGAAGGTGCCCGACTCCATTATCTCCTGGATGCTGGGCTTTACGTGCTTCTCGATGAGCAGCGTCATCCTACTCACCCCCCTCGCCTTCGCCCGGCTTCTCGAACACCACGCGTCCGGGCTTCATATTCGCCTGCCAGTTCTTGAGCCCGTATATCCTGCGGAAGCGGTCCAGCTTGCCCATCTTGTCCAACTGGTTGTAGATGAGGGTCCAGCCGCAGTCCTTCTCCTTGTCCGTCTCGCACTTGCCCTCGTCCGTGCCACCGCAAGGCCCGTTGAGGATACCCTTGTGACAGCGGGTGACCGGGCAGATGGCTCCGAAGTCCTCGAGCACGCAATCGCCGCACAGGGAGCATTTCTCGACGAAATGCCCATACCTCTGGATGTTGCCCAGAAAGACTGTGTTATTGGCGGAATGTACTCCCTTCTCCGTGGCCTCGCGTACCGACTGGGTTCCGGCTCCGCAAGCCATGACCACGAACCCGTCGGCGGCCTCCACCGCCTCCTTGCTCTCCCGGAACTTGCGCTTGGTGTTCAGTTCGTGGCATACCTCGTCGTAGACAATGGTCCCGGTAACCGTCTTGCCTTCCGCTTCCAGTTTCGCCTTCATCTCCGCGACCTGCTCCTCGCCACCCGTCTCGCAGGTAGTGGCGCAGAGGCCGCACCCGACGATGAACACCTTGTCCTCGCCCTCGAGTTGTTTCAGCACCTCCTCGAAGGGCTTCGATGTGGTGATGATCATCTCTTTTTTCCTCCTCTATTCTATGATCCTTGCTGCATCCGTTGCTCATCTCCGGCCGGCGACGAAACCGCCTCTCTACACCTGCCGGAAACAACACCGGCCTTCGTTCACATATATGGTTTCTCCGCCCCTAGCTGGTGGAGAACTGGCGCAGGAAGGCAGGTATATCCGCCGCTTCCCTGGTGCCTATGACGATATCCCAGTCGGGCAGTTCCTCCTCGAGCTCGCCGGAGATCTGGGCCACGTAGCCGGGGATGATCAGCTTGCGGTGCTTGACCAGTTTCTCGACCTCGTGCTTCTGCATGGCCTGGGCAACGGTCTTCTCGTTGAGCTTGTCGCCGG
>JAFGDU010000134.1 GCA_016931915.1 Actinomycetota bacterium
GAATCCCATCAATTTTACCCAAAGGGACGGGATGGCTGCTTTGCTATCTAGGAGGGTGAGTGTCCGGTAAGCTGGTGACTAATACAACTCAATATTGGGATGCGAGTTTCCTGCTCGCTGTCTATTAACCCGGTTCTAGTGATATCCACGGTGTGACCCCCAATAAGGCCGATAGGTCTTCATGCCGCCGTTTAGTCTTTCTCGTTATCCGAAGCTGCTTCGCATAACGATATAATGCTGGCAACGAGGAGGATGGATGAAGAGAACGAAACTTGCCGACAGAGCGATGCCCGGCTACTCGCGCGGCGAAGAGTTGTGCAATATGGTTTCGCACATCGTAGGAGCGGTGCTGGGCGTCGCCGCTCTCGTGTGGTGCCTGGTCCTGGCGGATACCCCGGTGGAGATCATCACCTCGATTATCTACGCGGTGACGATGATCCTGCTGTACACGACCTCCAGCATATACCACGGACTCACGCGTCCCATGGCGAAGAGAGTATTTCAGGTCCTCGATCACTGCACGATATATCTCTATATCGCTGGCACCTATACCATCGTCGCGCTGTGTGCGGTGAGGTTCGAGAACGCGGCAATGGCGTGGGTACTTGTAGCCATCGAGTGGGTCATGGCTGCGGTGGCCATAACGCTCACCGCGATCGATTTGAAGAAGTACGAACGTTTTTCCATGGTGTGTTACATAGTCATGGGCTGGTCCGTGCTCATCGCTATCCCGCCCGTTGTTCGCGCGTTGGGCTGGGCCGGTTCTGCGTTGCTACTGGCCGGAGGCATATCATATACCGTCGGTTCGATCCTGTATGTGGTCGGCAGGAAAAAGCGGTACGCCCATTCGGTCTTTCATATATTCGTTCTGCTGGGCAGCATCTTTCAATTACTCTGCATAGTCTTCTACGTCCTCTAGCAAAGCCTGCGCTTTTTCGATGGTAGCAGGGACGGATGCGCTCGGGGGTCCGCTAGCTGGCCTGCCTTTATCATGGGCGAAAGAACGTAAGAACCATCGAGAACGGCTTTCTGCGGCTGGTACATGCGCATTACCAGCCTGGAGTCGCCGTCGGGTTCGGGGTCTCCCATCTGCTGATGGCGCCGCCCGCCGGGCCTGAGGCCGTCCCGGGTCCTCGCTAGAACCCTAACTTCTTGTAAGGGTTGAGCCATGTCCTCAGATTCCGCCAGTAGCGCAGCAGCCTGGGGCTGGCGAATATCTTGCCCAGGAAAAGCCGCCGTACGACCTCCCAAGCCGGCTTGATGCCTGCGCCGAAGAGCAGGGGTGACCAGGTGAGCCTGCGCTTCACCTGTCTCTTGGTGAACCCCTTCTGGTCGAGCACCGGCCTCCGCCTCTCCAGCTTGCGGTCGAGGGGCCTGTCCAGGAGGCCGAGCTCCACGGAGGTCTTGTGCAGCTCGGTCCCGGGGTAGGGGAAGAAGGCGCTGAGAAGGTACCAGTCAGGCTTGCATACCCGGTTCATGCGTATGGTCTCCCGGAAATCCTCCTTCGTCTCCCCCGGCAGCCCTATGAGGTTATAGAAGCCGACTTTGATGCCGTGCTTCCTCGCTGCCTCCACTGCCCTTATCACGTCATCGTTGGAGTAACGCCGCTTGAGGATCTCCCTCCTCACCCTCTCGCTCCCCGACTCCAGACCGATATTGACGAAGTCGAAGTTGCTCCTCTCGAGGGCGGCGAAGAGCTTGTCGTAGTCGGTGCGGGGAGTGACCCTGAGGTTGGTGCCGTAGGCGATGGGCACTTCGTATTGCCTGTTGATATCCTCCAGAAGAGAGCAGAGCTCAAGGGCCCAATCGAGGTCGGCCCCCAGGGTCTCCACCTCGAGGTACATCTCCTCCAGCAGGTAGTACACACGCTTGATGCTCAAAATCTCCTCCGCGATGTTCTCGGGCTCTCGCAGGCGCACGTACTTGCCATCCGCCAGTCGCCTCAGCGCGTGATTGCAGCAATAGGTGCACTGAAAGGGGCACCCCCTGCCCGCCAGTACGGAGGGGCGCGAGAGGGGGTTGGCCAGCCAGGGCAGCCACATCTCGCGGTCGGGGAAGGGCAGCGCCTCTACGTCCTCCAGGAAGGGGCGGGTTGGATTCTCCTCGACTCTGCCGTTTTCCTTGATGAACAGGTTGGGGATCCCTCGCGGGAACAGCCCGCTCTCCAGCTGTTCGGCAAGCTCCAGGGTGGGAAACTCGCCCTCCCCCACGCATACGGCGTCGAAGGCGGACTCCAGGCACTCGTGGGGCGCGAGCGAGGCATGGGGCCCTCCTACCGCGAGAAAGATGTCGGGATGGCGCTCCTTGACGCGCCCGGCCACCTCGGACATGAGATCGAACACGGAATAGACTGAGGTGAAGCATATAAGCCCCGGGTTGAAATCCTCTATATGTTCGAAGACCTCGGCATCGCTCTCCCGGGTGGGCACCACCAGCCTGGTCTCGTGTCCCTCCTCCTTCAGAAGCGAGGAGATGTAGGAGATGCCGAACTGCATGTGCTCGTAACCCGTAAGGGGCTTCTCCCGCGAGTAATGGTCCTCCTCGGCGTGAATAAAAAGAACGTTCAAGACCTGTCCTTTCCAACCGGCTGCCCCGGCAGCACCGCCGGACGAATACGCGCAGCAAACTTTATGTAACCGGACTCATGAGATTATGGACTTATTCTTCCACCCTGCGCAAGAGCGCCCTGGCGCTCCTTATCTCCCGCCTCCGGCGTCTCAGTATGGGGGTGAGGGTGCCCAGCAGGAATAAAAAGGAGAACAGTGCCGCCAGGTACTTGCCCGTATCGGGACTCGCGTCCAGGTCCCGGCCGGGATCTATTATATTCAACGTCGTGGCATGGATGTCGAAATCACCCCCGTGCTCCAGGCAGTTGGCGTTGAATACGCCCCGCACCTCGACGAAATCGCCGACCGTGCCGTACCTGCCCAGCTTCTGTATCTTATCCGCCTCCTCTACTGGAAGCCATACTCCCATGCCGCTGTTTCCGCCCCTGAGCTCGCCTGCTTCCAGCCTTGCCTCACGGCTGTAGAAATCGTCGTTCACGGTGATCCAGGCGTAATCCCCCCTGCGCATGACGTCCCCGATCACCTCGCCCTTGAATATGACCTCCTGCCCGTCGTATTTTTCCCACTCGTTGAGGAGGTCGGCGGTAGTCACCTCCTCCGCTTTCCCGGCAGCTAAGGCGGGGGCGGCCGTGCAGAGCACCGCGCATGCGGCGCATGCCAGCGCGAGCAACAAGCGCAGTATCCCTCTCATCCCCGCCTCCTCCTCAGCATGTTCAGGAAATAGGCGAACATCACCACCACCGCCATAACCTCGAGTCGGCCGGCCCACATCTCCAGTATGTATACCAGTTTCAAGAGCACGGGCATGGTATGGTTGGTGACCCCGGTGGTGAGACCGACGTTGCCGGCGGCGGAAACCGACTCGAAGGCGGAGGCGGTAAAGCCGTAGCCATAGAAAAGCCCGATAATGGTGCCCAGGATGTAGAGGCCTATGTAGAGCAGGGTGGTCAGCAACGCCGCGCTCACCATGGTATCCGTGAGGTTGAAATCCCTGATGTGATGGATGCGCTCTACCACCACCGCCGATGCCGGGGACAGGGCCCGCTTCGTCTTGGCCTTTACCTCCTTGGCCATGACCCCCACCCGGAAAGCCTTGATGGCTCCCGAGGTGGAGCAGGCGCAGCCGCCCAGCGCCATGGCCACGATGAGGCCGAACAGGGCCAGGTCCCCCCAGCGAGCTCCCATCTGCTGGCCGTAAACGGTCATGAAGCCGGTGCCGCTGTGGCCGGATACGAGCTGGTATCCTCCCCGACGCATTTCGGCCCCGAACGACCCGAAGACGCCCGCGATGCTGAGGCCGGCCAGCACCAGCCCCAGGGTGATAAGGATGGTCGTGGTGAGGACCCGCGTCTCCATGTTCCTCACCAGCTCGCCGGGGCGCCGCCTCCAGACCTCGTACTGCACGGCGAAGTTGATCATGCCCAGTATCATGAAGACTACGGTTATGAGCTCCACGGGCAGGCTGCGGTAGTAGCCCACGCTCAAGGCCTGGGGGGTGAAGCCGCCGGTGTCGAACCCCGCCATGAACAGGCACGAGGACTGGAAAAAGGAGCGCACCGGGGCCATTCCCTGCAGTAGCAGGCAGAAACCGAGGGCCAGCGTGCCGGCCGCGAGGTAGACCATGCTGACCTTCCAGATGAAACGGGAGCTCTCGATGACGTTAGGCATGATGCTCTCCCGCCCCTCCCCCGTGTACATCTGCGTCGCCGTGCTGGTGCCGGCCATGAAATAGGTGATCACCAGGACCACGATGCCCTGCCCGCCCAGGAACATGATGAGGTGCCGCCAGAAGTTCATGCCGTAGGCCATGTGGTCGAGGTCGTGCACCAGGGTCAGTCCCGTAGTGGCCAGGCCGGACATGGACTCGAAACACGCATCTACAAAGTTCGCGTAATGCCCGCTGAGATAGAGGGGCAAGGCAGCGAAGATCATGGCGAAAAACCAAGACAGGGCCACTATTACCAGGCCCTGGTTCCAGGTGACCCGCCCCCGGGAATGCAAGCTGAAGAATAAAACGTTACCGAATCCGATCGTGATACTCGCGGAGATCAGGAACTCGAGGAATACCGACCACTCCCCCGCCACCATGCTGATCACCATGGGGACGAACATGCACAGGCCCAGCACGATGAGGATCACGCCGACATAATGGAAGATGTTCTCCAGGTCCTGGCGCGATGGCTTGAACATCCCGTCTGCTCCTCACTAGCGGCCCCGATATGACCGTATACGACGCACGCGCCTGGAACGGGCGCATGTCCTTATGCATCTGGTTTTTAATGATATATTGGCCGGCACGGTCGAACAACTTCGGAGGAAATTTCGTCCCCGCCGTACCGCCGCAGCATCAATCCACGATGAGGGAGAGATAGCTGACCATGGCCTTGGATACCGTCTTGTAGGCTCCCATGTCATGCGAGTAGCAGCAGTCCACCAGGGGCCCCATGTCCTTGCCGTCCCAGCTGCAGCGGGCCGAGCCTACCATGAAGATGCGGTCCATGCGGAAACGCGTGTTGCGGCCCATCTCCGTCAACCCCATGATATTCATCTTGGGATCGGTGCCCATGATCGGGGCCGCTATACGGGGTACGAGCTTACAATAGTAGGGATTGCGTACGATCACGTCCGGCGTGTGGCATAAGACGGGATTTACCAGCTTGAGCAGGGTCGTCGCATAATAGTCGACCTCCATGTGCAGGGCGCCTTTGGCCCCGGTATCGACATCGATGGTCCAGCGCCCGTCCTGGCGGCGCGATGCAATATCCACGACGTGCATCTCGTCGAAGCGGTGTATGGTGGATACCAGGTCCCTCCCCTCCTCGCTCGAGGCGTAGAGGGTGCGGTAGTCCTCTGGGCTGAAGTGGAAAAGGGCGCGGTAGGGGCCGGCTGGGGTATCTTCCCAATCCTCGCAGAGAAAGACGTCGTCCGGACCGAACTGCAGCGTGGGTATGAACCAACCCTTCTCGACCAACATCTTTATCCTCCCTTGCTCGCTCCGTCCCTTTCCCGTGCCATGCACGAAGCAGAGCTGTTCGCAGCGTTCTTGCTCCCCTTCGCGCAGCCCTATTATATGCGAGCCCTTCCCCTGCATCCACACGAACCACGGAAAAACGCTGATGCTATAATATTTTAGACGTCGGGGTGTAGCGCAGCTTGGTTAGCGCGCATGCTTTGGGAGCATGAGGTCGGCGGTTCAAATCCGCCCACCCCGACCATCTTCTTTCCGCCGCAAATGCGCACCGTCCTCCGTTTGGGCTATGCTAGAATATGACGCAGCGAGCGGGAGTAGCTCAGATGGAAGAGCGAGAGCCTTCCAAGCTCTAGGTCGCGGGTTCGAGGCCCGTCTCCCGCTCCATTTTATTCGGTGATATTTTCCTTCTTCTTCGCGATGGCCAGAAACCAGTCCTCTTCGGGGCGAAGGGCTAGCTCTATATCCGTATAACCGGCCTGCGACAGCAATGCGCAGGTCTCAGCGGGAGTTTGCAACTCGACCCCTGCCGCTTTTTCGAATTGCGCTCCACGCCTGCTCAATTTCTCTTGCCGGTACCCCTCGTTAAACAGCAGCAGCCTGCCGCCGGGATACAGGACGCGGATTACTTCCTTCAGGTCCTCAGCGTGATGCGGCCAGAAATAGAAGGTATCGAAGGCGGTGACCAAATGGAACATCTCGTCGGCAAAAGGCAGCGAGGATACTTCTCCATGCACGACCTCCACGCGGCCGCCTTCGATCAATTCCCCATTGGTCCGCCTGGACAGGTCGACCATCTCCTCCGAGTGGTCGATACCAAAGACCTTGCCTTTCGACGCTCTCCCGGCCAGCGACTTCAGGGCCTGCCCTCCCCCGCATCCTATATCCAGGACAACATCCTCGGGATCTATGGATATTCTCTCGAGAGCCCACTGCCACTGGGCACTGTGGCCCAGGTTCATTCCCTTGCCTATCAGCCTGCCGATCCGTCCAGCGGGCTTGCCCCCCTGCCTGATCAGGAGATTCATTATACCCATGCTTTTATTCTCCGATCGACTGTCTCGAAAAGGCGCCGCCTTATCGGGCCATCCCCGCAAGGTTTTTGCAAGGGCGCATCCGGACGGAAGGGTTCTTGCGTCCTGTTCTTATCCCTCAGGACAATTCCATCAGTTCCTTAAGCCGCCCCACGGCCGTCTCGGAGTTCTTCCTCAACACCCTGCCGATGAACAGCCTGTCCATGGGCGCAAGCCATCTCGGGAAATAGAAACGCATCTCCCTTTGCCACCACGTGCCGCCGTCTTCCGGCGTCAACGCGTACGCGATCTTCACCTTCTGCCCGTGACGTTCGCTCTTCGCGCGGATCACCCAACGCTGCGGCGCCCGGCATTCTACGACCTCCCAGGAGAACGTGTCCCGCAGGGGGCCATGCTTGACCTTCTCGACGATGATCTCTCCCTCTACCGCGGGATGGCCCACCGCGCTCCCGGAGACCGAGACCGTCGCCGGGTGCCATCTCGGCCAGTTGGCCGCGGTGGTGATGAAATCGAAGACCTCCTGCACCGGCCGGCCTATAAGTACGGATACGGTATGAGCGGATACATATGCATTGGCCATGGTCTCTATCCTCTCAGGCGTCTAACAGCCACCCCGGCTCGCCGGCTTCCAGTATGGCGCGCAGGTGGCGTAAGGCCTTGCCACGGTGGCTTATAGCGTTCTTCTCCTCCAGGTCCATCTCCGCCATGGTCCTGTCCATGGCTGCGGGTACGAACACGGGGTCGTAACCGAAACCGAGTTCGCCCCTGGGAGCGGTGATCACAGAGCCCTCGCAGGTCTCCCTGATCTCTATGCTCTCGCCTCGCGGTGAAGCCAGGACGAGGACGCAGACGAAACGCGCTCCTCTGCGCGCGGCGGGAACGCCCTCCATCTCCCGCAGCAGCCGCGCGATGTTGGCGGCATCGTCTCCCTGTGCGCCGGCGTAGCGCGCGCTCCGCACCCCGGGCTCTCCCCCCAGCGCCTCCACCTCGAGGCCGGAATCGTCCGCCAGCGCAGCCATGCCGGCCCAGTGCGAGAGCTCCATAGCCTTGGAGGTCGCGTTCTCCTCGAAGGTCTCGCCCCTCTCGACCAGGTCCGGCCAGCCCTCGAGATCGTCGCATGTGAGGACCTCAATATCCAGGTCGCCCAGGAGGTCGCGGATCTCCCTTATCTTCCCGCGGTTGCCCGTGGCCAGGACCAGGCGGGCCGGGCTCAATCCCCGCCCTCCAGCACCGCCGTGCCGTCCGCGGCGAAGATGGCCTGGTTCTGCAGCCAGGTAACGCGCTCAATACCGCTCTGGGCCAGGTCCAGGACCGCCGTCAGCTCATCGCGCGTGAAGGCCCTCTTCTCCCCCGTCCCCTGCACCTCTACCAGGCTGCCCGCGCCGGTCATGACCATGTTCATGTCCACCTCCGCGCGCTCGTCCTCCTCGAAGTCCAGGTCCAGGAGGGGCACGCCGTCGACTATGCCCACGCTTACCGCAGCAACCGAGTCCGTGAAGGGCATCTCCGCCAGCTTCTTCTCCTCCACCATGCGGCGGAAGGCGTCGTAGAGAGCAAGGTAGGCGCCGTTTATGGCCGCGGTGCGCGTGCCCCCGTCGGCCTGTATGACGTCGCAGTCCATCCAGATGGTGTATTCCTTAAGGGTCTCGAGATCGGTCACCGCCCGCAGGGACCTGCCGATCAACCTCTGAATCTCCAGGGTCCTGCCTCCCTGTTTGCCGGAAACCGACTCCCGGTTCATCCTCTGCATGGTCGAGCGCGGCAGCATGCCGTACTCCGCGGTCACCCATCCCCGGCCCGAGCCACGCAGAAACTGCGGCACTTTGTATTCCAGGCTGGCCGTGCATATCACCCTGGTACGACCCATCTCTATGTAGGCCGAGCCCTCGGCATGCATGTTGTAGCCGCGGACTATCTTCATGGGGCGCAACTGATCCGCTTTCCTGCCGTCACGTCTGATCTTCCCCACCTCCCAGTTGGATCACCATGCCCTCGCGGGCGAGCGCGACCTCTCCCCCGAAGACTTCCCTTACCTCTTCCAGGATATCCTGCTTATCGAATGCAGGCCAGATATGCGTGAGCAGCAGCCTCCTCGCTCCCGCCCGGGCTGCCGTCTCGCCCGCCTGCAGGGACGTCAGGTGCCCGTGCGACGCCTCCTCCACGTAGTCGGCGGGCAGCGTCGCCTCACATACGAAGAGATCCACCCCTGACGCGGCCTCCTCCAGGCCGGGGCAAGGGGACGAATCCGAGGAATACGCCATGGTCCAACCCTCTCCCGCCAGGCGCACGCTGTAGCCCTCCACGGGATGGTCCGTGGGATAGAAGGAGAGCTCCATCTCTGCCACACGGTATACCCTTCCCGCCGCGATGGGCTCGCTGGCGAACACGAGGGGGAGGTACGCGCGCGAGTCCTCACCCAGGATGCGGCCCATGAGCTCGAGGCCGCCTCCCGGCATGATCAGCCGCATCCCCCAGGGCTCGTCGGGGTCGAAACGCAGGGCGTAAAAGAGGGGGTAGAGGTCGCCGAAATGATCGATATGCATATGGGTCACGACCACCGCGTCGATCCCGGTGAAGTCGATCTCCTCGAGGAGGTTGGAGAGGCAGCCGTTTCCCAGTTTGAGCACCAGGTTGATGCCCCTCTCTTGCAGCAGGAAGCCGTTGGTGGCCCCGCCGGGACGCGGGTAGGTGCCCGAGGCCCCGAGGACGGTCAGTCTCATGAACCCTTCACCCGCAGGGGCAGCTCCACCTTCTCCACCTTCTCCACCTCGGGCCCCAGGAAGAGGCGGCCCAGGGCTATGGCCTGCTCGATATCGCCTGAACACATGAAACGGTACACCGGAGGCTTGGGACTGCGCAGGTAGCCCATGCGCACCAGGTTCTCCTCCACCTCGCGCGCGACCTCCCAGTCCGAGCTGATCAGGCTGACATCCTCGCCAGCCACCTTCCCGATGACCTCTCTGATGAGGGGGTAGTGCGTACACCCGAGGACGAGGGTATCCACTTCCCGCCTGGTGAGGGGAGCAAGGTAGCGGTCTAACTCCCCCTCGATGTGCGGCCCCTCGATCTCTCCCCTCTCCACGAAGTCCACCAGGGTGGGGCAGGCCCGCGAATGGACCTTTGCTCCGGCATCCAGGGCGTGTATGGCCCTGAGATAGGCACGGCTGTGGACGGTCGCCACGGTACCTATCACCCCGATACGGCGATTATGGGTCGCCTGCACCGCGCCGCGGGCTCCAGGCTCGACCACCCCCAGGACCGGTACCTTGCACGTGCGCTGTACCTCCAGTAGCCCGGCCGAGGTGGCGGAATTGCAGGCTATGACGATGAGCTTGACGCCGAGGCCCTCCAGGAAGGCGGCGATCTCCAGCGCGAACCGGCGTATCTCAGCTATATCGCGGGGACCGTAGGGCCCGCGTGCATTGTCGCCGAAGTAGCATATAGACTCGTGCGGGAGCCTTTTCATGACGGCCTTCATCACCGTAAGGCCCCCTATGCCGGAGTCGAACATGCCGATGGGAGCGTCGTTCAATCGTCCTACCTCCTTGTCGACGTTCGAGCACGATTCTAACATGTAGCGGTATTCGCCGGGCAGTGGAGTTACGTTGACCTCTCATACATATAAAGTTAGACTGTTCAATAAGAGGGAGGAGAGCTTTCTGCGCGTATACTGTTTAAGTACATGAACGCTTGCACGAGCTGAAGAGGGGGAAGAGATGAGGGAATACTTCACGAAGAGGCTGCGGCGTCTGGCGCCCGTATTCATAGAGCCCGTGGAGGACCTGCCGCCGGCCGACCCCGACCAGGTAGTGGAGTTCAGCCGCGAGTTCCTGCAGGCGGGCACGCCCGCCTTTCGCGTCATCTTCTATACCATGATCTTCATCCTGCAGGCGATCTGCCTGGCGACGCGGGGAAAGTCGGTATATTCCCTGCCCCCGGATGAAGCGGACGAATTCATACAATCGCTGTATTCGCACCGCATTTCGGCCCTGAGCACCATCCCCACCATCCTGGGAACCCCAATATACATGGCGCACTACAATCGCGACGACCTGCAGGTCCCGCTGGGGTTCGATATCGCGGCACTGCGCGAGGAAGCGGCGATGCGGGAGGTGAAACGGTGATCATCAAACCGGAGGGGCTGCCGGGTAACATCAGTCGCGAGGCCGACGTGGTCATCATCGGTTCGGGGGCCGGCGGCGGGCCCATCGCCAAGGAGCTGGCGGAGGCCGGCTACAGCATCGTCGTCCTGGAGGAAGGCGGTTTTTTTACCCGCGAGGACTTCGACTTCCGCGCCGGGCAGGCTTTCACCCGCCTCTACCGCGACGCCAGCCAGTCAGTCGCACTGGGCATGCCAGCCATGATCATCCCCCAGGGTAAGACGGTGGGGGGGACCACCACCATCAACTCCGGGACCTGCCTGCGCATACCCCACCACGTGCTGAAGCGCTGGCACCTGGAGTGCGGCCTGAGGGATATTAGCGAGGAGGAGCTGGGCCTGCTCTACAGCGCCGTTGAGGAGTACCTGTTCGTGAAACGGGCGGACCCCGAGGTGGCGGGGCTGAACAACGTCCTCTTCCTGGAGAGCGCGGAGCGGCTTGGGTACTCGGGCGGCTTTCTGCCCCGCAACGCCAAGGACTGCGAGGGCTTCGGGGTTTGCGCGTACGGCTGCCCCTCCGGCGCCAAGCAGAGCGTCAACGTATCCTACATACCCGACGCCTTGCGGGCGGGGGCGGATCTCTACACCCGCTGCCGCGCGGAACGCATCGTGGTGAGAAACGGCCGTGCGGTAGGCGTACGCGGCCGCTTCATCGATCCACGCACGGGCAGGAAGACTTACCGTATAGAGGTGGAGGCCCCGGTGGTCGTGCTGGCCGGAGGGGCCATACAGACGCCCTCCCTGCTCATGCACAACCGCCTCTGCCTTTCCTCGGGAAGGGTGGGCAAGAACCTGTCCATCCATCCCTGCGGGGCGGCCATGGCCCTCATGGACGAACCCCTGGGCAACCCCAAGGGTATCCCCCAGAGCGCCTACGTGGACGAGTTCGCCCCCGACGGCATCATGCTGGAGGGCGTCACGGTGCCGCCCGCGGTCATGGCTATAACCCTCCCCTGGGGGGGCAGGCACCACGCCGAGACCATGTGGAGTTATCCCTACATCGGCAGTTTCGGCTCCATGATCAGCGAGCACGACTCCTCCGGAAAGGTGGTGGCGGGACCGTCGGCGCGCCAACCCCTCACCTTCTACAACCTGGGACGCGGAGACCTCGAGCGGCTCAAGAGGTCCATCCTGCTCATGGCGGAGATCTGGTTCGCCGCCGGCGCGAAGCGGGTCTACACCCCCATCGCCGGTTTCAAGGAACTGACGGGGCCGCGCGACTTCGCGAGGCTGGCACGCACGAGGCTGAACCGGGCCGGCGTGTACGGGTTGACCGCCTACCACCCCATGGGGACGTGCGCCATGGGCGCGGACGAGTATTCCTCCGTGGTCAGGAGCTCCGGGGAGACCTGGGAGGTGGAGAACCTCTTTATCAGCGACGCGAGCGTGCTGCCCACGTCACTGGGAGTAAACCCGCAGCTGACCATCATGTCCCTTGCCATGCGCACCGCCGGCTTCATCGACGACCGCTTGAGCGAGGGGTCTTTCGAGAAGCAACACGCCGGGCGCCTGGAGAGACTGCGGGGGCGCCTGCGCAGGGAGAAGGAGTCAAAGGCCAGCCATCTCGCGGGTGAGAGCGAAAGCACCCGCCAGCTTCTCAGCTGAGGGCCTGCGTCGGTCCCAGGGGCCAGATCTTCCCTTCCTCCAAGAGATTGCGAAAACGTCCTCCGGCGCCCGAGAGGATCACCTTGCCATGCCCGGGAAGCAGGATGTCGAAGTCGAGCTGCGAGACCCTGAGCAGGGAGCGGCATGCAGAGGGCTGGTCTGGCGTGTAATGGGGCGGAGGGCCCTCCAGGATCCCCGACTCGTTGCGCACGAGGTCGCCACTGAAAAGGATGCCCCTCTGCTCCCCGTACAGGCAGATGCTGCCCCTGGAATGTCCCGGGGTATGCAGCACCCGCAAGCCCCCCAGTAGATCGATCTCCTCGCCCTCCTCCAGGTACCGATCGGGTTGGAAATGGCGGTAGCGGAAAAAGGGCCAGAGGGCGGTATAGAACAGCAGGGTGAGGAAGGCTACCTCCGTCGTCTCCTGGTGGGTGTCTCCTGAAGCGTACGGAGCATCGTCCTTATGCATGGCCACCTGTATGCCGTGACGGCGCCTCAATCCCGCTGCCGTGCCCGTGTGGTCACCGTGGTAATGGGTGGCGATGACGAGGTCGATATCGCGCGGCGTCGCGCCCAGACCCCGCAGACCCAGGCAGACTGTCGGCAGGTCCATGGGAAAGCCGCAATCTACCAGGGCCAGACCGTCAGTCGTGACGGCGTATATGTTGGAGCCGAACGAACCCCTGATACGATAGAGGCTCCGCGATATCTCTTCGAGCATAGCGGTTCTCCACGGCTTTGAAACCACCTGTACCTATGGCGTATAGGATACCACTTAAGGCCAGTTCATCCCGCTCTGAAAATCAACGCAGCTCTTGAAGACAGCAGAATAAAGCGAGCCGGGTGTATACAACCAGAGAAGACTAGGAACTTACAGGGCATAGCCCACAAATATAACCAGCCCTGACGACCTGGTTCCCGGGTAACCCCGCGTCTGCGCTGCCACCTGCCCGGGAACTACCAGGTCGGCCGCAACGAGCGTGCAGTTCAGTTGCGGTTTCCCCTGTCCTGTCCCGCGTATTGCGCGCGGAGCGAGACCGTTACCCGGAGACCTCGGGACGGGATATAGCCCGCTGCAATGCCCGAGAACCTGCGGTAAAGGCCTTACTCCTCCCCCATCTTATCCATGAGCACCTTGCCGCTCTGCAGCAATCGCTGTATGTCGGCGTAGTCGCTGTCCTCCACGACCTCTACATCTCCCTGGAAAGTACCCTCCATGATGCGATGCGAGGCGTCGGAAAGCTCTTCGATGGGTCCCGTGATATAACGACGGGTAAGCAAGTAGACTCCCAGCGTCGTCAGGAGCAACGCAATGGCCACCGCGACGATCCCGATAACGATCTGGCGCTTTATAAGATTGGACTTCTCCGATGCGAAAAAATCCTCAAGGGCGTTGAATTCCTCTGTACGGTCTACCACCAGATTGACGAACTCATCCTCTGCAATGGGGCTGAGATCCGACTGCTCATACACCGAGATAAAAGTGCCCTCCCGGCCGCCGAGTTCCGAGAGTATCTCGTAGCCTTTGTCGGGCGCCTCGGTGGGAAAATCCGTGAAATCAAGGCCCTCTTCCACGCTCGAGGACAGCACCATCCCCCCGGCCACGTAGGTCATGTAGTCCGCGGCAAACTGGGCCCGCTGTATCTCGGTGACGTATTGCAGCAGCTTCAGCTGGCCGGAGATATCCGTGTTGTCGGTAAGCTCGGGGTTGAACAGTTCCTCCATCAGCTGCGGATCGGAACCTGCTACAGATGTTTCCTTCAGTGACGTGCTGAAGTAGTCCACCAGCGACAGCACTACCCTGTCCTTCTCCGTCTCCATCTCCTTGTTGATGCGCTGTACCGAGTCAATAGTGGTGTAGAGTATGACTCCGGCAATCAACAGCATTACGAGGACGGAAAGGGATACCAGGTATTTACGCATCTCGTGACCGCGCCGCATTGACATCGCCTTACCTCCAGACACTTGTGTGTTCGTCTTTCCACCGTTTCCATGAACGGCTCTGTCTCTTCAATCATCGGTGTTATCCCAAATCGGTATAAAACAATTCTCGCTGCAATGTTTGCTCGGCCTGGAAGTAACGCGGTCGATCAAAAGGGGGCGCTGCATGCGCCCCCCTGGGTTACCTACGGGATCAGGTGTTCAGCCCTCGGGTTCCCCCTCCTCCGCCTCGCAAGCGCGGTCCAGGATGGTCTTGCCGCTCTGCAGCAACCTCTGTATATCCGCGTAGTCGCTGCCCTCCTCCACCATCACCTCGCCTTCGAAGGTGCCCTCCATTATGCTGTGTGAGACGGCGGCCAGCTCGTCTATGGGGCCGGTGATGTAGCGGCGTGCAAGGTAGCGCACCCCCAGCAGGCTCAGCAGCAGGGCTACGACTATAGCCACCACCCCGATGATGATCTGGCGGGTGATGAGGTCGGACTTTTCCTCCTCATAAACGGCGTCTATGGCCTCGATCTGCTCGGTGCGGTCGATGAGTAGATTCATGAAAGCACCTTGTGAACCGGGCATACTGAAGGGCAGGTAGACAGAGAAGAAATACCCCTCTTCGCCGTTGAATTCGTTCAGGATCTCGTATTGAATCTCTTCGCTCTCCTCGGGCATTGCGGTCGGCAATTCCGATTCTTCAATACCCTCACCCAAGCTCGATGCCATGATATCGCCCTTATAGATATAGGCGACATATTCAGCCGTGTATACAGGCCTCAAGAGGGCTGTGAGAAAATTCAGCATGGGGGTGACGTTCCCTTCTCCCATGCTCTCCATCAGGTTGGGATTCAAGGATTCGACTATAACCGGATTCCTGCTCATCCCCATCGAGGCGTCCGTCGATTCCACGTAGAAATCCGCCAACGACTGCTCGACATTTTCCTTCTCCCTCTCTGCGTCCTGGTTGATGCGGTTGATCGAATCGAGCGT
Source organism: Actinomycetota bacterium (assembly GCA_016931915.1). Lineage (GTDB taxonomy): Bacteria > Actinomycetota > Geothermincolia > Geothermincolales > RBG-13-55-18 > SURF-21. Next base: position 15,253 of record JAFGDU010000134.1, read on the forward strand.
CGTGTAGATTATGACCGCGATTATCAACACTACTACCAGGGCGGAAACCAGGAGGAGGAAATTCCTCATCTCGTGTCCGCCGTGCTCCTTAATCCTTATCACCTCCGCAGATACCAGAATATCCCTTTATCACAACTTATTAATCGGCCAACCGAGAACTATACTATACAGTTTCGTCTACTGCTTGATGCTTCGCCATGCTCGATGTCATGACCTTGCCTTCATACCGCATGCAGTGACAAAAGGCGCCCATCCTCCGCGGGTTTTATCGGCGCTTGGGGCATGCGGTATGATAATGCAGACCGTTAATTGAGGAGTGGACATGAACAAGGTGAAGACACTGGCGGAAAACCGCAAGGCCAGGCACGATTATCACATAGAGGAACGCTACGAGGCAGGGCTTGCCCTGCTCGGCTCGGAGGTAAAATCCATCCGCGAGGGCAGGGCCAACCTGCGCGACAGCTTTGCCCGCTTACAGGGGGGAGAGCTTTTCATCGAGAACATGCATATCGCCCCCTACAGCCACGGCGGCGCCTTCAACCACGAACCCCTGCGCGCCAGGAAAGTACTCATGCACAAAGAGGAAATACAGCGCCTGGGGGGTAAGGTCGCGGAGAAGGGATATACCCTTGTGCCGTTGAGCCTTTATCTCAACGAAAAAGGGAAGATCAAGGTCGAGCTGGGCCTGGCACGCGGCAAGGCCAAGGCCGACCGCCGCCGCGATATCATGGAAAGGGAGGCGCGCCGCGATATGGAGAGGATGATGAAAACGGGGGGCAGGCGGAGCGACGAGTGATAAAATAGTATTAGCGAGACGATTCTGGATCTTTGAAAATCTGGGGGCGAAACGGCTTCGACAGGGATCGGCGGTCAGCGCGGGAGCGAGTCGGGGGCCCGAACCCCGTGAGCAAACGGGAAAACAAAATAAACGCTGACAGCGAGTTAGCACTGGCTGCGTAAGCAGCTCGTTCCTCTCCGGGAGGCCCGCGACCGGAGAAGGGGCGTCATTAAGCGGGATCACCGCAGCCCCACTCCCGTTAAGGCTGAGGGACATCTTTCCGGGATAGCCCCGGGCGATACTTTTCGCCAAGTGAGTCGGGGGCGAAAAATTGCATGGCGAATACGCTCGTAGAGCCCACCTGACCGGGTTTCTGGACGGGGGTTCGACTCCCCCCGCCTCCACCATTTTCATCTGGATATCTGCAGAAAGGAGCATCGCATTGCTGCGTTTTATCGAGGTCGTCGGCAGTTCTCCCCTGGGTTATTCGGAGGCGGTGCGCGCGGCGGTTGAAGACCTTATCGCCAAAGGGGAAGAGGTGCACTTCTTCCAGGTAGTCGAGGAGAGGGGCTCGGTGCGTGAGGGGAAATTGCAGGAGTTCCAGGTAGTACTGAAAGTAGCCGTCGCCTAAAAGCTGGTTGCGGCGAGCTCGATGGCCTTTCCCAGCTGCAGGTCCTCTTCTCCGACCACCGGGTTCTTGACCAGGTAATCCGGTACAAGGCCCTCGTCGTCTATGCTCTCGCCGCTGGGTGTATAATACCTGGCTATGGTAAGGCGCACGCCCGTGCCGTCATCCTGCCTGAATATCTTCTGGATAGAGCCTTTGCCGAAGGAGGTCTCGCCGACGAGGACGCAACGGTCGTTCTCCCGCAAAGCAGCGGCGAAGATCTCCGACGAGCTTGCCGAACCCCGGTCTATGAGGATGACCACAGGCAGATCCCACCCTATCTCGTCATCGGCCATGTATTCCTTGGTGGCGCCGGCAACGCGGCCGCGCGAGGACACGATCACCCCGTCTCGCAGAAACATATCCGCGGCGTTGATGGCGGGATCCATGTACCCTCCGGGGTTCAACCTCAAGTCGATAACCAGGGATTCGGCGCCTTGCCCTCTCAATTCCGCGAGGGCATCCGATATCTTCTGGTCGATGTCCTGCGTCCAATCGGTCAGGCGCACATAACCCACATTGCCTTCTTTCATCTCCGTCTCGAGCACCGGTACCTCTATCTCCCTGCGCACGATATCGAAGTACTTGATGTCGGATGAGGGGGGCCTCACGATCCCCAGCCCCACCGTGGTACCCTCTTCGCCGCGGATCAGAGTGACGACTTCGTTGATGTCCACGCCAACGACATTCCTGCCGTCGACCTCCTTGATGATATCTCCATCCTTCAGGCCCACCTCTTTGGCGGGGGTGCCGTCCAGTACCCTGATTATCTTGATCTCGTTCTTCTCCATCTGCATGACCACCCCGATGCCGGTCAGGCGCCCGGAGAGCTGTGTGTCCAGCGACCTCAGTTCCTCCTCGCTCATGAAAGAGGAGTGCGGATCGTCCAGGGAATCGATCATGGCCGTGATGCCCCGGTCAACCAGGACGTCCTCGTCCGCCCCCTCGTCCGCCATCCTGCGTATGCCCCGCGCCCCGGCATAGAGGAGGCCATCATCGTCCACCTCGTCCACGTAGTTTGCCTCCACGATGTTCTGGGCATCCATGTACGAGTCGCTTTCGCTCAGGATCTCCTCCAGCTCGCTCGTCTCCTCGTCCACGACCAGGATGTCCGTCTTGCCTTCGTCTTGCGAGGACGACGAGCCGTCGGAGGAGAAGAGGTAGGGTATGGCGAAGCAGGAGCCGACGAGGAGCAGCGAGAGTATTATCGCTACAGCGACCAGAATACGGTCTCTGCGCATCCTGTCTTCATCCACCTGATTTCTCACCTCTAACCGGCCCGGGCATGCGGCGCTCCGCGGGCTATACCTCCAGGAATCGCCCGAGGGCGTATGCGCTGCCCAGTGCCCCTATGACTATTCCTCCCACGATCATGCAGGGGAAGAGGACAGGGATAAGCGATGGAGAAAGCGACAGGCGCAGGAACTGCAGGTTCTCGATGAGCTTGTCCAGTATCCACACCTTGACCGCCAGGGCCACCAGGATAGCCAGCAGCGAGCCCACCAGGCCCTCGGATATACCCTCCATGATAAAGGGCCAGCGGATGAACCAGTTGGTGGCGCCCACCAGCTTCATGATGCCGATCTCCCTGCGCCGCGCGAAAATGGCCACCTGGATGGTCACCGAGACCAGCAATATGGCGACAATGGCGAGTGCGAGGACTCCGATGATGCCGATCTGTCGGAACTTGTCGAAGATGTTCTCCAGCTTCTCAATGGCCGAGCTGGCCGATTTGATGTCCTCGATGCGCTCCCCGTAAGGGGCGTCATTGCTTATAACACCGACCACGACCCCTACGTCCTTGGGGTCCTTGGTCAGGAGTTCATATGAGTTGGGCAACGGGTTCTCGTCTATATACTCCCACAGCTCCGGCTGGTCCTTGAACCTCTCCTTGAACTCCTCGAGGGCTTGATCCTTGTCCTTGTAGGTAACGGTGGCCGGGTTCACCTCTGGTATGCCTACCAGGAATTGTTCGATGGCGGCACGCTCCTCCTCGGTGGTCAGGTCGGAGAGATAGATATCGATCTCGCCCACCTTGCGCTCCGCGTTCTTGATCATGTTGCTGAACATGTTCCAGCCCATGACCACCAGGGCCAGGATACCCAGGGACACCGCCACCACGGCGATGGCGGCCACGGCCAGGATGAGGTTCTTGCGCAGGGATGCCCAGGTCTCGGAGGCGAAATAGGTGACCTTATTCATATCCGTACACGCCCCTGTCCTGGTCGCGGATGATACGCCCGTTTTCCAGCGCTATCACCCGCTTGCGGAAGGCGTTCACTATCTGCTTGTCGTGGGTAGCCATGATAACCGTGGTACCAGCGGAGTTGATCTTCTCCAGCAGGCGCACGACGCCCTCTGCCAGGGAGGGGTCGACGTTCCCCGTCGGCTCGTCCGCAAGGAGGATAGGGGGCCGGTTGATGAACGCCCGCGCGATGGCCACGCGCTGTTGCTCGCCGCCGGAGAGCTCGTCGGGAAAGGCGTCCAGTTTATGGCCCAGGCCCACCAGCTTGAGCACCTCCGGCACCTGCTGCTCCGCCACGCGATGTGACTTTCCGGTGACCTCCATGGCGTAGGCGACGTTCTGGTATACCGTTTTGTGCGGCAGGAGCTTGAAGTCCTGGAAGACGCAGCCGATCTTGCGTCTCAGGTACGGTACCTTCCACTTGCGCATCTGGTTGATGTTGGTGTCGGCGATGTATATCTGCCCGCCGGTCGGCTCCTCCTCCTTGATCAAAAGTTTGATAAAGGTGCTCTTGCCCGATCCCGAGGGGCCTACTAGGAAGGCGAACTCCCCCCGCTCTATGTCCAGTGTCACTTCCTCGAGGGCGTACACGTTGCCCTTATATACCTTGGTGACCCTCCTCATCCGGATCACGATACATCATCTCCAATCGGATATTGCCTCAGCCAACCGCTCCATTCTACTACCCGCAGAGGCCGCGAACCACCTCGGCGATGTGACGGGAGCCGAGTCCGAAATGTTCCACCAGCTCATCCGCCTTTCCCGAGGTCCCGAAGCTGTCCCGTATGCCCACCATGCGCACGGGCAAGGGCATCTCCTCACACATGAGTTCGGCGACGGCGCCACCCAACCCTCCCATGACCGTGTGTTCCTCGCAGGTCACAACCCTGCCGGTGCGGGAGGCCGACTCCAGGATGCCCTCGCGGTCCAGGGGCTTTATGGTATGCACGTCGATGACCTCCGCCTCTATGCCCCCGGACGCAAGCTCCTCCGCCGCCTCCAGCGCCTTGTGCACCATGAAACCGCAGGCCAGCATGGTAACATCGCTGCCGGGCCGCAGGATCAGCGCCTTTCCGAACTCGAAGCGGTAGGAGTCGTCGAAGAGCACCGGCACCTTGGGGCGCCCTATGCGCACGTATGCCGGCCCCTCTATGTAGGCCACCGCCTTTACGGCCTCGCGCGTCTCGTAGAAATCCGCCGGGACCACGACCTTCATGCGCGGGATCGCCCGCATGAGGGCGATATCCTCCAGGGCCTGGTGGGATGAACCGTCCTCCCCCACGGTGATGCCGCCGTGGCTGGCGCATATCTTCACGTTGAGGTTGGAATAAGCGATGGTGTTCCGCACCTGGTCGTATGCGCGGCCGGTGGCAAATATGGCGAAGGTGGATGCGAAGACGATCTTGTCCGTCGCCGCCAGTCCCGCCGCGGTGGCCATGAGGTTCTGCTCCGCCACCCCGCAGTCCACGAAGCGGTCCGGGAAGCGCAGCTTGAACTTCTCCGTCTGGGTGGACTTGGCCAGGTCGGCGTCTAGGACCACCACCCTGGGGTCCTTTTCGCCCAGCTCCAGCAGGGCTGCGGCATAGCCGTCACGCGTGTTCCTGGTCTCCTGGGATACCGTCAAGGCTGCTCGATCTCCTTCAGCGCCCTCTCCATCTCCTCGGGCGTAGGCGCCTTGCCGTGGAAATCCACGTTGTTCTCCATGAAGGACACCCCCTTGCCCTTGACGGTATGGGCGATGATCATGCTCGGGCGCCCGGAGACATCGGCGGCGCGCTCCAGGGCCCGGCAGACCGCGATGACGTCATGGCCGTCTACCTCCTCCACCTCCCACCCGAAGGAACGCCACTTCGCGCCCATGTCGCCCAGGCCGACCACATCGCAGCAGCTGCCGTCTATCTGCAGCCCGTTGTTGTCGAGGATGGCCGTCAGGTTGTCCAGGCAGTGATGGCCCGCGAGCATGGCGGCTTCCCAGATCCCGCCCTCCTGGCTTTCGCCGTCGCCCACCAGGGCATATACGCGAGACGTGCTCTCATCCATGCGCAGGCCCAGAGCCATCCCGCAAGCCGCCGCCAGCCCCTGGCCCAGGGAACCGGTGGATATCTCGACCCCCGGGGTCTTGAGGCGGTCGGGGTGGCCCTGCAGCATCGAGCCCAGGCTGCGCAGGTGCCAGAGTTCCTCGCGGTCGAAGTACCCGCACCTGGCCAGGACGGCGTACAGCGCGGGGGCGGCATGTCCCTTGGAGAGGACAAAGCGGTCGCGGTAGCGCCAGCCCGGCTGCGCGGGATCGTGGTTCATTACCTTGAAGTAGAGGCAGACCAAGATGTCAGCGCAGGACAGCGAGCCGCCGGGGTGACCGCTCTGGGCAAGCCCGATCATGCGCACGATATCCCAGCGCACTTCCCTGGCAATCTCTTCCAGCTTATCCCTTAACTCTCTCTCTTCCGCCTCTTCCAAGTCCATGCCTTTCAATCCTCGTACAGGGACGGCCATATACCTCTTCCTTCCCTAGTGCAATCGCCGGGCGTCTCACTCCAGGTGCAGTGTCTTACCCCTGGATGCAAGAAAAGCCTCCAATCTCTCGACGGAGTAGTTTATCACGCTCTGAGGAGCCACGTCAGTTTCGCGTAATATTTCGACCGCGCGAGAGAATTCTCCTGCAAACGTGGCCACATGGGCGTCGCTTCCCACCGCGATGAGCCCCTTCCGGTCATGCAACAGCCGGGCCATCTCCCGGCAGTTATCCTCGCTGCCGCCGCGGGTATAGACGAAGGAGCTGTTGTTGACCTCCAGCGCCTTGCCCTCCCGCAGCGCGGCCTTCACGACTCTATCCATGTCCACGGGGTAGGAAGGGTTGTCGGGGTGAACGATGATATCCACCAGTGGATGGGCAAGAGCCGCTATGAGAGCGGCGGTATTCTCCTCGACGCTCTCTCCCTCGTAGCCGGTGTAGGGATGCAGCCCGGCATGGACGATATCCAGGCTCTCCAGGACTTTGTCCGGCAGGTCGAGGCGGCCATTCGTGTCCAGGATGTTTACCTCCGCGGACCGCAGCACCCATACGCCGTGCCAGCGCCGGGGCAGCACCTTCAGGTTCCAGAAATGGTAGATGTTTCCAGAGCCGGGGATCGCCGGGCCGTGATCGGTGACGGCGAAGGCCTCCAGCCCGTTCGCGGAGGCCCCGCGCGCGCACTCCTCTATGGTGGAATAGGCGTGCCCGCTGGAGATGCTGTGCACGTGCAGGTCCACCTTTATGTCGTAAGTCTGTTCTCCGGCCAAACGTTCACCTTTCGTTCTTCGGGCTTTCTCCAAACGGCATTATACCTGAGCCGTATGCGTGCCAGGCCTGGACAAGTTCAGTAATGCCGCAAATCAGTGGTCCCAGCGTCTTCGGACTTCAGACTTCAGACTTCAGACTATTGTGCCGTTTTCCATCTCAGGTACGCATCGATGAGTTCGTCGAGGTCGCCGTCGAGCACGGCGTCCACGTTGCCGATCTCCAGGTCGGTGCGGTGGTCCTTTGCCATGCGATAAGGATGGAGCACGTACGAACGTATCTGGCTCCCGAAACCGATGTCCATCTTCTCCCCGCGCAGCTTTTCTATCTCCTTCTCGCGCTCGCGGCGGGCCAGCTCGGCAAGGCGCGCCTCCAGTATGCGCATGGCCGTCGCCCGGTTCGATATCTGCGAGCGCTCGTTCTGGCAGGAGACCACGGTGCCGGTGGGGGTATGGGTGATGCGCACGGCGGAGTCTGTGACGTTGACGTGCTGACCTCCCGCCCCGCTGGAACGGTAGGTCTCTACGCGCAGATCCTTGGGGTCTATCTCTATCTCGCCCTCGGCCTCCAGCATGGGGATGACGTCCAGGGAGGCAAAGGATGTATGGCGTCGGCTCGAGGCGTCATACGGGGAGATCCGCACCAGGCGGTGGACGCCTTTCTCGGAGAGGAAGAGCCCGTACGCAAAGCGGCCGTGTACCGTGAAAGTCGCGCTCTTTATCCCGCCGCCCTCACCGGGCTGCAGGTCGTTGAGGTCCACCTTGAAGCCGCGGGCCTCAGCCCAGCGCAGGTACATGCGCAGGAGCATCTCGGCCCAGTCCTGGGATTCCAGCCCCCCGGCGCCGGGGTGGATGCTTACGATGGCGTCGCTGGCGTCGAACTCCCCGGGGAGGAGGCTCTCCTCCTCCAAGCGGTCCACATCGCGCTGCAGCTTCCCCACTCCACGCCCGATATCTCCCGACAGGCTGAGGTCGTCCTCTTCCTGCGCCAGCTGCACCAGTTCCTCGAGCTCCCGGTGCTCCGCCGACAGCCTCTCCCAGGTATCCACGGTGTCCTTCAAGGCAGACAACTCGGCGAGGATGCGGCGGGCCTTGTCCTGGTCGTCCCAGAGATCGGGCCTGGCGGCCTGCTTCTCGAGCTCGGCCGCCTGTACCCTCTTGCCCTCTATGTCAAAGATACTCCTTTATCTTGCTCAACCTGCCCGCGGTTTCCTCCAGCTCGCCTCGATAGTCGCTTAACAATTCTCTTCTCCTTATGCCCCACAACAGAACTTATATTTCTTCCCGCTGCCGCAGGGGCAGGGGGCGTTCCTGCCCACCTTTTCCGAACGCACGGTTGCCGTCCTTTTTTTCTTCTCCTTACCCCCGCTCCCCTCTACAACACGTATGGGCCTCTCCTCGGCCTTCACCAGCTTGACGTGGAACATATAGCGCAGGAACTCCTCCTGGATGCTGGCGACAAGTTCCTGGAAGGTGCCGAAGGCCTCGTTCTGGTATTCCACCAGCGGGTCCCGGCCGGCGAACGAGCGCAGCCCCACGCTGTCGCGCAGGTAGTCCATGTCGTAAAGGTGGTCCCGCCAGCGGTTGTCGATGACCCGCAGCATGACCAGGCGCTCCATCTCCCGGATGTCCCTGCCCGACTCGGCGAATTCCGCCTCCCTCGCCGCGTAGGCGTCGAACGCGTCCTCGACCAGGGCATCCCGCAATCCCTGATATGTAACGGCGTCCATATCTATGCTCTCCGGATCGAAGCTCACCGGGTAGAGAGCACGCAGGGAGCGGAAAAGCCCGGCCAGGTCCCAATCCGTGGGGTCCTCCTGGGGGTCGATATGCTTTTCCATGGCGGCATCGATGGCCTCGGGGATCATCTCATCCACGCGCGCGTGCAGGTCCTCTCCCTCCAACAGGCGGTTGCGCTCGGCGTAGATCACCTCTCTCTGGGTGTTCATGACATCGTCGTATTTCAGGAGGTTCTTACGCACCTCGAAGTTGTTCGCCTCCACGTTTTTCTGGGCCGTCTCGATAGCCCTGGTGACCATCTTGTTCTCGATGGGCTGGTCCTCGGGGAGGGGCAGCCTGTCCATCAACGAGGCAACTGCGTTGGATGCGAAGATACGCATGAGGTCGTCCTCCAGGGAGAGGTAGAAGCGGGACAATCCGGGGTCGCCCTGGCGGCCGGAGCGGCCGCGCAGCTGGTTGTCGATGCGACGGGCCTCGTGGCGTTCGGTGCCCAGGACGTAAAGGCCTCCCGCCTCGATGACCTTTTTCTTCTCCTCCTCGCACTCACGGCGCGTCTCCTCCAGGACCTCTTCGTATTCCTCCTCGCTGTATTCCTCCTTGCCGGCAAGTTTCTGCCTGGCGAGCATCTCCGGATTGCCGCCCAGCATGATGTCCGTACCGCGTCCGGCCATGTTGGTGGCGATGGTCAACGCTTTCGGGCGCCCGGCCTGGGCGACTATCTCCGCCTCCCTGGCATGGTGCTTGGCGTTGAGTACCTGGTGGGGTATGCCCCTCTTATTGAGCATGCCCGAGAGGCGCTCCGATTTCTCGATGGAGACGGTACCCACCAGGACCGGCTGGCCCCGCTCGTAACAGTCGATGATATCCTCGACCACCGCCTTGAACTTGGCCTCCTCCGCCTTGTAGATGAGGTCGTTCATATCGTCCCTGATCATGGGCAGGTTGGTGGGTATCTCCATCACCTCGAGCCCGTATATCTCCTCGAACTCTCCGGCCTCGGTGGCCGCGGTACCCGTCATGCCCGCAAGCTTGTCGTACATGCGGAAGTAGTTCTGCAGGGTGATTGTCGCCAGGGTCTGGTTCTCCTGGCGCACCTTCAATCCCTCCTTGGCTTCCACCGCCTGGTGCAGACCGTCGCTCCACCTGCGTCCGGGCATGAGCCGGCCCGTGAACTCGTCCACGATAACCACCTGTCCTTCGGTGACCACGTAATCCGTATCGCGGCGGTAATGCTCCTTGGCCTTGAGGGCGTTCTGCATGTGATGCACCAGGGGCGTGTTGAGGTGATCGTAGAGGTTCTCCAGCCCGAGTATGGTCTCCACCTTGTGTATGCCCTCCTCGGTGATGGAGACGGTGCGCGTTTTTTCCTCGATCTCGTAATCCTCTCCCAGCTCGAGGCGGGGGGCTATGCCGGCGAACTGGCGGTAGAGCCGTGCCGATTCCTCGGCAGCTCCCGAGATGATCAGGGGTGTACGGGCTTCGTCTATGAGGATGGAGTCCACCTCGTCCACGATGGCGTAATTGTGCCTCCGCTGCACCATGCGCCCGTAATCGACCTCCAGGTTGTCCCTGAGGTAATCGAAACCGAACTCGTTATTGGTGCCGTAGGTTATGTCGGCCGAATACGCCTGCACCTTCTGCTCCTTGGGCATCTGGGCCTGGATCAGCCCTACCGACAGCCCCAGGAACTTGTATATGACCCCCATCCACTCGCTGTCGCGGCGGGCCAGGTAGTCGTTTACGGTCACGATGTGTACGCCCTTGCCCTCAAGGGCATTAAGGTAAGCCGCCAGGGTGGATACCAGGGTCTTGCCCTCGCCGGTCTTCATCTCGGCGATCTTTCCCTGGTGGAGGACTATTCCTCCCATGATCTGCACGTCGAAATGGCGCTGTCCCAACGTGCGCACCGCGGTCTCCCTCACCGTGGCGAACGCCTCGGGGAGGATTTCTTCCAGGGTTTCGCCCCTCTCAAGGCGCTCCTTGAAGCGCGCGGTCGCGGCGCGCAATTCGTCATCGCTCGCGCCCTGCATCTCGGGCTCAAGCCCATTCACTTCCCGGGCCATTTCCGCAAGCTGCTCGAGCCGTTTGCGTTCGCCCATGCGCAGGACCTTACCCAGAGGGTTTTTCACCGTTCACTCCTTCTCCATGCCTTCCTTCCTGCCGCCGCACGTCGTATCCTCTCCGGGCGGACCATGCCTTCCGCAACTTGGATGCCGCGAGGCCACGGACTGTTTCAACCTCTTCCCGCCGTTCCCGCCAGCGGTGGGGCCGCAAATACCATGTGCCAGATACGATGATAGCAAAACTCGCCCTCCTGGCTCAGCATAACATAAGAGCTAAGCGCTAAATCGGGATTACGCTGGGGCAAAGAACGCCAACGGGCGTGCACACAGAACATGCTCTTGCAGCGATCCACCCATTCACGTACCCGTGGGTAAACCATGAGACGTTGAGGCCTGACCCCCGACGTTGAAAATGGAGGGCTGACCCCAGGTTATTCCTCTTCCCGGAAGATCTCCTCCAGGCTTTCCTTCATCTCCTCTTCCTCGAGCACCCTCGCCCGCTGGCTGATCTCCCTTTCCGGCCGACGCCGCGCCCTCGCCTGTTCCTCGACCACTTGCGAGAGGGTGCGCAGGACTATGGAGTCGTATAGCTTGCCGCGCTCGAGGTTCATCTCCTCCAGGGCTTCCCGGGAAGAGAGAGGCTTGGTGGGATGGTTGGCGATAAGGTCGTAATCGCAAACCACGCCGATTATCTTCGACCCCGTGGGAATGCGCGTGGTCCCCGCCTCCTCCTCGGACACGGGGTGGATGTAGCGGATAATTTGGGCGATCGACCGCAGGCGCGGGACCTCCTCAAGGACCTCGGCGCCCTTTTCCGCCCTTCCCGATTCCAGCCCGCTGCCTTCGAAATCCATGCGTCCGATATCGTGCAGCACGGCGGCATAGCGTATATTTCGCGTCTCCTCCGCCGATATGCCTATCTCCCGCGCCACCTCCGCGGCCAGGTTGCTGACGCGGCCTGAATGGCCGGGCACGTTCAGCGACAGGTCGAAGGCATCTCCGATGACCCTCATGGTCTGGAAATACCTCTCGTCGAGTTCCTTGTCCCGGTTGGATTCCAGGCGCACGAGCAGCAGCGGTATGAAGAAGATGAGGAAGTTGAACCAGGGTATGCGTGGAAAGTACAGGGCCATGAGGGCGCCCGCTCCGGTTATTGCCAGGTATATGGGGAAGGTCTGCCGTACGTGTTGCGGAAGGATTATGCGCCAGTTGCCGCCCAGCGACATGGCCGTCTCCGCCGAAGAGGTCAACATCTCCCCTATGTAGAAGACCAGGGCCATGGCCAGGAAGGCTATGGGGAAGACCAGGGCACGGTGGAGCACCGCGGGGTTGAAGTAGGTAAAGTATACTCCTTCGGCAGTTGGGGCGAGCACGTAGTTGGGAGGATAGGCGTTCCAGGCGAAATCCCAGCTCAGATTGGTGATGACCTGATATACGACACCGGAGAGCGCCACGATATAAGTGCGCTGCACGATATGGAGAAAATCCCCCTCGCCGGAGCGCTGGACGCGCGAGAACGCCCTGCCCAGCAGGCTTCCCAGCAGGAATATGAACACCACTTCCGGCAGGGGTCGTATGGCGATGATACACAGGACAGCGGCCATCCCCAGTCGCAGGGGTCTGCCCCAGGGGAACTGCACTCTCCAGGTCTCGAATACGGCCAGTATGGCAACCAGCCCGAAGGTGCGAGCGGGGTCCAGGTCTCCCCATTTGACGAAGGGGATGCACACCCCGAGTACCGCCACGAAGAGGGCGATGGAAAGGTAGCGCAATGCCTTGAAACGCTTGTTGTTCACTGCGCTTCACCCCCTGGCTCCGGGCCTCCGGCTTGCGCTTCTCCCGCTTCGCCTGGAACCTCACCGCCTCTTTCCATCTCACCGCTTTCCGTCCCCTCGAGGCTTCGCATGGCATCTCTCTCCAGGCGCTCTCTCGCCTCCCGCCTCTCCCGCAGCAGCTCCTCCCGCCGCCTCTTCCTGCGCCTTGCGGCGTGCTCCTCTTTCCCCTCGGCCTCCAGGGTCTGCTCCCCCGGCATCTCCGGCGGTACGGCCGCTGCTTCGCCCTCCCGCCTCTCCGCATCCTCCAGGGCCGCGATGAAGTTCTCCACCACCTCCGGGTCGAATTGCCTGCCGCTGTTCTCGCGCAGCTCTGCCAGGGCCCTTTGCGAGCCCTTGGCTTCTCTCCAGGGTCGCCGGTTCATCATGGAGTCATAGGCATCGGCTACGGCGATGATGCGGGCGGTCAAGGGTATGGTATCGCCGGAGAGATGGTCGATGTATCCGCCGCCGTCATAATACTCGTGGTGATGGCGTACCGCCTCGGCCATATCTGCCAGGTATTCAACTTCCTCGAGGCGAGCGCCCCCCTCCAGGGGATGTACCTTTATCTTCTCGAACTCCTCCTCGCTGAGCGCGGAGGTCTGCATGAGGATATCAAGCGGCACCGCGGGCCGCCCCAGGTCATGCAGGAGGGCGGCATGGCGCAGCCGGTTCACCTCGTAAAGGGGGAAACGCATCTGCCTGGCGATGAGAGCAGCGTATCCCGCCACACGCACGGCGTGTCCGTCGAGGTAGGGCTCTCGCTTCTCCAGGTGAGTGACCAGGACCTCCATGCTGCGGTCGTATGCCTCCAGCAGTTCGATGTTCTTGCCGCTGAAATACCATGCTACGCCGAGAACGGCGGTGAGCGAGAGCACCGCGAAGAACCCTCGCAGCGATTCGGCTACCGAACCCAGGATGACCGGATCTCCCAGTGCATCCAGGACCATGTTTCCCTGCGCATCCAGGACCTCGTGGAAGGCGTTCTGGGCGTAGATGACGCCCATCGCCAACCCCACCAGCGCATAGATGATCTGGTTGGGCAGCAGCTTGAGGGCATCCGCTTTCAGGAACCCAGCGGGCTCCACCCCCTTCCGCCAGCGCAACACCGCCGCCATGAACAGGGTGTTGAGCGCCCAGAAAACGGCGGCCGCCACGACGAGGGGCAGCAGGGAGCGTAGTGAATTATCCACCGTGAAGGCGCGTGACGCGCCGCCCAGGGCATGATATACCGCTGCCGCCGCCCAGGTGCATATGGCGTAGAGGGCACCGCTGAAAGCGAGTTCCCAGGGGTCGGGCTTGCGCTGCAACGAACGCAGGTGGAAAGCACCGAGGAGAGCTACGATCATCGCCGAGGGAGTGTTCAGGGCCGCGATCGCCGCGAAGAGGGCGATGATGCCGTAAGTCGACCTGCCCCCGGATGTCATGTCCTCTCCCAGTGTCTCGCAGATCACCACCAGGATCCCCAGCAGGACGACGGAGAACCAGAATACCGGTTGATCGCCGGCCAGCGTGAGAAAGAGTATGACTCCTATCGATCCCATGAGCCCCACGGAAGCCAGGGCCATGACCCTTTTATCCATAATCGTCCTTCCTCAACACCGCCCCCATCAGAGGCGCATGGAAGCTCCCCGCCTGATGACGTAATCCAGGACCTGGCGCGCCATATCCAGGAACTTGCGCATATCATCCTCCCGGTTCTATCAAACCGTAGTTCCCATCTTTTCTTCTATAAACCACGTTGGTCTCCTCCGTCTCAGCGTTGATGAAAACGAAAAAGTCGTGGTTTACCAGGTCCATCTGGAGGCAGGCCTCCTCGGGGGTCATGGGCTTGAGGGGGAAGCTCTTGGTCTTGACGATGACCGGCTCGTTCTCCTCTTCCTCCTCCACGGGCACGAGGGATCCCTTGAAGGGATTCTTGGCGTGATGGGAACGGTCGATGAGCTTGGTCTTCACCTTGCGCGCCTGGCGTTCCAGTTTGCTTGTGACCAGGTCGATGGCCTGGTACATGTCCACAGCCGATTCCTTGGCGCGGATGATGGGGCCGCTCGAGAAGATCGTTACCTCGACGACCTGGTTGTCGGGAATCTTGGGGTTCCTCTCTACGCTCATCTCGATCTCCGTCTTGGTGATGCGGTCGAGGTATCTTTCCACCTTGCCCACTTTCTCGATCGCGTACTCGCGCAGCGCGTTAGTCACCTCGAGGTTCTTGCCTTTGACGATCATATGCATCGACTCAGTTCCCTCCTTTTCCGCTAAAAAACCCATACCAGGTACTGAGGCGGTATGGGCCGTTTTAAGGACCGGTATAGCAAGCTGTTAAAGGCCCCGGGGCTTGTCCCGGCGCTCCACGTTTTAACTCGCATAAGCCTAACATACGCCCGCTCGGATGCCAACAGATCCGATGTAAAATAGAAGGCTTCGAAGCCCGGCTGACCTGGTCTTTGACCCCACACTCGCCTGCTGAGCGTCTCGCAGCGGGTGAGGTCCCCGAAGGGCCGTTTCCTCGCCCACCACTAATGCGCTTCTCCAGCTTATATGCCGGGCAGGTCTTACCCCTAAGCCGCACCATGCTCACCAACCAAGAGTTGGCTTACGTGGGTCGTTTCGCCTGCGGCTGGCATCGACTTTCAACCACAGACCCGGGCCGAAGCCTTCCTCCTCCATTATACAACCCGACGTCCGATCTGTTCCCCGTTCACCACTACCTGCCACAAACGCCGCGATCTTTTCCCCGCAGGTTGGGTCAGGTCTTGCTTATCGCGTTGTTCACGCTTCTTCCTCCCCGGCAGAGGTTTGGAGCGAAATGCAGGGACCAGACCCAATTCCCCATTACCTCGGGCCAACCTAAGGGATAATGTCTTGCGCATCTATTCTAAGACGTCTCTCTGCTCCATACCGGTCAGCGATGAAATGCCAGGGCCTGGACCCATCCACCATTACCTGATTCACCTGATTCCAGCTTTGGGCAAGATCTTGTAGTAGAGCGGGGGATCGAAGCAGAGGCATCAGCTGAGCCGGAAAGCCGGGCAGTGGTTGATCATGCTTTCCGCTACGCTTTCCTCGCACACGAGATACATGTTCTCGTCGATGGCCCACTTGAGGATGCGGACAACTCCCCTGCGGACTTCGGGGGCTTCCTGTAGTTCGCGGAGTATCAGTCCGTTTATCTCAGCCGCGCCGACGGGAGTGAAGAAAACCCCGTAAGGGTTCTCGGCGGTTGACTGCTGCTCTATTTGCCTTTCGCGCCCCGAGTTTTGCATCGTTCGCATCCTCCTTCAATCTATTCTCGTTATCGACATCGTCCGGCCCGTGATTTACCTGTAAAAACGGCGAAGTCATTTAAACCTCTGAGGGATCATGCGGCCGGACCGGGGAATATAACGCCGGGGGTGGCAGTCCTCGCACTGCAGCAGGTTTATGCAGCACCAAGCATGTCGCGAGCCAGCACACATGCGGTAACCTTTACGGCGCCCGCTGCCTTCAGTGCCCGTGCGCACGCGCATAGCGTGTATCCGGTGGTAAACACGTCGTCCACGAGCACTACCTCCCGACCTTGGGCCTCTCCGTTCACCGCCCTGAAAGCCCCCTCGACATTCGACCGCCTGCCGTCGTGGCAGAGAGCGCTCTGTGCCTGCGTATATCTCGTCCGCTCCAGCAGGGTAACGACCGCCAGCCCAAGCGCTTGCCCGACTCCGCGAGCCAGTTTCTCCGCATGGTCGTAACCCCGCGTCCTGCGCTTGCGTCGGTGCATGGGAACGAAGGTCACCAGCGGCTGTTTTCCCGCCAGCCGCGGCGCCAGCCTTACGGCGACCATGGCTCCCAGGAGCGGCGCAAGCCTCCACCCGTTATCGTACTTGAGCTTGTGGATGACCGAGCGCAGCGGTTCCTCGTAGACGGCCAGGGCAACCGTGGCATCGAGGTGCTTTATCCTGTCCCTGCATACCTGGCATTCCTCGACTTCATGGGGATATGGGGTACCGCAGCGGATGCAGGCGGGGCCACCGATCAGGGGCATGGAGGCGTTGCAGGCAGGGCACAGGGGCCTGCCCGCGTATTCCCCGCATCCTGCACAGCGGGTGGGGAAGAGGAGCTCCATCGCCGTACCATAGTTTATCATGTTATATATTATATATAAGTTAATTATATTAGTAAATAGCCTGGCGCCGTTGACAAGTTGAATCTGATGGAGTGTAAACAGCCGGGGAAGGATCAGGTTTGCTTGCCCTCGTTCTCCTCGCCCTTGAAGTGGTGGTTCTTCTCGATTATCGAGCCGGGCATGATGCTCACACTGGGGTGGATTATGCTTCCCTCGCCGATGACCGTGCGGTGGCCGACTACGGTATCCGCAAGCAGGGCGGCGCCGCGGCCTATCTCCGTCTCCCAGCCCACGATGGTGTCCATGAGGTGGGCGTCCTTCCCTACGTAACCATCACCCCACTTGATGCCGCGGTAGAGGATGGCCCCCTCGTCTATGATGGTGCGATCTCCTATTACCAGAGGCCCGAACAGCCTCGCTCCCTGCTTCACCTCGCAGTGGGAGCCGATGCAGATGGGGCCGACCATGATCACTTCTTCCGCGATCACGGTCTCGTCCCCTATCCACACGTCCTCGCCTATGCGCACTCCGGGGATCTTCACCTTCACCTTGCCCGTGAGGGCATCGAAGTTACCGGCCTTGTATTCCTCGAGGCTGCCGACGTCGTTCCAGTAGTCGCCGTGCTGGTAGCCGTAGAACTCTATCCCCTCTTCGAGGAAGCGCGGAAAGAGCTGGGAACCGAAATCGTAGAACCCCGACGGTATCATGTCGAGGACCTCGGACTCGAAAACGTAGATGCCGCTGTTGGCTACGTAGCTCTTCGCCACCTCACGGCTCGGCTTCTCCTGAAAACCGGTGATGCGCCCTTCCTCGTCGGTGATGACCACGCCGTACTTGGAGGGATCGCTTACCGGCGTGATGACCAGCGTGGCGATGCATCCGTGTTTCTTGTGAAAGGCGAGGAGCGCGCTGAGATCCAGGTCCGTCAGGGCATCGCCGCTGATAACCAGGAAGGTATCTCCGCCCAGTTCCCGCTCCAGTTTCTTGACCCCGCCCGCAGTGCCCAGAAGCTCCTCCTCGAAGGAATAGGTGATGGAAAGCCCCCACTGCTCGCCGTCCCCGAAATGGCGCCTGATGACATCGGGATGATAGTGAAGGTTGACGTATAGATCGCGGAAGTCGTGCATCGCGAGGAGGTCGACGATGTGCTCCATTACCGGCCGGTTGACGATGGGGACCATGGGCTTGGAGATCTCCTCGGTCAGGGGCCGCAGGCGCGTGCCCAGTCCCGCCGCCAGGATCATGGCCCTCATCCTCTATCCTCCTCGAGGTTCCGCAATGCCGGACCGAAGGGCGGCATGGCCACCCCCCTCTCCGTAATGATAGCCGAAATCAGTTCCGCCGGCGTGACGTCGAAGGCGAAATTGCGGGCAGGGGCGCCGGCAGGGACGACCGCCTTCTCCCCGCAGAGGGTTACCTCCTCGGCCTCCCTCTCCTCGATGGGGATGGCGGAGCCTTCCGCGATATCGAGGTCTACGGTGGAAAAGGGCGCCGCTATATACAGGGGCAAGTGGTGGTAGGTAGCCAGGACGGCAAGGGTATAGGTCCCGATCTTGTTGGCGCTGTCCCCGTTCGCCGCGATGCGGTCGGCGCCGGTGATGACCACGTCCACCTCGCCCCTGGACATGAGATGTCCCGCCATGTTGTCGCAGATCACCGCCATGGGCACCCCATCACGCTGCAGCTCCCAGGCTGTCAGGCGCGCTCCTTGCAGCAGCGGCCGCGTCTCGTCCACCCACACGAAAGCCACCTTCCCCCTGCGGTGGGCTTCCTTTATCACCCCCAGGGCGGTGCCATAGGAGTAGGTGGCGAGGCCGCCTGCGTTGCAGTGGGTGAGGATACGGCATCCCGGGGCGAGAAGGTCCGCTCCCAATGCGCCAATGGCGTGGTCGGCGGCGTCCTGCTGCGCCGCGACGCGTTCCGCCTCGGCAAGCAGGGAGGAAGCCAGATCGGCCGGGGATGTCTTGTCGGCGATATCGCGCATACGCCTGACCGCCCAGGAGAGGTTCACGGCCGTAGGCCGGGCGCCCTCGAGTTCCTCGCAGGCCCGAGCCACCTCTCCCACGGCATCCCCGGACCGCGCCGCCAGCACGACGCCGTAGGCGGCCGCGATGCCGATGGCCGGGGCTCCCCGCACGCGCATCGTACGGATGGCCTCGGCCACCTCGCGCCAATCGCCGAGCTCGAGATAGGTCTCCTGTCCTGGCAGCAGTGTCTGGTCCAGCAGGACGACCCTGCCATCCCTCCAGTCTACCGCCCTGAAGGTCTTGCTTTCCGCCATACGTCCACTCCTCTAGCGGCGCGATGATTCTCGCGCAGCCCTATTATAACCACCTCCAGGCACCGTATGTCCCCTAAAATCAGAGCAGGCTCCCGGGAGCATCTATGCATCGCACTCCACCTCGATGAATAAAGCTGACCCTAAGCGTTATTTTTGGGAAACATAATCCTGAACGCGGTGTCGGTACCGCTGAAACCCTCGATCAAGGAGGTTGAAAATGGCCGGTCTTCCCTCGCCTGGCTGGCTGAATAAGGGCGAATATCCCTTCCAGGCGCATTACTTCAAGACCTCGGCTGGAGAGATGCACTATGTGGACGAGGGAAGCGGAAAACCCATCGTCTTCGTACATGGTAATCCCTCGTGGTCTTTCCAGTTCAGGAAAGCCATCTCGAGCCTGTCGCATGATCACAGGTGCATCGCTCCCGACCATATCGGCTTCGGTCTGTCGGACAAACCCGCAGGGTGGTCTTATCTGCCCGAGGACCATGCCCATAACCTGGAAGGATTTCTCTAGTCGCTGCGGCTGCAAGGCATCACGCTGGTCGTCGGCGATTGGGGAGGGCCGATAGGTCTGTCGTACGCCATCGCTCATCCCGAAAAAGTGAGCGGGCTGGTGATCACCAACACCTGGATGTGGCCGGTGAACAGGGACTGGTACTACATAGCCTTCAGCACCTTCATGGGCGGCCCGCTGGGCAGATGGCTGATCAGGAGGTACAACTTCTTCGCACGCGTGATGCTCAAGATGATCTTCGGCGACAGGAAAAAACTGTCGCCCGAGATACACCGTCATTATCTGAGCCCCCTGGGAGAACCCGCGCAGAGAGAGGGCTGCTGGACCTTACCCAAGCAGATCGTCGCTTCCTCCCCCTGGCTGGAGGGTCTTTGGAGCAAGCGGGACGTATTGCTGGATAAGGACGTCCTTCTGGCCTGGGGTATGAAGGACATCGCCTTCCGGGAAAAGGAGCTGAAACGCTGGATGGGGCTCTTCCCCGGGGCGCGGGTCATCCGCTTTGAGGATGCCGGCCATTTCATCTCCGAGGAAAAACCGGCCGAATTGACCTCCGAGATAGAAAGACTGCTCGATACCCATTTGACGCCATGAACGCACACACCTGCGTAGCCCTCAGCGAGAGAACCGGGTGTTTGGCAGGAGAAAAGGTAGCTAAGGGAATAGAAATAGATCCGTACATATCCGACCGCTGGGGACATCAACCCACAACCGTATATATCCAACCGCTGGGGACATCAACCCACACCCGCGTATAGCCCAACAAATAAACCCACCAGGCCCGGGACGTCGTAGTGTTTGGGCGGTGCTCCCATCTGTGCTACCACTAGCCCAGGAACTACTATGTCGGCTCGGATTCAGAAGAGGCAGCTAAGGGAATAGAACTAGATCCGTGTATATCCGACCGCTGGGGACATCAACCCACAACCGTATATATCCAGCCTTTGGGGGTATCAACCCACACCCGCGTATAGCCCAAAAATTAAACCCACCAGGCCCGGGACGTCGTAGTGTTTGGGCGGTGCTCCCATCTGTGCTACCACTAGCCCAGGGACTACTGGGTCGGTCGCAGCAGAAGCAGTTAAGGGAGTAGAAATGGATGCGTGTATATCCAACCGCTGGGGACATTAACCCACAACCGTGTATAGCCTATATAAAAACCCACTGCCCGAGAACCGGGGATCGATCCGAAGCGACATTGGGAGCAGTCCAAACGACAGGAAGATACGCCCCGGATATGCAACCTGCGGACAGGAGCGAGGATCGTTATCCCCGGGCTCGGGTAATCCCTAAGTCCCCATGTCCCAACTGCAGAGGTACTTCTCCTGCTCCTTGGTGAGGCAGTCTATCTCCACCCCCATGCTGACGAGCTTGAGACGGGCTATCTCCTCGTCCAGTGCTATGGGCACGTCGTAGACCACCCGCTCCAGGTCGTGGTGGCATTCCTTCACGTATTCAACGACCAGGGCCTGGTTGGCGAAGGACATATCCATGACCGAGGCGGGATGGCCTTCGGCTGCGGCCAGGTTTACCAGCCTGCCGTCGGCAAGGAGATAGATCCTGCGCCCGTCCTTCATCAGAAACTCCTCCACGTTCTCCCGTACCCTGCGCCTGGACTTGGCCATCTTGTCCAGCGTGGGAATATCTATCTCCACATTGAAGTGGCCGGAATTGGCCAGGATGGCGCCGTCCTTCATCTTCCTGAAATGCTCGCCCCTGAGCACGTGGATATCACCGGTGACGGTTATGAAGAGGTCCCCCTTCTCCGCCGCGGTAACGCACCCCGATACCTCGAAGCCCTCCATCACCGCCTCCAGGGCCCGCAAGGGGTCCACCTCCACCACGACAACGTGGGCGCCGAGGCCCCTGGCTCGCGAGGCCACACCGCGGCCGCACATGCCGTAGCCGTAGACGACCACGCGCCTGCCCGCGAGCAGGACGTTGGTGGCGCGCAGTATGCCGTCCAGGGTGGACTGGCCGGTGCCGAAACGGTTGTCGAAAAGGTGCTTAGTCTTGGCGTTGTTCACCGCGATCACCGGGTAGAGGAGCACGCCGTCATCGGCCATGGCCCGCAGGCGGATGACCCCGGTGGTCGTCTCCTCCGCCCCCGCCCAGACCTTCTCCGCCTGGTCCTTGCGCTTGGAGTGGAGGGTGGATATGAGGTCCGCCCCGTCGTCCATGGTCACCTGCGGCTTTATATCCAGCACGGAATCTATATGGGAATAATAGGTCTTGTTGTTCTCCCCGCGGATGGCGAAGACCGGTATCTTGTGGTGCTTGACCAGGGAGGCGGCCACGTCGTCCTGGGTGGAGAGGGGGTTGGAGGCGCACAGGGCTACCTTCGCCCCTCCCGCCTTGAGGGTGACCATCAGGTTGGCGGTCTCGGTGGTCACGTGCAGGCACGCCCCCACGCGCACCCCCCGCAGGGGCTTCTCGGAGGCGAAACGCTCCCGTATCTGGCGCAGCACGGGCATGTCCCGCTCGGCCCACTCTATTCTCAGGCGCCCCTCGGATGCCAGGGCCAGGTCCTTTACGTCGTAATCCATATCAAACTCCTTCTAGTCGTATCAAGCGAGGCTAGACGCGCTCGCGCCAGTAATCGAGGAGGTCCCTGACCGTCGTCTCGAAGGGTATCTCGGGCTTCCAGCCAGTGGCAAGGTTGAACTTGCCGTAGTCGCACAGCAGGAGCTCGACGTCTGAGGGGCGCATGCGCTCGGGCATCTGCCGCACTTCGATCTCGATATCGCTCATGGACAGGATAAGGTCGAGGAGCGCCTGGATGGTGATGGCCGTGCCGGAACCGAGGTTATATACCTCTCCGGGCTCACCTTTCTCCAGGCTGAGCCAGTAGCCGCGGACGATGTCCCGCACATCGCTGAAGTCCCGCCTGGCCTCGAGGTTTCCGACCTCGATAACCGGCTCCTTCTTGCCCTTCTCGATGAGGGCCACCTGGCGGGAGAAATTGCTGGTTACGAAGACCTGGCCACGCCGGGGGCCGGTATGGTTGAAGGCACGCGTGCGCACGGTGAAGATACCATAGCTCTGATTGTACTGGTAGGCCAGGTAATCCTGGGCTACCTTGCTCACCGCATATGGGGAGAGGGGCCGCAGAGGGTTGTCCTCCTTGATGGGCGCCTCGTGCTCGTAGACCAGGCCGTACTCCTCGCTGGAGCCCGCGACCTGTATGCGGGTGTCCATCCCCAGGTCGCGTATGGATTCCAGAAGGTTCAATTCCGAGAGAATGTTGGTGGTCAGGGTCTCCGCAGGGGCCTTCCAGGAGGTGGGGACAAAACTCTGCGCCGCCAGGTGAAAGATATAATCCGGCTTGACATCCTTGAGGGTGTTCTTTACCGCGACGTTGTCGCGCAGGTCGCAGTCGAGGAGGTGGACGCGGTCCTCGATGCCCTCGACGTTGTCCATGCGCGACCGCCAGCGTACGGTCCCAAAGACCTCGATGCCCTCCTCGTTGTCCAGTGCGTATTCCGCCAGGTGGCTGCCGACGAAGCCGGTGATGCCGGTTATCAGTATGCGCAAGACATTCCTCCTCTTCCTGAGATCGCCGTCCCGATACTCGAGGCGCTCCTACTCCATCCGTCCATTATGCCGATTACTGCACCGCTTTTCCAGGGCCGTCAGAAATGCAGCGTGGAAGCAGGGATGTTCGCCCGCGGCCAGACTTTTATGCCGCATTTGAGGTCGTTCTCCTCCTCCACCACCACGCCTCCGCCCAGCACCGCCTGCTCGGAGATGTGGACCCTTTCCCCTACCCTCACTCCGGCGGCCAGGGCGCAGCGGCGCAGGACGCTCTCAGCTCCCACGCGGCATTCCGCGTGTAGAACCGCTCCCTCCAGGTGCGCTCCCTCGTCGATCTCGCAGCCGGGTCCCAGCACGCAGTTGCTGGAGACGGTGGCATGAGCGGCTATCCTGCAGCCGGGCCCTATGACCGTGGGTCCGAATATCGCGGCGTCGGGGGAGATCTCCGATCCCTCCTCCGCCCATACCGATGGCCTGATCATCTCCCCGCGGAAATCGAAGGGCATCATGCGGCGCAGGATATCGTAGTGCGCCTGCAGGTACTTGGCCGGCGTTCCTATGTCCATCCAGTAGGCCTCGCTGGGGAAGCCGTACATGGGGATACCGTCCTCCAGCATCCCCGGGAAGAGCTGGCGCTCGAAGGAGAAGCACTCCCCCTCCGGCACGCGCTCCAGCAGCTCGGGCTCCAGGACGTAGGTACCCGCGTTGATGAGGTCGGTTACCACCTGGTCCCAGCTGGGCTTCTCCAGGAACTCCGTGATCCTTCCCGTGCGGTCCAGCGGGACCAGCCCGTAAGCGGTGGGGTCCTCGACGCGCGTGAGGTACAGGGTGGCCTTGCCCCCTTTAGCGCGGTGGAAGTCGATGAGGCTCGCGAGGTCGATGTCGGTCAGCACGTCGCCGTTGAACACCAGGAAGGTGTCTGTGATGTGGCGCTCCACGTTCTTGACCGCGCCGCAGGTATCCAGCGGCTCGTCCTCCGTTACGCAGGTCAGCTTGACCCCCAGGCCGCCGCCGTCTCCGAAATAAGACGAGAAGACCTCGGGCTTGTAGGCCGTCGAGAGCACTATCTCCTTTATGCCGTGGCGACGGCAGAGTTCTATCTGGAATTCCAGGAAAGGCCTGTTCATCAGGGGCAGCATGGGCTTGGGAACCGTCAAGGTCAGGGGACGGAGGCGCGTTCCCTGCCCTCCGACCAGTATCACCGCCTGCATGTCTAGACCTCCCGTTTCCAATCAATCAGATCCAGCGTTCCGGATTCCAGGTAATATTAGAATCCCCACAGTAAATTTTCAATCACGCGCCATCTCATCCCGCCACCAGTCAAGTACGTCCCTCAGGGTATCTTCCAGGGGCCTGTCGGGCACCCAACCCACCAGCTCGCGCATCTTGCCGTTGTCTCCCCGCAACACCGGGATATCCGATTTGCGCAGCCTGGCGGGGTCAACCTCTACCTTGATGGGTGCATCGCTCAGGTCCAGGAGCAGGTCCAGGACCTCGGCAATGGAATGATCGCGCCCGCTGCAGACGTTGTATGCCTCGCCCGGCTTTCCCTCGCGTACGAGTTGCCAGTAAGCGCCCACCAGGTCCCGCACGTCGGAGAAGTCCCGCCTCGCCTCGAGGTTCCCCACCCGCATCACGGCTTCCCTGCTCCCCGCCTCCGCCTCGGCGATCTGGCGGGCGAAATCGGAGACTACGAAGTCGGGCGATTGCCCGGGCCCGATCATGTTGAAGGCCCTCGTCACCACGGTCTCGATGCCATAAGCCTGGTAGGAGAAGACGGCGTGGAAATCCTGTATCACCTTGCTCAGCGCGTAAGGGCTCGCGGGCAGTAGTGGGTGGTCCTCCCTTATGGGCAGCCCTTCTTCTTTTACCTTGCCGTATTCCTCGGAGGAACAGGCCACGTGCACCCTCGCGTCGAGGCCCGCCTCGCGCAGGGCATCGAACAGGTTGACCTGGCCGTCCAAGGCTATTTCGTAGGTGAGGCCCGGGTCGTCCCAGGACCGTCGCACCGAGCTCTGCGCAGCGAGGTGAAAGACGAAATCGGGGCGGAACCTGGCTACAAGGGAGAAGACCGAATCGCGGTCGAGGATGTCGCATACATCGAACCCGCAAGCATCCCAGGGGGCGGCCGTGCGCGGTGGCCGCATGTCCAGCCCCAGTACCTCTATCCCCTCTTGCTTCAGGAGGAACGACGCCAGGTGCCTCCCCACGAAACCGTCTGCGCCGGTGATGAGGACCCTGGCGGTCATATACCGCTCCTCTTGGCGATCATGTCCGCGATGAGCCCGAGTACGAGTATCTGCAGCCCGCCCAGGAGCAGGATCACGGTGCTGGGCGCTATGTGCCAGCTGTAGCGGATGATATCCGAGATCATCTTGCCGAAGCCCGTGAGTAGCAGCAACAACCCCAGGGGGAGGAATATCTTCAGGGGGCTGAACCAGGTAACGGTACGGAAGATGGTCATGACGTAGCTGCCGGTGTCCCTTATGGGATGGAAGGTGGACTTGCCCTTGCGGGGGTAATAATCGATGGGCACGTACCTGACCGGGTGGCCGTTGTTGAGAAAGGCAAGGGTGATGGTGCTCACCCATGAATGCCCGTGCGGGAGCATGTGCAGGTACGGCAGGGCGGTGTCCTTGCGGATGGCCCGCATGCCGGAGTTGAGGTCCGGGATCTTTGCCCCGCTGATGAACTCGGCCAGCTTGCGGATGAAGAACTTCGCCGGGACGCGCAGGACCTTCAACGTTCCCGCCTCTTTCCTGCGGGCGCCCACCACCATCTCGCAGTTATCCAATCCCTCGATCAGGCGCGGTATATCCTGCAGGGGATAGGTGCCATCACCATCTGAGACGACCACGATATCGCCCTGGGCCTTCCTTATACCGGTGGTGCGCGATTGCCCGCCGCCCATGTTATAGGGGTGCTGTACCAATGTTACCTCGGGAAAGGATCGGACTATATCCGCGGTTCCGTCCTTCGATGCATCGTCGACGACGATTATCTCCCATTCATAAGAGGTGGCCTTCAGGGTATCGATGGCGGTGCGAAGGTCTTCACCTATCGCCTCCTGCTCGTTGTAGACCGGGATTACCAGGCTTATTTTCAATATCCACCCCCGTAAACCATGCGATCCTCCCCGTTATCCTTACGCACAAGCACACTTACATATCATCCGATAATTCTATAGACTCCGGCATAATGAGGTCAAAGCATTTCTGGAGGCCGTTTGGACGATCCAACTCCCGCACCCCGATCCGGGCCGGTTAAACGCTGGTTTCAACTGGACCAACCCCCATCGAGACCGCGCTGGTTTTCACATTATTAGGCCCGGGAGAGGTGAATATGGGAGATTGCGATTATAATATAGGGGAGAACACCTTCCGCTGGTTACAGCAAATCCGGGACAACGGTGGATGGACGTCGGTATCGTCGTTGCCAGGCGGCAAGGTGGGTGTTTACCGTGGCTGTAATGGGCATATAAGGTATAAGGGATCCAAAGGTGCCGGGAGCAGGATCATACGCGTATATTCCGGAGCGATGATGAGCGGGAATAAAGCCACGTACGACGTGACCATGATCGGGACCCTCCCCCCATTGAAGGGGATCAGCCCGTACTGCGCGGAGCTCGCGCTACTGCTCAGCGAAAGGTTGAAGGTCGAATTCCTTGACTTCAAGAGGTTGTATCCCGAGAGGCTCTATCCCGGCAAGACCGAGGAGGAAGATCTTTATCCGGCGGAAATAGGGAGCGACAATATCAAGCGCAGGAGGATACTCGACTTCTTCAACCCGTATACCTGGATGAAGGCAGGGTTGTCCCTGCGTGGACGCGTGGTGCACGCACAATGGTGGACCGGGGTTTTATCTCCGATATTCCTCGTTGTCCTGTTTATAGCGAGAATGAGGGGGAAAAGGGTGATAATCACCGTCCATAACGTGGACCCACACGAGGGCGGGCTCCTTTACAACCTTTTGAACCGAAGCATTCTGCCTTTGGGGAACGAATTCATCGTCCATGGCGATGAAGGCCGGGAGAAGCTGGTGAAGAGAAT
The DNA here is from genome assembly GCA_016931915.1 of Actinomycetota bacterium. Lineage (GTDB taxonomy): Bacteria > Actinomycetota > Geothermincolia > Geothermincolales > RBG-13-55-18 > SURF-21. The sequence continues at coordinate 42,310 of JAFGDU010000134.1, forward strand.
CCGCACCACGAAGAAGGTGCATGTGGTGCCGCACCCACCCTTCAATTCCGCTCGGGACAGCAGCGGCGAAAACGTCGAGGTCGAGGCCGTAAGGGCACGATTGGGTGTTGCTGACGGGAACCCGTTGATCATCTTTTTCGGCAATATCCGCGGCTACAAGGGCCTGGACATACTGCTTAAAGCCCTGCCGAGGCTGATCAACATCTTTCCCGGCATGAGTTTGTTGATAGCCGGGCAGTTGTGGGGTGACTGGGACAGGTACCAGCGCATCATCGAGGACGGCAAAACCGGGGGGAGTATCATCACGCGACTCGAGCACCTGCCCTTCAGGGAGCTGAAAGAGTATATCGTGGCAAGCGACCTCGCTGTCTTCCCCTTCACTCACCTGGATTCGGCAAGCGGCTCCGTGATGCTCGCCTGCTCTCTGGGAAAGACTATCGTGGCGAGCGAGATCGGCGATATGCGCGGCATGAAGGCCCCGGGGGTCTTTCTGGCCAAGCCGGGGTGCCCTGAATCCCTTGCCGAGGCTATCCTCGAGGCTTTGGAGCATAGCGGTGAAGACGGGTGGGAATATAACACCAGCTGTGAGGATATACTGGGATCGAATACTCACGAGATCGCCGAAAAACACATCCGGGCTTACAATGGATCGGTCCTCTCAGGTACAAGATAACAACCCCCGGGTATCCGCGGCGCCGCGCCTCCCCCATCTCGAGTGGAAGCGGTAATGCCTGCGACGGTAGTGCACTATTGCTGGCCCGTCTATATACCCTCATTGCCCGGATGTCCGGGTTGCCAGAACCGCAAGGATGCCGATGAAGAGGACGCCCGCCGCGATAACGTAGAAGTTGTAGAAGTAGTATACGAAACCCGGTTTGAAGCCCTCACCGATGAGCAGAAAGCAGAAGAGGGCCAGGGCAGCCGTGAAGATGTCCGTGCTGATGTCCGCGATGACCGTACGTATTCTGCCTCCGGTCGATCCGGGCTCTTTGTCTTCAGCCACGGATTCCGTGACGTTTTCTTCGCCGGCGGTTTCCTCGGTGTGTTTCATTCTTTCACCAACCTGACCTCGATGGATATTATGTCTACCTCCTCGCCCCTGGAAACCAGGCCCGGTGCCGTCAGCAGCAGCTGCAGCGTATTTCCTCCCACCTCCAGTCCTCTCAGGTCAAAGAACAACTCGCGCACGTAGCCTCCATCGCGATAGTCAGGCAGCGCGTAGTCTGCGAGTATGTACCGGATATCCTCCAGGGGCAGGGCCTGAGAGTACGGAACGGAACTCGGGATGAGCAGCGATTCCTCGGAAACGCCGAAAGAGGACCCAGGGGCGTTCAGGAGCAGGTCCGGGTTCGAGATGGTTATCTCCTTGATTCCGGGCGGAAGGTCTTCGGTGAACGGTTCGGCCACTTTGTCGACGCTGACAAGCGGCTCCCCATCGACGATGAGGTCCTGCATCGATTCGGGGTGCCAGGTTTCGGCAGCTAGGATGCCCGCCGCCGTATACAGCGATACAGGTCCCGATACCCCCAACCCGTAGAGTTGGTCCTGGACCATGAAGACGCTGTCCATGAAGGAGAAGTGCCGGCTGGAAACGTGGATGTCCTTGAAGAGGACGTCCATGCCGCATTCCCATACGATCCTGTAAAACCCATCGCCCAGACCGTCCAGCGTAAGGTCCACCTCCTGAGGGGGCGAGGCCTGGTCGCTTGCCGTAGGGTCGCCGTCGTCCTCGACCTGGTGCTGGAATATGCATTCGTTCTCATCGAAGACCTTGACCGCGATCGCGTCCTCGTCGTTATAGATATTCAGGTCGTGCTTGGTGAACTCCAGGTCCAGGTAGCCTTCCGCGACATAGACATATGCCGCGTGGGTCCCCCGCAAGCTCAACGGGACATAGGTGCCGTTCTCTCCTACCTGCCCCGTTCCTCTATACAGGGGCAACCGATCGTAGTAGTACGTGGACAGGTCAGGCGGCGATATCCAGCTGGTCCCCTGCTCGATAGATGCAGTGGTCTCCGCAAGGAATTGCCCCACGGACGAGAAGCCCGGCTCCTTCTGGAACAGGATGAGGTCGTCCTCCTGTGTCGCTTTCCACTCCAGCGCGTTCAAGGAGCGGTTGTGCACCGGCTCGATATCGAGCCACGGCGATGACCCGCTGGTGATCCCGAACAACAACTCCTCCGGGTCCCCCCTGTACTCCACCGCTATCTCGGCCCGGTCGAAATGCTGGTACGGCACCTTCAAGGAGAACACGATCTGGTCACTTGCCATGCGCGTACCATCAATGACGAAGCGCCTTCCGTAATCGTAGCTCCCTAAAAGGTAGTACGAATTCAGCTCGTTTGCCTCCTTATCCTCCACTTCCATCAAAATATCGTAGTCCAGCTCGGCCCCGAAGGGCGCCAGGTTCAGGAAGAGGAAGAGCACCAGGAGCGCTATGACGGCAAGGGCGGCGATCAGCCTGATGGCCCGCCTTATGCCGGGCCATGCGGACCCGCTCTGGCCGTCGGGCCCCTCCGCCCGCCTGTCGGGCGAGGACTCGCGTTGTAGACGGGAGTTTTCATCCATGCCATCACCCCTCAAGTACCTGCCCCGTAAAAGGGCAGGACGGACGGCGCCATTGTGCCGTTCCCAGCGTCGGTCTCATCCGCCGTTTTCCACTCCAGCCTGTATATATCGGGGCTTCTTCCGCCCCGGGTGAATTCTATTTCGTGGCTGACCGGGGTGAGGGCGAAATCGCCGCTCAAGGCCTCCAGGTCCTTCACGGTCAGTATGCCGCGATCGGGGCTGGAGAGCACGTAGATCTCTACGCCGGACTCGAGCAGGTCCGTCAGTATCTCCGCGGCCTTATCCTCCCTCTCCTCCTCCGTGATATTCGCGGGCACGAATACCGTGCGCGATATTATCATCTTCTCGAACCAGCTGTCCGCTAGGTCAACGACGATCGTCTCCTCCGGGAGTGAACCCACGAAGTCGTCTACCGCCTTCCGGCTCTCCATGTAATCGTGGGTATAGGAGAGACCGAATTCCACGTTATGCAGCAGGTATAGAGACGTGATGATATGGGTCGCGATCACCAGGACCGTTACGAGTGTCAACGTGTAGCGCCTCCAGTTCAGGCGGCCGAGAAATCTGGCCACGAACAAGCCCGCGAAAAGGGAGAGGGCCGCGAAGAGTGGTAGAAAGTACCTGGTATAGCTGGAGGCCATCCAATATCTTCCATAACCCCAGAACTGGCTGTTGTTGCCGTAATAGTAGAATACGAGGACCCCGATGAGGGCGAAGAGAAGGACGTATACGCTGCGCTCGTTCTTTGCCGCGTACACGAGGCCGAGTACGCCGAGGACGGTGAGGAGGGGCGCGATGCTGTACAGGTACATGTCCCCGTTGTTGAACAGCACCCCGAACCCCCTGAAGCGGGCCGGATACTTGACCATGTACTCCGATGCCGTCTCCCCCGCCTTTTCCGGGATACCGAAAAGGCTCCCGGTGGTGGCGTTGTTGAGTATGAGGATCAAGCCCCCTAATGCCCCCAGCAACACGACTGCATATATCACGTATTTCAGGCGCAGTTTCCTCCAGCTTCTGAGAGCCGGCAGCATCGCCAGGACCGCCAGGATCACGAACTCGTAACGGATCCAGATGCTGGCGGCGAAGAAGGCCGCAGCCAGCAGGTAATAGCGCAGCCTGTCCGGCTCCGAGACGGCCATGACGACGAAATAGATGCCCCCCAGGGAGAACGAGAGGGCGGGGATATTCGAGAACAGCATGTTGCTCCAGTAGACGTACGCCGAGGAAAAACCGAGAAAGACAGCCGATAGCAGCGCCGTCTTGATCCCATACAGCTTTCGCACCGTGAGGTAGAAGAAGAAGAGCCCCATGAGGGCAACAAAGCTGATGATGAAGAAGGGACCCCTGTAACCGAAAAGGTTCCCCGTACATACCAGGAAGAAGATGCCGGGGGAATAGGGGGCCCTTATCCTCTCGCCCTCCCCCGCCTCACTCACGTAGTCGTCCATGCCCGGCACGAAGGCGTCCGTCTCGAATTCCTGGTTCAAGGGGCTCTGGTACCACAGGTGGCCGGTTTCCAGCAGGACGTTGGAAAAGACGTAGACCCTCTTGTCGTCGGGATGCAGCGTCCAGCGTCCCCTGGAGAGATTCAGGTAGTTATAGAGGAAAAAGAACGACAGGAAAATAAGGACGAGCGCAAGTATCTCGCGCCTCGGTCCACGTGCCGTCTCAAACATCTAGCTCCCTCTCGTAAACGTCGATAAACCGTGCCGATACCGTACTCCAGTCGAAGCTGTCTTCCGCAGCCGACCGCAACGATCTTCCGATCGCCCCCCTCCCTTCGTCATCCTGCAGCAGGGAGATAATCTTCGCCGCCAGCGCGTGGACGTCGCCGGGTTCGATCAACAGGTCATCGTGCTCTTCCGGTATGACGTCGATTATTCCCGGAGCACGGCTGGCGACGACGGGCGTGCCGCAGGCCATGGCCTCCAGGCACACGATCCCGAAACCCTCGAAACGGGATGGCAGGCAGAACAGGGATACACGATTATACCAGCGCGGCAGCTCCTCTTCGCCCACCTTTCCGAGAAAATCGACGTTGGCCCCCAGGCCCAGTTCATCTACCCTATCCTGCAGCTCCACCCGGAGCTCTCCTTCTCCGGCTATGAAGAGCTTGAACCCCGGCACCTCTTCCCTTACGAGGCTGCAGGCCTCCAGCATGTGCGGGATCCCCTTCCTTTCGCAGAGACGGCCCACGAAAAGCATGCTGTTCTCGAGCCTTTCGACCTCCAGGGGCTTGAAGACGGATGTGTCAACGCCCACCGGTATAACGGTGATCCTGCTCTCCGGTATCCCGTAATCCTCGACGAGGCTCTCCATGGTGGTGCTGGAGATGGCGACGATATGCCGAGCCATGCGGTAGCCGGTTCGTTCCATGCGGGCGAGGGCGTGATATACCTTCTTCCCCAGGTACTTCAGCTGCTGCCTGTAGGTATGGTTGGCGACATATAGTACCGGTATTGCGGGGTCCCTCAGCAGCATGACCCCACCCGGACCGCCATAGACCTGCAGCGCATCCAGGCCGAGGGAGGATACCAGCCCTTTCAATCCCTGGTTAGCTCTGAGCGAGAAATGCAGGGCGGCCGCCCTGGATGAATCCTTTGCCGCTAGACGGGTATGGCCGTCCAGTTGGTTGCTGCAGCTGGAGACGGCCCTAAGGTCCAGTCTGGGGTCCGCGCCGAGCCTCCCATAGAGGTTATAGGCCTCCACGCCCTGTCCCCCCTTGGGGGGATAAAAATCATAGCTGAGAAAACCGATTCTCATATCACAGTACTTCCTGTGCCGGATTACTCGATACCGTCTCGTTTATCCGGGAATCCCGCTCCAGCGTCCTCCGGGTAGCCGGGAAGGCGACCCCCTTATAGTGAGGGTTATCTCGTTCCACCGGTTCCCCTCAAGCCGTATGCGAAAAGACATATGGGCAATTATAGCACCGCCCCATCTGCCGTTGATTAGCCGCGCGATCTTGTTTATCTTGAGAATATCGGCAGCGTGCGGAGCGGCAAGATGCCAGGGCTTATACCGCATCGGTATGCCGCAGTCTCGAGGCGCCCGGTATCGGGCTTGCGTGGCGGAGAAAGACCGGCTGCGGGAGATTAAGACGGGAGCATGAAGGTATTATTCGTTTCCACCCTGGGGACCGCATACAGGGGCGGCGGGAACATATCCTCCTCGCTGTTGGCCGCCTCCTTGCGAGACCATGGGATCGACGTCGTGTCCGAATTCATCAGGAAACAGGAACCCAGGACCCTGCTCGACAGGATGCTCAACCTTGTTCCCGAGGGCTTCTTCAATACACAGACCCCGTTCCTCGACCTTCTCATCGCCCGGCGGATCCGGCAACATGTCCGGGAGCACCGTCCTGATATAGTGGACATACAGGACCGGTTCTCGGCAACGGCGGCATCGAGATATGACCTGGGTCCGGTCGCAAAAGTCTTCACGGTCATCGATGACCTCTCCAGGACACAGCTCGAGGCATCGTTCCGCTCCTGGAAGCTCTTCTTGCTCGACCTCAAGAGAAGGGCCGTTCTGAGGCGTTTGAAGCTGGAAAAGCATATAATCACCAACAGCCAACACACCAAGGACGTCCTGGTGGAGCAAGGAGTATCTGCCGAGAACATCTCCGTCTTCTATCGCTCCCTGCCCCCACAAGAATGGTACTCCCATGATCCCGGGGAGGCAGGGGTCCCGGCCAGGCAAGAAGATTCCCCGGTTAGGTTCCTGGTGCCAGGAAGAATAACCAGGGAAAAGGGCGTCATGGAGATAGTTGCGTGCATTACGGAGCTCGACCGCGAGGGACTCGGGGATCGCTTCGAGGTGCTGATCGTCGGCAGGGGCCCGCTCGAGAAATGGGTCGTGGACGAGAAGCAGCGAAGAGGCCTGAAAAACCTGGCAATATACGGTCCCGTACCCATACAGGAGATGTACGAACACTACCGCTACGCAAACGCGGTCCTGATGCCGGTATTGTACGACGAACCCTTCGGCAGAGTCGCACTGGAAGCACTCCTGTTGGGTAAGCCGCTGCTGGTCAGGCCGGGAGGGGGCGTCAGGGAGATCGTCAACGGTCTGGAGGGAGGGTGCATCTTCGTCACAGACAAGCACCAGCTCCAGCAGGCCATGAGAGATATCATAACGCGCCCCGAGGTCCTGGAAGAGATGGCAGCTTATCTGAAGCGGAACGCGGGCACGATCAAGGGCCGCTTCCACCGCGAGATATTATACGTAGAATACGAGAGATATTACCGCGACTTGCTCTTGAACGCATGATATCCACACGCGTATGCTTTCCAGGGCACGCTTCGCTCACAGCCGGTCACTTGCGGCTCAAGCCGTAACCCTGCTGTATATACAGCATGGATTGGGGTAATATAATTGCTTGAGTTGGGACGGTGTCAGAATGCTTTCGGGATGTTACGATGGTCTGCACCCCAGGAAAGACAGGTTGAAATTACCGCCTGAGCGGCCACAAGAGCAGGCGCCTTAAAGATCGGATCGGATATGAGCGGAATAGCCGGCTATCTGGGCCCTAGCGTTGCAGAACTGGATACCGAGGCCATCTACCGGACGCTTTCTTTCACCGGACATGAGCGCCTGGACTCCGTTACCGAAAACAACTTTCTCGGCTTTGCCGTCTCACACGAAGCCGACATCATCCAGCCACACGCGGCCCGCGAGAGGGATGGTATAAGCGTTCTCCTGGATGGATACGTCAACCAGGTCGATGGGAAGAACCTTTTGCCTTCCCGTTCCGGGGAGGCTCTGCGAATCATCGCCGAGCTGTACAGGGATGACGGTCACGATTTCGCCCGCAGGCTCAACGGCTCCTTCGCCCTCGCCGTCTACGATGACCGTGACAAGAGCCTGATAATAGTCACCGACCGCCTCACATCGCGCCCCCTGAACTTCATCCGGACGGAGGAGTCCGTCGTGTTCTCCTCCAGATTGGAACCCTTCAACGCCATGGGCATTTCGCCGACCCAGAGACTGAACCTGGAGGGCTTGATCGAGTTCCTCGTTTTCGCGAGAACATTGAATTCCGGCATGTGGACGGGCCAGGAGAGGGTGCCGCCCGCCACCGTCCTCGCCTTTCGCGACGGGAAGACCGAAGAACACTCCTACTGGAAGTTCAAGTTTGCTTACGGGAAGGCAAGGAAGGCTAAAGATGAGGACGTAAGGAAACTTGCCGCCGCCCTGCAGGAAGCCTGCGGCCGCGCCGTCGATGGCTTTGATTCCATAGGCCTTCTCTTGAGCGGCGGATTCGACTCGCGCGCTCTTCTAGCCTGCCTTCCGGAAAGCACCATATGTTATACGTCCTGTGATTATCTGAACTTCGAGACGCGGGTGGCCGCCAAGGCCGCAAAGATCAAGGGGTGCCCCCACCGTTTGCTCAAGAGAACTCCCCACCATTACCTGGATATCCTGCCCGAGGCCGCACGTATCAACGAGGGCGCCATGGAATATCATCACGTGCACCTGGTCAACCTGACCTCCCGCATGCAGGAGGTTTCCCGGGGAGTTATGTTGCATGGCCTGGGGCTTGACTTCATCTTGAGGGGACATTATCTCCCCAGATCCTCCTGGAAAGTGGCGGGCAGACGGTTCCAACCCGCCATCCTCAAGGATTACGGGTCCCTTGCGGAAGTGGCGGATTTTCTGCTTGGTGTTGAATCGGTGCGGCCCGATGCGGTGGACTTCCTGGTACCATCTTTGAGCAACGATTATCGTGATTACCCACGCCAGGTCATACGAGATTTTGTGGAGAAGAGCGCAGATTGCATCGTAAGGCCAATCGATATTACTGAGCTCTTCGTATTCAGGGATCTCTCCCGGTGGCTGACCTTCCCCTTGGTCGAATGCTTACGCCAGTATTTCCCGGAGAGATGGGTCGCCGTGGACAACTCCCTGGTGGATATCGCGCTGACAACCCCCCCGGAAACCAGGTTCGATTCGAGGCTTATCCGGCGGGCCCTCGAGTTGATCGATCCACGCATGACGCGCATCCCGAACTCAAATACATTCCTGCCCATCCGCGCCGGGAGCCTGCTCAATGCGACCCACCGTCTCCCCGTCTATCTCTACGACCACCTCTACGTGCCGGTGGCCGCGAGGACTTGGCATAAGAACCTACCGCGATGGATGATGACCACTGGTCCATGGCACAGCCTGGGCTACTTCTGGCGCGACGGACCCATTGCCGCACACCTCGAGGAACTTCTCTGCGATCAAGGTGCAATGCGCGACGGGGTGATCGATGCTGCTGCGGTCAAGGGCTATATCGACAGGTTCAGGCGCGGTGAGGTCCGTTCTGCCCATCCTCTCGAGCGTGTGATCACCTTCCTCGAATGGAGGAAGGCATGCCCCTGAACGGACTGCATCTTGTGGAAATAGTCACGGCATAAGGATATAGTCATTAGGAATCTAGCCTTATACTTTAACCATCGAGGCAGGCAGGGGATGCGGAGATGACTTCTTCCCTCAAGAGCAGGGCTGCTTCCGGGGTAAAATGGACGACGGTCTCCACAGCGGTTTCCACGACCATGCAGTACCTGAAGATCGCCGTCCTCGCACGCCTTCTGAGCACCTCCGACTTCGGCCTCATGGGCATGACCCTGGTTATCATAAACCTCGCCTACTACATGGTGGACCTGGGAATAAGCGGGGCCATCATCTACCGGCAGGATTCTACTGACGAAGAGCTCTCCACTCTGTACTGGATAAACCTCCTGTTTGGGTCGGCGCTTTTTCTCCTGGCAGTCCTCTGCTCTCCTCTAGTTGTGGCTTTTTTCCACGAACCGGCCCTGTACAGCCTCATCTTCATATCCGCCTTCAATTTCCTCCTCTTCCCAGCGGGGCTGCAGTTCGGGGTACTGATGCAGAAGGAGCTGCAGTTCAAGCGGCTGGCGCTGGTGGAGATCACCTCCTCCACCTTTGGAGCGGCAGTCGCAATCATACTGGCCATCGCGGGGGCGGGCGTCTATTCCCTGGTCTTCGGGTACCTGGCGGAGACCACCATGAGATCGATCGTGCTCATCATCATCGGCTGGTCGCACTGGCACCCGGGCCTGCATTTCCGGGCGAGAGACGCAAAGAGGTACCTCTCCTTCGGGCTGTTCCAGGTCGGGGACCGCATAACTACATACCTGGCGAGCAATGTGGATTACATCTGGATCGGGCGCTTTCTGGGACCGGAGCTGCTCGGTATCTACACCCTGGTCTACAACCTCATCGTCAATCCAATTACCAGGATCAATCCGATCATAACCAAGGTCGCTTTCCCCGTGTTCGCGAAAAAGCAGGACGACAAGGAGGCCCTGCAGCGCGGTTATGGCGAGATAAGCAGGCTCCTGGCCTTCCTCGTCTTTCCAATCCTCATCGGGATCTCCATCACCTCTCCCGTGTTCATACCCATCATATTCGGCTCCAAGTGGCTACCGGCCGTGCCTCTCCTGCAGGTGATGGTTATCATGGGCCTTTTCAAGACCCTGTTCAACCCCATAGGCTCGGTCATCTATGCCCGGGGTAGAGCGGGCCTGGGGTTTGCCATCGCCTCGGCTATGGCCATCACCAATACCGTGGTCTTCTGGTTCGCCGCCAGGCAGGGATTGACGGTTCTGTCGTGGTCGTGGGTCGCTGTCAGTTGTTTTTACTACCTGCTCTCGCTGTTCATCCTGCACAAGGAGATCGGCCTTAAATACCGGAAATACTCTGCGTCATTGTGGTCCCCGCTCGTTTTTAATGCCGTTATGGCGGGGGTGACGTACTTGCTTTACCTCCTCCTTGAGCCGGTCATGGGAGGAACGGTCTTATTCCTGGTTCTGTTGATACTGGCGGGGGCGATCATCTACGGCTCGCTTATCCTGCTCTTCCAGCGCGATTATCTCCTCGAGAACTTCAAGCTGCTGCTGGGGAGAAGCTAGGGCCGTATGGGCCGGCCGGCTCAAGCCCATCGCCCGAATATCTTCTCGAGCTCGTCTACCGTTCTTTCCCATTCGAATCGCTGGACGTACTCGTGGCCGGCCCTGGCCATCTCCTGCCGCCTGGGCTCGTCCCGCAACAGACCAACTAGGGCTTCCGCCATATCCCTCGGTTCTCCGGGCTCCACCACGCAGGCAGTCACTCCCGGGATCGTGTAATCGGACACCGCTCCTACCCTGGTGGCTACGCAGGCAATCCCACAAGCCATCGCCTCCATGGGAGGACGGCCGAACCCCTCCGTGTGGCTGGGGAAGAGGAAGATGTCGAGGGAATTGTAGATCTCTCTCAGCTGGTCGCCATGCGGTGAGCGGTGGTACTCGACGCCACCGATCTGCTCCAGCACCTTCGCATCTTCCTTGGTCGGCTCCTCTCCAAAGATCACAATAGCAACGTCAGGGTATTCCACCCTGACCATGGAAACAGCGAGCAGCCCGTCCTCCATTCCCTTCCACTTGTTGAGGCGATACATCAACCCCAGCCGCTTCGGCGCATGGGCCGCAAAACCCCCTCTCTCCAAGTAGAATATCTCTTTGTTCACGCCGTTTGGAAGGGGCCCCATGACCTCCACATCGAATTTCTCCTCGATAAAATCCTTCAGCCACGTGGAAGTAGTAATACGATGGACGGGAAGGGTATAGGTGCTGTTTACTACTTCCTCCGGACCTCCCCACGTCTCGTAGTGTCTTATGAAATAGAACTTTTCCCCTTTCTCCCGCCCATATCCATTGACGGTAAGGGCATTCTCCCACCACGTGGCCACGACGATATCTGCATCAGGGATGTATCTCTCCGCGAGGGAAGGTACTCTGATCAGGCGAGCCTCCAGCCCAAACCAGTCAAGTTCGTTCTTTGTCCGCAGGTTGGCCATCGCCTTCAGCAACCTGCCCGCGGTCTTCTTTACGTTCGTCGGCGAATACCCTCCTCTGCCGGGGATCACGGGATAGATGACGTTTACCTCGTGCCCCCTCCCCTGCAGGCGGTTGGCCAACTCCAAAGTAGACGACACTCCCCCTCCGAGTTTCAGCGAAGGAAGGAGGAAGTTTATCTTCATAACTCTACCTACCACAATCCTTCAGGCTCTTTCCGCCAGCTCCCTCATGGACCGGATTTCTTCAAAACGAAAAAGCGGTGGCAGGGATGCTCGAAGACCCTGAAGGTGTTATTGATCTTGAAATCGGCCTCAGCGATATCGCGATAAATATCGCGCAGGGAAGAACCGGCCAGACCGATCTCCCAGAGGTGAGAGACTCCGGCCTGCCTGTAACGCCTAGCCACCTTAGGGAAGGAGATTACTTTCCTATATACACCGATCCGGGGGACCTGTAAAAAGACGCGGTAATAACTATAGCGGTCAGGTAACGACATCACGGCATGTGACCTGGTTACCCTGAATATCTCGTTGAGTGCCCGCGGAAAATCCGTATAGGGTAGATGCTCCAGAACCTGACAGCAGGATACAACGTCGAACGAGCCGTCCGGGAACGGGAGATCCCTCACGTCACCTATCATGTCCGGACACAGATCTTCATCGCAATCGATGGTTATCGTCTCAACTCCCCTCGACCCCAGATACCAGCAAATCAGGCCATTACCCTTGCCGATCTCGAGAACCTTTCCAGGTCTCAATCTCATGATCTCGTTAAGCTGGTGCCAGTAGCTGCCGAAACGACCTTCCGTATCATATGAATCGCTCAGGTAATGCTCCCGACCTGCATCCGTTTTCAACCTGACCTCCAGTTTCTTAACCGCCTAATCCCCTGTTTCACCTCTCGCTCTTCCACAGTCTTGAGGAGAAGTGAGTCCAGGCTGTCTGTTATCTCTTCCCGGCAGTAGACTTCACTCCACCTGGCGAATGCCTCACGGCCCAGGCGCTCAGCTTCCTCCGGGTCCTCGATAAGGCGCAGTATCTGCCTTGAAAGCTCCTCTATATCACCAGGCTCAACGAGCACGCCGCAGCCATTCAGAACCAGTGGGAGGTCACCACAGGAAGTCGCGATTATCGGTTTGGCCGCCGCCATGGCATCGAAGACTTTTGCCGGTATCTGTCCCATGCTTGCTGGTCCCGCCGTTTGCGGTATGACCACCAGGTCGGCCAGCTCCAGCAGCTCTCCGACTCTATCGATAGGTTGCGTTTCCAGGGGCACGAAATTGCTCCCAAGTATTCTCTCTCCTTTCTCTCTCAATTCGCGGCAGTACCCGTCATTACTGATCATCCCGACTATCATGAGGATAACATCCTCGCGCTCCAGGGCTTTCACGGCTTCTATCAAGACCTCCAGCCCCTTGTGCCTGCGCGGCGTCCCCAGGAACATGACGATATACTGCCCTTCAATCACCCCAAGGTCTTCCCTGGAAAACTCGCGCTCGCGATGCTCGTGGCAGAGTTCCCTGGACACCCGGCCGTGGTAAACCAGCGTGCCCCCGTAGATTGACTGCAGGAAGTGATTGGACACCGTGACGGCATCCGCCAGGGGCACCAGTTTCTCCGACAACCAGGCATTTATGTATGCATCACGGTTCAGGGGGAACAGCATCGAATAGAGAATCCCCCTCATCTTCCCCGTGGCGGAACGGCGCAGGAAATTCTCCTTGGCCAAGCCTTTTTCCCAATCGTCTACGTCCAGCACCAAAGCCTTCCTCTTCAACAACTTGCATATGATTCCGATCCCCAAGCTGGAAAACAGGGGTTTGCATGCGAATATTATATCGCCGTCAATGAGTTTAAAGAGTCCCGCCATCCTCAAGTATCCCATGGGCAACTTACCAAGCCTTACCGGGTCGATCTCTATCTCCTCCTGATCAGCGAGCGGCGGCCAGATTGCCTTGCCTAAAAGGGGGCCGACGATCTTGACATCATGGCGTTCTTTGATCGCCACGGCCAGCAAATACGGTCTCAGCAGGCTGTTTGCTGATAGATCAGCGGCGATGAATGTCACCTTCAACCCTGTCCCCTCCGAATATTTATAATGCGGATCCGGCCTGTGCGCTGTTCCCTGCCGCTGTCTACATTATCTATTGCGGCGGTGCTCACATGCGACTCTCGTCACCGTTTTGAATAAGAAGAAGCAGCAATTCCTCGTTCAAGACCGTGCGCCTGGACGGCCTGTGCTCGAAGCTCTTCTCCAGGCTCTCCTCCTGGAACCGGTACTCGGACACCAGTTCCGCACGCAGGGGCTCGACCAGGCCTATATGATCCCCGGAAGCCTGGGGCCGCCATAAAAGGTAGATCGGCCTCTCTTCAAAGCCGAAGTCAGCGAGGAGATGCAGGAAATCCTCCTCCCCGAGTATGGAGTTGTCCTTCAGCCATGCGTTCTCGACCCCGTACATGCTTCGCAAGGGGGACCCGAAAAGGTCACCGAGGTTGTAATCCATTATCAAAGTACCCCCATCTTCCACGTCTGCGGCTATCTCCTCGCACAGTTCCACCTGGTTCCCGCTCTCGTTCAATCCGAAGATGGGAATGGAGGCGTTGACGGAGAAGAACAGCAGGTAGAGAACGAAGCCAAGGGCTAAGATGCTGCTGATCCTGCGCGCCAGGAGAGGCCTCCCGCCGATCTCGAAGAACCCCGCGATGTCGACCAGGCTCTCGAGGCCATAGATGATCGCCATGACCGCCATGGCGAACACCACCGGAACGAGCCTGCGCATGACCAGTATATGCATGGGCATGGCCCGCATGTTCCAGGCGTAGAACAGCAGGTATGCAAAACCTATGAAGCCCAGCGTGTGCTCGCCGAACCCACGGCGGCGGGTGAACCAGGTCCCGTAGCCCGCGAATACGGCCGCCACTCCCGCGAAAGAGAGATACCACGCCCATCTTACGAGGTTCTGGTCCATGTAACTCGGTCCCGTGATCTCCTTGATAAAGCCGTAGCCGACGATCTCCTCCGCCCCCAGCGGCCGTATGAAATACAGGTAGACGAAGATCCCGCACAGCACCACCCAGACCGCAGGGACCCATATCGATCTTGCCCCCGTAAGCTTCCGGACGAGTTTCTCCAACCTTTTACCGCATATAATGGCCATGAGAACCGCCGCGGCGAGCAGAATCCCGAGCAACAACACCCAGGACGGCGAACCGAGGAAGCTCTTCCATACGGACTGGAAGTAAACGCGCGAGAAAAGGAGGCCGGCCAGCACGGACAGTGCAGCGCCGGCCGAGAGAAGCGCCAGGAACCAGCGGTCATCGGAGGTCGTTCCTCCCGAGAGCTGCCTTGCCAGGTAACACAATGCTATGGGTGCGAGGACGAAGATGAAATCGACGCGGCAGAGAAACCCCAGGGTGAAAAAGAACGCCGCCAGTACCGCCAGGCCCCTTCCCCCTGCCCTTCCACCAGCCTGCAAGTAAGCGAGAAGGCAGAGCGCTGCGGATATGAAAAGAAAGATGTTCATCATCTCCGACGTGGTGTAGTGCGCAAAGTACATCACCAGCGGCGAGAGGGCGAAGAGCACGGCCGCTGCTATCGCCCATCTCGCGCCGAGCAGTCTGCGCGCCAGGAGGAAGAAACCCCACAGAGCCAGCAAGGCCACGATGGTGATCGCCCAGTACTGGGCGGATACACCGAGAAAAGACGCGAAGGCCGCCATCAGCGAAGGCCACAGATAATAGAACCAGGGGCGCATCGTGCCACTGTCGAAGTCGTCGATGAGATAGAACTGGTTCTCGAAGTATACTGGTGATGCGGTGCGTTTCTCCTCCTGGTAATAGAGCAGGTCGCGGCGCTCTTCCTGCACTTCGGAAGCTACCCGGTTCTCGACGGATAGCTCCCCTTCCTCCTCTATGTGCGCTGCGATGTTCGCGTATACGCCTACGTCAGACCAGCCGAAGACGATGCGCCAGGGCGGGGCGAACAGCACCAGGGCGATGACGACTATCGCCAGGGCGAGGGATAAATCCCGGGCCTTCAGCCTCTTCAGCCGGCCGGCCCTGCGCCTCGCGGCCAGTGCCAGCGCGATGCTGGTCAGGCCCCATGCCAGCAACAGCGCAACCAGGTTGTAGGCGGAGAATAGGGCCAGCACCAGCGCCCACAGCGAGAGTATCCCCGTTCCCAGGGCAAAAGCGAGATAGAGCCTCTCTCCGTTGTCGAGGGTATTCTCCCCCCTGTCGCACAGGGACACGCCCAGCCAACCGGGGATGAAGATGATGAGCGCAAGGGAGAGGGCGCGCAGAACGATCAAGCCCCTTCCCGCCTTTCCCTCGATGCCCTTGTCCTCTGGATGAGGAGAGAGAGGACGAACCTCCCCGCCAGGCCTGCGAGTACCAGCGGCATGAGCAGCATCCCCTTCCAGCCACGGTAGCGCCTGCGGAAGAAGAGGAACATGCTGCGGTGATGGTGGTAGAGCATGCGCACCGACTGCTGGGAACTGGTCCTGCCGATATGGTGGATGAGGCGCAGCGCGGGATCGTATACCATGCGATATCCCGCCTCCCGCAAGCGCCAGCATATATCCACGTCCTCCACGTACATGAAATAATCCTCGTCGAAGCCTCCCACCCGTTGCGCCGCCTCCCGGCGCAGCAGCATCGCCGCGCCGGATACCCAGTCTACGTCCGTTGCGCGATCGCGGCACATGTCCTTCATCTGGTAAGACCTGGTAAGCGGGTTGCCGGGCCAGACGTCCCCCAGGAAGCCGTGCACCAGGTTCTCGAACATGGAGGGGAAGCGGCGGCAGGACATCTGCACGCTGCCGTCGCTGTTCAGGACCATGGGACCCAGGGCGCCGATGTCCGGGGTTTCGTCCATGCGCTCCAGGACGGCCTCCAGACCTCCGGGGGTTCTGCTGCCGTCTTCCTTCACGCAAACCATGTGCTGCGGCGTAAACTCCACGTCGCTGTTGAGGATGAAGATATAGGGTTCTTCCGTCGCCCCGATGCCACGGTTGCAGGCGGAAGCGTAACCGGGATTCCCGGGATTGTCCACCAGCCTTGCCCACGGGAACTCGCTTTTTACCATCTCCCTGCTGCCGTCGGTGGAGCCGTTATCTACGACGACCGTCTCTACCACCGGGAATTCCCTGCACACGGACTCCAGGCATGCGCGCAGGTCAGACGCCGTATTGTAGTTTACGATGACCAGGGCAACCCTCACCGGCCCTTCCTCCTCGCCAGGCCGGCCAGGTATCCGGCCATCTTCGCGCCGTCGATGGCCAGCATGAGCAGGGAGATACAGGGCACCGCCGCGACCTTCTCCCTGGCCGGCCGCCCCTCCAGGTAAGAGGGGATGCGCAGCCAGCGCCTGCCGGTATAGAGGGCGGCGGCGGCGGCAGTCGGTGCGGCCAGGCGCCTGCCCCGCGGTGACGCGATGCAGAAAGCAAGCCACCCGTAGGTGCCGAAACGCAAAAGGTGGCGTTGGAGATACATCCCGGCCTCTCCATCCCCCCTGGCATATAGGAAATACTGGCGCAGCAGCGCTCTCAGGTTCCGCCTCATCCTCCAGTACACGAGCGCGTCCTTGGCCACGGTATATTTTATACCCAAATATTTCCATGTATGGTTGAAGTACATGTCCTCGCCTATCTCGAGCCAGTCAGGGTAGCCGCCGGCCGCCTCCCACACCTCGCGCCGGAAAGCCAGGGAGCGCGATGAGGGCATGAAGTGCCCCGCACGTACCTCCCAGGGAAGCGGCAACGTGGTGCAGGCGGAGACCTCCTCGAAGAAGCCGGCGGTGAGTGGGCGGTAGAACCCGGCCACCAGCTCGGTCCCGGGGTCTTGCTCAAAGGGTGCCATGAGCCTCTCGAGCCAGTAGGGAGAGAGCACGCAGCCGGCATCGGTGACGGCTATGATGCCGCCGCAGGCAAGGGCGATGGCCCGGTTCCTGCCACTGGCTATATTGCACCCCTCGCATACCTCTACGCGCACCTCGCAGGGTGCCGACCCCGCCAGTGAGCGCAGTTGCTCCAGGGTTCCGTCCCGGGAGCCTCCGTCGACCACCACTATCTCGTCCGGCGGCCGCGACTGCCCTACGATGCTTGTCCACCACTCCGCCAGGTTGCCAGCCTCGTTGAGCACGGTGGCCACCAGGCTTACTGCGCAGCTCCCCTCTTTACCCTCCGCCGCCATCCTACTCTCCCCCCATCACCTGGTCGTACACCTGCAGGACCTCGCCAGCGGCCCTCTCCCACGTGAAGGCGCGGGCTCTCTCCCTCCCTTTCTCCACCATGCCGGCACGCAGGGCGTCATCTGAGATAACGGCCTCGACTCTGGCGGCTATCTCCGCGGGGTCGAGTGGGTCCTCCAGGAGCAGGGCCGCGTCCCCGACCACCTCGGGCAGGGAGGATCTGCTGGAAGTGATCACCGGCACCCCGCATGCC
>JAFGDU010000135.1 GCA_016931915.1 Actinomycetota bacterium
CCACCACCAAGGGCATGGCGGCGATGACCGTCGCCGTCGCTCACTCCCGCGGCTGGCTTGATTTCGACGAGAAGGTGGCCGTTTACTGGCCGGAGTTCGCCCAGGCCGGTAAGGAGAACGTTACCGTGCGCCAGCTCCTCTCTCATCAGGCAGGCCTTCCCGCCATCGACGAGCTTCTCACCCCGGAGTTGCTGGCGGACCTCGACCGTGTGGCGGAGGCAATAGCCAGGCAGGAGCCCGCCTGGGAGCCCGGAACCAGGCAGGGATATCACGGTATCTCCCTCGGTTTCTACGAGGGCGAGCTCATCCGCCGTGTGGATCCGCAGGGCAGGAGCCTGGGCAGGTTCTTCGCGGAGGAGATCGCCGCTCCCCTGGGTATAGAGTTCTATATCGGCCTGCCCCGGGAGATCGCGTGGGAAAGGATCGCGGTCATAAAAGATCTTGTGGTTGCGCTGATGATCTTCCATCTCGGGGACATGCCGGGGAGGTTCTCGCTGGCCATGCTCAACCCGCGCTCACTTTCATACCGCAGCTTCATGAATCCCAAACTGAAGAACCCGAGCGATCTGGGTGTGCCGCCCCTGTGCTACGTGGAGATCCCGGCCGCCAACGGCATCGGCCAGGTGCGCGGCATCGCCAGGGCTTACAGCTCTTTCGCCATGGGCGGGGATGAGCTGGGGATAGGAGGGGAGACGTTGCAGGCGCTGACGCAGCCAGCGGTCAGGCCCTCTGGAGGTCGCTTCGACACGGTCCTCAAGCTGGACACGAACTTCTCCTTCGGCTATATAAAGCCCTTTCCCGACTTCGAATTCGGCAGCAGCGTGAGGTCTTTCGGCACCATGGGCGCGGGGGGCTCGTTCGGCTACGCGGACCCGGATGAAGGCATAGGTTTTGCCTATGCCATGAACAGGATGGGATACTGCATCTTCGACGACCCCCGCGAAAAGGCCATACGCGATGCGCTCTACGGCTGTCTTTAGTAAGGGTGAACGTTTGTGGGAACGTGGTGAAGCGCAGGGGATATCAAGCCGCATCCCGGTGTACAGTTTTGAGCAAACCGTTTGGCTAGGTGATTACAAGGACAGTCATCCTTCCCCGGGACAGCGTTTGACGCCCGTCCATGATATGGCTCCTTTCACCCACCCGATGACGCCGTTTCCCAGGTGTATGATTCCGTTCGCCCGGGTTTGCTAAAGCGCGATCCGGCGTTTCCCAGAAAAAAGTAGGCGTTCTGTATGGCGGGTATTAAGCTAAAAACATACAGGTGACTAAGATTCATCCGACAAAATGAAACGGGAAGGAGTGAAGGAAATGTTCAGGATGAGGGACATGGCGGAGAGCGAGGGATTCCTGTACCTGATGAGTTTCCTTGCCGTAACGGTAATCTATGTACTCTATTTCGTGTGAAGGAGGTGAAAAGAGTGGAGACTATTGAAGAAGCCATTAAAAAGTGCGAACGAACCCCAGGCAGTTACAAGAGCTTCTTCGTGAAGCGGTTGGAGCAACATCTGGCAGAGAAGGGCGTTGACATCCCCGACCGCGTCTTCGCGCTGTTCGATACCCCCTTCAAGGACTTCACGCCCGAATACGTCATGATGTACGAGCAGAAGATCAAGGGGCAGGCGCTATTCCACATCTTCTCGGATATGCTGGTGGAGATCTACGAGAATCTCGATGCTGACAAGGCCGGCTGGGAGGCTGCCGCCAACTTCCTCAAGGACACCCCGATGAAGGTCTGTGCACTGCAAGCCTTGAAGAGGATCGATCAACTGGAAGCAATGCCGGAGAACGACTACCTGTATATGGTTGAGCAGTTCAACGGCCTTTCCTCTGCGGATATCACCCCCAAGGACCAGAAGTTCGGCGTACGGCCGTACGCAGGAGGGGGAAAGAACCGCTGGTGGAAGCGGGAGGAGCCCAGGCTGGTGGGCGCCAGGAGCAATTGAGGCCAAGATCATAACCGGTTATCATATTTTGTCTTTATATTTTCAGGCCTCGGTTTCCCGAAGAACAGGAAGAATAACTCGATCAAGGTGAAGCGCCGGCAAAGCCGGCGCTTCACACTTTGCGCGCTTCCACCTCCAGCCGTACGGCGTCCACGTGCACCAGTCCCTGCTCATCCGCGGGAAAGAGTGCCACGTAACCTTCCACGAGCTCCGCAACGAAGTCATCTCGTTTCTCCTCGGGTATACGCTGGGTGAAGGGCAGCCAGGTTGTACGTATCCAGGAGGCGAGTCCCTCGGGTCCCTCGTGGGTCATGTCTTTGCTGACCAGCTCGACCCGGGCCGGCCTCAGGCCGGCTTCCCGCAGCCACGCGGTGTATTCCTCGGGAGCGCAGAAGCTATAGGGGATGGTGAAGTCGTGGAAGTACTTCCCCCATTCCGCGCGGGAAAGCAGCGAGGCCAGTACCTGCACCACGCTGGCGGCGTTGCCCGCGCCCCCCATCTGAAGGAGTATCCTTCCCCCCGGCACGAGGGTCCTCTCCACCCCCCGCAGGACGCGGGGCTGGTCGGAGACCCAGTGCAGGACGGCGTTGGAGAATACAACGTCGAACTCCTCCCCGAAGGCCAGCTCCCGCGCGTCCATCACCTCCCAGGAGAGATTGGGATAGGATTCCCCGGGAAAGGCGCCGCGGGCGAAGGCGATCATCTCGGGAGAGCTGTCGATGCCCACCACGTGGCCGGAGGGGACCAGCTCTGCTATCTCGGCGGTGAGCTTGCCGTCTCCACACCCGATATCCAGGACACGCTCGCCGCCGTCAAGCCTCAGCTTTGCCAGCAGCTCGCGGCCCCATTTCTTCTGCTGAGACGAGGAGTCGCGGTAGTCCGCCGCGTCCCACCGGTAGCCGTCTCGGACTTCCGCCATGTCAGTCAGATATATTCATGCCTGGGAAGGCACCGCGGCCTCCTGCGCATGTACTGTGGAACAGGCTGCTGCGCGGATACCCTGAAATGGAGAATCTGTCTTTCGTCATGCAGTCCCCTCCTTTAAAGATATTTACTTCGGTTTTTGCCGGCCCAATCACCGATCCTGGTATTCATTACAACCCGGCGGCGCGTTTCCCTTATTGGACCAGGGGTAGTGCTTTCCCCTCCTCTCCAACCATCCCGCCATGCCGTATTCGGCGATGGCGTCCAGGTTGCCGTCTATGGTTTCTGCGTGAAAATCACGCAGGGGGTCGAGGAGCTCGCACCCCCTCCTGTCCGTGCACTGCCAGCATCCTTGCAGCCCTTTCCCGCGCGCACAGTCCCTTATCGCGCAGATGGCCTTGCCGCCGCCGGCGCGGCAGGGGCCGGGACAGCGCAGCCCCGAGAGCATATCCAGCGTCCTCGCGAAGAGGGGATAGTCCGCGAACGCATCGTCTCTGTGGCTTATCAGCTCCGCGTAGCTCTCCAGGTGCAGTTCCGCCGCCAGTCGGCGCAATTCCTCCAGTAACTCGAAGAGGCGCGCATGGGAGGGAATGCAGTCCCGGCAACAAAGTCCGCAATAGGCGGTCATTTTACTTGCGTCATGCATGCTGCTCACTTGACGATGCGCGGTCATGGTCAAAGCGGGGAAACACCGTTGATAGTCCTCACAATTGTGCCTCGAAAAAGGTACGTTCCTCGCTGAAGCCCATCTTCCTGTAGAAGCCCGTAGCGCCCGCGTTATCCAGTTCGGTGGATACGGCGAGGACGGAGCACCCCATCTGCAGCGCGTGCCTCTTTGCCTCCTCCACCAGGCTGCGCCCCACTCCCTTTCCCCTTGCCGCCTCGGTCACGATCATCTCGGTGATGGTGGCGCGGTTCATGCCCGTGGTGAGGGTGGGCCTTACGAAGAAGAGCACCAAGCCCAGGGCATCGCCGTCCTCCAGTGCTATGAGGAAGACCCAGTCGGGCGAGGACAGCATCTTCTTGAGCGTCGCCGACCAGATCCCTATATCGATGAGAGGTGCCTGTTCGGCAAATCCCACGGTGTCCGCCAATTCCCGGATGAGCTTGAAGATCTTGTCCTCGTCTTCGACGGTAGCCTTTCTTACTTCCAGCATTTCCCCTCCTTCCCGTTGAGGGATTCATAGCCCCAGACGAGCCTGAGTATGTCCGTGAGCACCATTATAGCGAGAAATCGCGTACTCTGGCTGTATGGCCTGTTCTCGCATGCGGCGTGTTATCATATCCCTAGCGGCATTGCCCGCTGTGTTCCTTCTGATCGGATTCCCGGGGGGATCGCTGTGGAAGAAAAAGAACTGATAGCCGAAGCGGCATCGATTATCGGCAGGTCCAGAAGGCTGGTGGCGTTCTCGGGCGCGGGGGTTTCGGAGGAGAGCGGCATCCCCACCTTTCGAGATCCGGGCGGTCTATGGGACCGCTTCGATCCCATGGAGTTGGGCGGCGGGGACATCTTCACCTCTATCTTCAGCGGTGCCGGCATTCCCCAGGCGGCGGTCGATTTCATCACCGAGATGATGACCGTGCTGGAGAGAGCGCAGCCCAACCCGGGACATTACGCCCTGGGGGAACTCGAGCAGTTGGGTATACTGAAGTCTGTGGTAACCCAGAACATCGACAACCTCCACCGCGAGGGTGGCAACACCAGGGTTATCGAGGTGCATGGCAACCTGTTCCGGCTCGCATGCATGGCGTGCGGGAACAAGGTACTTCTGGGGCGCGAGGAGCTCTTCGCCATGGGCAGGGAACTCGCCGAGCTCATGGCCAAGGGAGACCTGGAGGGGGTAATAAAGCTGGCTTCAAGGTGCCCCGCTTGCGGCGGCGCATGCCGCCCGGACGTGGTGGGATTCGGGGAGCCGGTACAGGATATGGGCCTGGCCATGGCGGAGGCCAGGGATTGCGACGCGTTGCTCATCCTGGGGACTTCGGGCATGGTTTATCCCGCCGCCTATATACCGGAACACGCCAAGAAGACGGGGGCGAAGCTCGTCGAGATAAACGCGACCGGCTGTTACTTCCCGGACCTCGTGGATGTCGGCATCGTCGGAAAAACCGGCGAGATACTCCCCCCGATAGTGGAGCGGGTAAAGGATATCAAGAGCTTCAACATCTTCTGATCAACAGCGATGCAAGGCTTTATCGATGTCACCCCTTTTTACCTGAGGAGGGAAGCCGTGAGCAAACCCAAGAGCCAACCCATATTCGATGAGAGGGATTTCCCGGTGAGTGTCGCCCGCCTGGCCATCATGCAGGGCCTGGGCGTGGAGATCGAGGAACTCAAGGGAAAACCCATCATAGCGGTAGCGAGCTCCCAAACCGACATGAACCCCGGGCATATGCACCTGCGCGGCCTGGCGGAACGCGTCAAGGAGGGGGTGCACGCTGCGGGCGGGATCCCCTTCGAGTTCAACGTCCCCGCTCCATGCGACGGTTTCACCGAGGGCAACGAGGGCATGCGTTTCGTGCTGCCCCAGCGGGAACTCATCGCTGATATGGTGGAGACGTACGTGCGCAGCATGCTTTTCGACGGCATAGTCCTCATCGCGTCTTGCGACAAGATCATCCCCGGCATGATCATGGCGGCAGCACGCCTGGACCTGCCTACCATCATGCTCACCGGAGGCCCGGGCGCGTTCGCGATAAGGTTTTCGCCGCGCAGCACCGGCAGTATATTCCACAAGGATTATCCCGACCTGCTGGACAAGCTGGCGACGGCTACCTGTGCGACCTGCGGCTCATGCGAACTCATGGGCACCGCCAACACCATGCAATGCCTGGCGGAGGCCATGGGCCTGACCATCCCCGGTTCGGCCAACGTTCCCGCCTACTTCTCTGATAAGCTGCTCTTCGCGCGGCGGGCGGGCAAGCGCGTCGTGGACATGGTGGAGGAAGGCCTGAGCGCGCGCAAGATACTGGGAGAGAAGTCGATGGAGAACGCGCTCATGGTGGATCTTGCCATAGGGGGTTCCACCAATTCCGCGCTGCATCTTCCCGCCATCGCACACGAACTGGGACTCCGATTGCCCCTCTCCCGCTTCAACGATTTCAACCGCCGCATCCCGACCCTGTGTTCCATCGCACCCAACGGTCCCCACGGCACCCAGGACCTCTATCGCGCCGGGGGCGTTCCGGCGGTGATGAAGATGTTCGCGGACGATCTCCACCTGGATTGCACGAACGTGATGGGACAGAGCCTTGCGGACGTGGTGGAGGCGGCAGAGGTCAGGGACGGCGAGGTGATCAGGGAGCGGGACAACCCTTATTTCCCGGAGGGGGGGACGGTGGCGCTCTTCGGAAACCTGGCGCCGGAGGGAGCGGTGGTCAAGCAGTCGGCGGTGGCAGATGAGATGCAGCGTTTCAGCGGGCCCGCGCGCGTCTTCGAGTCCGAGGCGGATTGCCTGGCCGCCTTGCGCGAGGGATCACTCAACGAAGGAGAAGTAGCCGTTATCCGTAACGAAGGTCCCAAGGGGGGTCCGGGAATGCCGGAGACGCTGGCTGTGACCATGGGCCTGGAGTTGCACGGCTTCGCGCGCGTGGCCCTGATCACCGACGGGCGTTTCTCGGGAGCGACCTCCGGACCATGTATCGGTCACGTGTCCCCGGAGGCCGCGGTGGGAGGCCCTATCGCGGCGTTGCGCGACGGGGACGAGATAAGCATAGACATCCCGGGGCGCTTGCTCGAGGTGAGACTGGGGGAAGAAGAGATCGCCTCTCGTCTCGCAGAACGGGAGCCTCCACATCGTGACGTGGCCCCCGGGTTCATGCGCCGTTACGTCAAGCTGGTGAGTTCGGCAGCCCGCGGCGCCGTCCTCGAGTAGAGCATGGCCACCTATACTGAGCGGCAGTTCAAATCCGTCCTCATCGTACGCAAGTACATAGACAGCTGGTTCTGGGACCGCTACGGCGTGAACCCCTACCAGGGCTGCCAGTTCGGGTGCATCTACTGCGATTCCCGCAGCGCCAGGTACCGCCTCCCCGCGGACTTCGAGAGCGATATCATCGTGAAGAAAGACCCGGCGGGGATGCTGGACGGGCGCCTCTCTCGTGCGCGCAAGCTCCTCCCCGACGTGGTGGCCATGTCCGGAGCATCCGACCCCTACCACCATGCCGAGGCCAGGTTCGAGAGCACGCGCCGCTGCCTGGAGGTGCTGGAGAAACACACCTATCCGGCGCACATACTCACCAAGTCGCGGCTGGTCCTGCGCGACCTTGACCTGCTGGAGCGAATAGGGCGGAAGAGCTGGTGCTGCGTCTCGGTGACCATCACCGCCTTCGATGCGGATACGGCCCGCTTCCTCGAGCCGCGGAGCCCGTTGCCTCGGACCAGGTTGAACGTCGTCGGAACCATCAAGGAGAAGGCATCAAACGTTCAGGCGGGGGTGTTGCTCATACCCGTCGTTCCCGGTCTCGGCGACTCGTACGAGGAGATGGAAGCGCTGGTGCGGGGAGCGAAGGAGGCCGGCGCGGACTACGTGCTCTTCGGCGGGGCCATGACCATGCGCGACCAGCAGGCGCTGTGGTTCCTCAAGCACCTGGCGGAGAACCGTCCGGAACTCATGGGCTTGTACGAGGAACTCTACGGTTTTACCTACGACCAGTCATCGTACGGGGGCGCCTACATGGCAAAGGAGAGCTATAACAAGGATATCGGCAGCAAGTTCCTCGCCCTGTGCGAGGAATACGGCATGCCTTTGCGCATCAGGCGTTTTATCCCTGACGACTACCGCGCCGAGAACTACCGCATCGCCGAGAAGATACTGAACCAGGCATACCGCCTCATGGTGACGGGAGAGGCGTGGAAGTCGTTGCACTGGGCGGGCATGAACATCCAGAACCTCAGGGAGCCCATCGCCGAAATAGCGCAGCGGGGGGAACTCGGGAAGATAAGGAACGTAGGCCCCGCCCTGGAGGATTTCATCGGGCACGAACTGGACGACCCCGGAAGCAACCGGCGATGAACGCTATACGAAGGCACGAAAAAGCGCGAACGGATGGCCTTATTTCAGGTACGTCAGCGCCTGGATAGCTCCGCATGTCCCAGCCTGACAACGGTCAGTTCCTTATAAATCTAGCGGCGCTGGTCCCGTGTTGAGGCCTGACCCCCGACGTTGACCTGACCCCCGACGTTGAAAATGGAGGGCTGACCCCAGGTGTGAGTCAGGCGCGGAAGGTGAGGCGCGTTCCGGCCATGTTGAGGATGAACTCCTCCGGCATGGCCTTCTCGAAGGCCATAACCGCATTGCGGCCGGTGCAGTGGGTGGGCACGACGTAATCGGGATCGAACGCCTGCAGCCCCTCTATGGTCTGGTCTATGATGGGCTCGAAGGCGGGGCCGGTCAGGTGGAAGCCACCCATAACGACGTGCACCTTGTCCACCCCGGTCACCTTGCGGGCGTAGGTCACGGTGTTCACGATACCGGAATGGGAACAGCCGGAGAGCACCACCAGGCCCTTGCCGCGCACGTTCACGACGATGCCGCTGTCCTCCTCTATGGGATCCCAGATCTCCTCGCCGTCCTTATCGAAGTAGGCGTTGGGCATGCCCCTCTCGAAATCCGTCAGCCGTTCGATCTCCCCCAGGAAGAGCACCGTATCTCCCGCCAGCAAGGTCGGCCCCTGGCTCTCGACGATGTCAGCTCCCGCCTTCTCCCATGCGGCGCGGTCCGCGGGAGGAAACTTGATCCGGATATCGCCCACCCTCAGGTAGCGGTTCTCCTTGAAGGCGGAGGGGTGTACGTAGAAGGGCAAGGGCTTCGTGGGGATAGCCTCGATCATGGGGACGAGCGCGCCGAAATGGTCCATGTGGCCGTGGGAGAGCACCGCCGCCTCCACCCCGGATATATCCACCCCGAGCGAGTTCACGTTGTAGGGGACGGCAACGTCCGAGAGGCCGAAGTCGAAGAACAGCTCGTGCGTCTCCTCACCTGAGGTGGTCTTGATCACGGCGGAGAAACCGTGCTCGGCAAGGATGGAGCCCTTTACCTCCATATCCTTCACGGGAACGGCCCGCGTTACTATCTCGTTCGAGTCCATGGTGACGAGATCGTTGTAGTTATCGGACAGGGAGAGTATCTCGACCTGGTCGACTTCCTTCAGCTCGATGCGATCGCTCATGGCTCCTCCTCCTTAAAGCCTCATCCTTCGTCTCTCCGCAACTTTTTATTAGCATATACCCATTTAACCCGCCAGGGGAAACCGCTATCTTCTCGTATACGGTGCGAGAGTGGAGGACCGGCTATATCGCGTGCCCCATGGTTTAACCCGGCAGGCTAATTGGTATATGTTAAGGGCCGGTCGTTATCATTGTAACCGTTGCGCCAGGAGGGATGGCGATGATACGCATCGACAGAGAAAAATGCAACCTTTGCCGCAATTGCGTGGACATCTGCCATACCGCTTGCATGTCGGTATGCGGGGATGAGCTTACAATCGATTATCCTTTATGCAGCACCTGCTGCCAGTGCATAGCCGTATGCCCCCGGGGAGCCCTGTCCTGGGACGGAGCCGAGCCGCGGGAGTTGAAGGGCATCGAGACCGCCACCTACCAGCAGCTCGTGGGGCTGCTCAAGGCGCGCCGCACCACGCGCAGGTTCAAGGACATGGCGGTGGAGAGGGAGAAGCTGGAGAAGCTGTGCCGTACGGTCAAGCTGGCCCCCACGAATATCTACGATCTCGAGGTGATAGTCGTAGGGGACAAGGCCGTCATAGACGAACTGGGGGAGATGGGACGCAAGGGCATCAGGAGGATGTACTGGCTGTTCTACCGCAACCCCCTGGGGTTCGCCTTCCTCAAGCGCTTCGGGAGATTCTCCCGCGCCGTCAACGATATCGACAGGCGCAAGGTTTTCAATTCCATCGAGAAAGGCTCCACCAACCTGCACGGCGCCCCCGTGCTCATCATGCTCACCGGCGACCCCTGGATCGGATTCGCCAGGATCAGCGCCCATTATGCGTTGTACAACATGATCCTTACCGCTCAAGCCCTCGGCCTCGGTTCCTGCATCTCGGGGAACAGCACCATTTTCTTCGGCCGCAACAAGCGGGCCAGAGAGCTTCTGGGGATACCCGGAGACAGGAGTATCCTGGCGGTCCTGGAGGTGGGTTATCCGGCCGTGCGTTTCCGCCACAGCGTGGAGGGGAACTACCCCGCGGTGCGCTGGATCTGACGGCAGGTGATGGGGTTCCAGTTTGATTGGTACGGTGATTTGTTCTATGGTGAGCTTGATGATTACGCAGGTGCCTGCCTCGCCAGGGTAAGTGCCCTGGAATACGATGCACCTGGGGCCGAGGGTATTGAGCGAGCAGAAGGGGCGAAACGGCATGACCGGCAGCGACTACAAGTGCGCTTTGTGCGAGAAGAAGATGCGTTCCGGCGCCGAGGTCTACGGCCTCGGCGTCAAGCTGAAGCAAGGGTTTGAGTACCCCGGGGCCGTGGGGAGGACCATGGCCGTTCACCTGCCCGTGCAGGGCAGGGAGGTCGAGTGCATGGTCACCGCGGACGGCTCGCAGGCCAGGCTGGAGGGCTGGGACCTCATCTTCATGGTCTGCAGCGAAAAGTGCGGGGCCGAGTTGAAGTCGCTCCTGGAAAAGGAAGGCCTCTTCGAGGAGATAATGTAAAGCTGAGGGGAGGGGGCTAGCATGCCGCGGGGGGAAGAACATGAAGGGATAAACCTCGAGCTGACGCCGGAACAGAAGCTGGTGCAGGTCTCGGCGGCGGAGTTCGTGGACCGCGAGATAATCCCCAGGATAACCGAACTGGATCAGTCGCACACCCTCGCCAGGGATATCCTCGAGGGCATGGGGAAGCAGGGCATGCTGGGCGCTCCCATCCCGGAGAAATATGGAGGAGGGGGACTGGACTTCGTCTCCACGGCGCTGATCTGCGAGGAGATAGAGAGGGGAGACGGCGGTTTTCGCACCCTGCTCTCCGTGCACCTGGGCCTCAATTCCCTGACCCTGCTCGAGTTCGGCAGCGAGGAACAGAAAGAGAGATATCTCGTGCCCCAGGCAAGGGGAGACAGCATAGCCTGCTTCGGGCTAACCGAACCCGACGCCGGCTCGGACGTGGCTTCCATGCAGAGCACCGCCCGCCGCGATGGCGACCGCTACATACTCAACGGCCAGAAGGAATGGATCTCCTACGCCCATGCCGCCGACCACTTCATGGTCTTCGCCAAGACGGACAAGGATGCCGGGCACAGGGGCATTTCCGCCTTCCTGCTGGACCGTTCCATGCCGGGCATAGAGACCAGGGATATAGAGCGCAAAATGGGGGTATGGGCGGGATCCACCGGGGAGATATTCCTCTCCGACGTCGAGGTCCCGGAGGAGAACCGCCTGGGCGAGGAGGGAAAGGGTTTCAAAATCGCCATGTACGCCCTGGACATGGGGCGCTTTACGGTGGCGGCGGGAGCGGTGGGTACCATCCGCGCCGCACTGGACGCTTCCGTCAAGTATGCGGGCGAGAGGATGACTTTCGGCCACCCCATCGGCCGCTACCAGTTCATCCAGGAGATGATCGCGGAAATGGTCAGGGGGCTAGAGACCTCCCGCCTGCTGGTCCTGCAGGCAGCCTGGTGCAAGAACAGGGGCGTGCGCAATACGCGGGAGACATCCCTTGCGAAGTGGCATGCCACGGAGTGTGCCTTCCAGGCCGCACACATGGCGGTACAGATACACGGCGCATACGGCTACTCGGCCGAGTACCCGGTGGAGAGGCTGTTCCGTAACGCCCGCGCGCCCCTGCTCTACGAGGGCACGACGGAGATACACAAGCTGATGCAGGCCGAACACGCCCTGGGGTACCGCAAACTGAACGGTTGATATCGGTCAGGTATATGGACGCTCATGCGGAAGCTTTATTTCGCGGAGGATGCGGTTTTCCTTCATGAAATGAACATTTGAGGAGGAGGGGGATCATGGACTTCGAGGACGTCATCTACGAGGTCGAAGGCGGCATCGCCAGGATAACCATCAACCGTCCCGAGCGGCAGAACTCTTTTCGCTCCCTGACCCTTGACGAGCTCACCTCGGCTTTCGAGGCGGCGGAGGAGGACCCGGCCGTAGGGGTGGTCATCCTCACCGGGGCGGGAGACAGGTCCTTCTGCGCCGGCGGGGATATCTCCGAGATGGGCGAACTGGACCCCACGGTGGGCAGGGACTTCCTGGGCAAGTGCCTCAAGCTCTCCAACACCATGCGGGCCATGTCGAAGCCCATCATCGCCGCGGTCAACGGGTACTGTCTGGGAGGAGGGCACGAGATCAACGCCATGTGCGACCTGACCATCGCCAGCGACAAGGCCGTATTCGGCCAGACCGGGCCCTCGGTGGGAAGCGCGCCCGTATGGGGAGGGACCCAACTGCTTCCACGCTTGATCGGCGAGAAGAAGGCACGCGAGATGGCTTTCCTCTGCTATCGTTATTCCGCCGAGGAGGCCGAGAGGATGGGGCTTGCGAACAAGGTCGTCCCGGCGGCGGACCTGATGGATGCGGCCGAGGAGTGGGCCGACCGTATACTCGAGATGAGCCCGCAGTCGATAAAGCTAACCCGCACCTCCATGAACTTCGCGAGCGACCTCCTCTACCCTTCCTTCATGCACGGGAGGGAGATGCTGGCCCTGGCCTACGGGTCAGAGGAGCTCACCGAGGGCATGAAGTCATTCGAGGAGAAGAGGAAGCCGGACTTCCGCAGGTTCCGCAAGTGATCGCGAGATACTCTCAACCGGGAAAAGAACGCGGATGCAGCAGAAAACGTGGCGGGAAGGGAGAGAACCATGGAGATAAACAAGGTCCTGGTGGTGGGGTCCGGAGTGATGGGGAGCGGTATCGCCCAGGCCTTTGCCTCCTCCGGATACGAGGTCCATATGATAGACCGTTCGCCCGACCTCGTCGCCAGGGGGCTCGCTTACGTGGAGAGAGGTCTCGACAAGGCGATAGGGAAAGGGGCCATCTCCGAGGATGACAAGCGATCGGCGCTGGCGAGGATAACCGCCACCACCGACTGGGAATCCGCCCGGGAAGCCGACTTCGTCGTGGAGGCGGTATTCGAGGACATGGAGGTGAAGAAGGAGGTATTCAGGGAGCTCGACGGCATCTGCCGGCCGGAGGTGATACTGGCCTCCAACACCTCCTCCCTTCCCATCACCCCCATGGCGGCGGCGACCTCCAGGCCCGAGAGGTTTATCGGCATGCATTTCTTCAACCCGGTCCCGGCCATGAAGCTCGTGGAGGTCATCCGCGGCTACCTGACCGGCGACGAGACCAACCGCGTAGTAGTAGAACTCGCCAGGAAGCTGGGAAAGACGCCGGTGGAGGTAAACGATGCCCCCGGCTTCGCCATGAGCCGCATCTTCATCGTCATGATCAACGAGGCCGTCCAATGCCTCTACGAGGGAGTGGGGACGCCCCAGGCCATCGACGAGGTGATGAAGCTCGGCGCCGGGCATCCCATGGGCCCGCTGGAGGTGGCCGACCTGCTGGGTCTGGACATCGTCCTGCACATCATGGATGTCCTCCACGACGAGTTCAAGGACTCCAAGTACCGGGCATGCCCCCTCTTGCGCAAGATGGTGGCGGCGGGTGAGCTGGGGCGCAAGACAGGCCGGGGCTTCTACAGCTACGGGTAAAACGGATTAAAAGGGGGCCTTCCTGGGTGAGAAGATGCTCTGGGACGCGACGAGCCCGGAAGAGGAAGAGAATTACAAGCGGATCATAGAGGACCGCGTCAGGCACTCACCTTTCTACGAACTGCTGGGTATGAAGGTCGTAAGGCTGGCTCCCGGCAAGGCCACGCTCAGGCTCGTAGCGGGGCCGGACCATTGCGATGAGAGTGGGAAAGTCCACCCCGGCGTCATCTTCGCCCTGGCCGATGCCTCCTCCGGCGTGGCCATGGCTACCCTTGTCCCCTACGGTTCCAGGCGGGTGGTGACGGTAGAGATGAAGGCCAATTTCCTGCAGCCCGCAAGCCGGGGCGAGCTCACCGGCAGCGGCGAGGTCCTCGAGGCTGACGGGGATGTAGCGGTCTCCGAGGCAGAGGTCCGCGACGAACGGGGAGACCCGGTGGCGCGGAGTATCGCCACCTTCATGAAGATAACCACTTGAATCGAGGCGCCTGGGCCGCAAGCGGGCGGGACCATGCCACGGGCTTGCCCGCCGTCATGCCTAAACCCATGCCTGATCCCAGCACCTGGCATACTCGACCCTGCCATTCGTTCACCCACATTCCTCGCAGATAAACCGGGCCTCTTTGCCTGGCAAGTGTAGATGAGGGCGGGGTCGCCTCGTTACAAGGGTTGTCAGCATTTAAGGGACCGTTTGGAAAGGAGAGGAAAATGGGGGAGAAGGGCAACAAGATCTGGAAGGTGGCCACACTTGTGTGCGCCGTGTTCCTGGTGGGCGCGGTGGTTACCGTCATCGTGCTGGCAACGAGCGGAGGCGATGAAGGCGACCGCAAGGCGCTGGCGGAACAGGTTCGGACACTGGAAGATCATGTAGGCGACCTCAACGTGCAGTTGGCGGAGCAGGCACGGGACGATACAACGGTCGATACCGCGGGCACCAGGACGCCGACGGACCGCGAGCGGCTCGAGGCGATAGCGCAGCAATATGCAAACGAGAATTTCTACATCGCTGAGATCGTGATCGACGGCGATTGGGCGAGGGTGGGAGTCGCTCCTTATGATCCAACCGCCTATCAGGGCGGGCTCGTCTACTACCACGGGATAGACGGCACGTGGACCTATGTCGCTGGAGGCACCGGTCTCCAGTACGGGGACATACCGGGCGCTCCCGCTTCCATCTTTCCGTGAGAAATGGAACGAAAAGCGAAAGAGAAGCGTCTACATATTTGTAAGTAAGAAGCTCCCTCTTGAGACGGGCCGGGGAAGACCCCGGCCCGTACTCTTGGGGTCAGGCCAGGTCCAGCTCCACGAGGTCGCGATAGTACAACCTCATCTCGGGGCAGACGATCACCTCGCTCGAGAAACCGAAGCTCTCGTAGATGGGGCGCCCCATGGCGGTGGCGTACAGGGATATGCGGCCAACGTCTCTGTCGCGGCACTCCCGCAATATGCGGACAAAGAGAGTCTTCCCTATACCTTTACCACGGTGGTGCTCGTAGACGGCGAAGTTGTGGATCTCCGCCTGCATTCCCGAGGGATTCTTGGGGCTCGGAAAATGGTTGTAGAAAGACGCAGCTATACACCCGAGCACCTCTCCGCCTTCCTCCGCCACCAGGCAAAGCGGGTCGTCGTATACCCAGCGGGTGAAGAAATCCCGCAGGACCCGCAGGTCCGCCTCCGCCGGCGGTCCGCCGATCACCTGCTCGAGCATTATAGCCCTGAGCCGCACCAGGTCGTCGGCGTCCCGGGGGAGAGCTTTCCGTATCTCCATGTTCCCTCCATGATGAAGTAGCGATATGCGCGCCTCCAGCCACGCATGTATTCAGATACCGCGGATTATATATTCATTTAATGGGGAATCCTATACCACAGAGGGTCGTTCATGGGGAGAAAGAAGAAAACGATGGCCGGTAAGGTGATAACCTATGCCGAAGTGATGAAGGAGATGAGGGCTAAAGGGACGGCCCAGAACGTCAAGGTGTACAGGAGGCACGGGGCGGAGGGAGACCTTTTCGGCCTCAGCTTCGCCAGCCTGCGGAAGCTGGGAAAGCGCATCGGAAAAGACTGTGAACTGGCTCTGCGCTTGTGGGATTCCGGCAACGACGATGCACGCATCCTGGCCACGATGATCGCCGATCCACGGGAGCTGAAGCCGTCGACTGTGGATAAATGGATAAAGGATGTCCACTACTATGTCCTCTCCGATCAGTTGGCAGAACTCATCTCGCGCTCTCCCATCGCCCTCGAGAAGATGGAGCAGCTCATGGATTCGTCCGGGGAGTTCCAACGCGCCTGCGGCTACACCATGCTGGCATCAGCGCTCGAGAACGGAGTTGCAGTGCCGGACAAGGACTGCCGCAGGTACCTGAGGGTTATCGAGGCCGAGATCCACACCTCGCCCAACCGTGCACGCTACTGCATGAATAACGCGGTCATCGCCGTCGGGGTATACAAGCCTTCCCTGACCCGGGAGGCCGAGGCGACCGCCGCGAGGATCGGCAAGGTGGTGGTGGACCACGGCGATACATCGTGCAGGACCCCCGACGCCGTCACCTACATCCGCAAGAGCCTGGTAAGAAAGAAGGTTTAATCCGGGCACGGCAGGTTGCCCGCGGCCGCCGCCCCCCTCATTCTCCCGCTGCCTTGAATGCGTACACTTTTCCGTCCGCCTGCACGGTGAACAGCGTGCCGTCCTCTCCCAAGGGTGGGGGAGTGAGGTTGTTGGAGCGGCTCTTGTCCGCTAGCCACGGCGTCCCCGAGTCGTAGCGCCACTTCTCCGTGCCGTCGGGGTTGAGACAGAACATCTTTCCGCTCGTGGTCGCGGCGTAGAGCAGGCCGTCCTTGGCGATGGATGGGCTGAAGACGCTGGGACAGACGCTCTGGCCTTCGCCCGTGTTGAACTCCCATATCAGATTGCCGTCGGGATCGATGGCAAGCACCCTCCAGTGTGACGTGCCCGCGTACAGCGTGCCGTCTCTGCCGATACTCGGGGTATGGATGTTGAAGTACGTACAGTCTTGGTAGGGACACTCGTATTTCCACCGCAACTGTCCCTGGGGAGAGATGGCATATAGCCTGCCCATGGTGGGTATGGCATAATCCGCTATCATCTGCCCCGTCGCCGTGATCCCCGGATAAGGGAAGGATCCCACGTAGATGGTGCCGTCATCTCCGATGGAGGCATAATCCAGGGTATTGGCCCATTCCGTCATGCCTTCGTAGACGGGCAGGTCTCCCTCGGGCCTGGCCTCCCACAGTGCGACGCCTTCCTTGTCGAAGGCATAGAGAACGAGGGGGGATGCCCCGCAGTAGAGCGCGTCCCTGCTTATGGTGGGGGTGCGTATGTCCCCGCTCACCTGTGCATCCCACTTGAGTGCTCCATCGCCGGAAAGGGCCACCAGCCTGCCGCCGACGCTGCCCGCGTAGACGGTCCCGTCCAGGTCGACAGCCGGCTCGTCCGCCTCGCCGCCGACATCGTAAGACCATTTCTGCGAACCCTCTGGAGTCAGAGCATAGATATTGCTGCCTGCGCTTGTATAGACGGTCCCATCGCCTGCGATGCAGCAGGACGTAGCCCGCTCGCCCCCCGTCGAGAACTCCCATTTTATCCCGCCACTCTCCGCATCCACACTCGCCACTTTGCCCATGAAACCGCAGATCACATCCCCGTCCCTGCCCAGCACTGCCCAGGACCACGTATCACTTCCCGCGTCGCATGTCCATTTGATATCCGCCGAGGAAGGGCCGCTGCTCGCACTCCTGCCGGTATGGCGGGCATCGCGGTAGATAGTCGGCCAGGTGAGAAGGGCGACCTTGCCGTTATCGCCATCCTGGGTCTGATCGCCATTGGAAGCCGTATCTCCATTACCGCAGCCTGCTGCGAGTGTGGAGAAAAGGATGACGATGAGACCCAAGGTCATGAAAACGATGAACGTCCTTCCGTCTCGCAGACGAGACATTTTTCACCAACTCCTTTCTTCGTAGTGCCTTGTTGTCAGCTGTTTGATTTCATCGTTCATTGCTTCGGAAAACCATCGACGTGTTCTTTAACCGCTCAACGTTCCAGCATTCATTCGTGTCGACTGCAAAGGTTACGAAATCGTTATAGAGAGGTTACGGACATGTGGATTTCCTGGCATTCGATCTCGTGTCCCCGTAAACCGCTCGAGCAACGGGGCCGAGAATAGAGATGTAATTGCGGATCGCCGAACTGGAGAGGAACGGGGTGAGGTGCGTGGATTTTTTCGAGGGCAGGACGGCTATCGTCACCGGCGGCGCATCGGGGATCGGAAGGGCGGTGGGAGGGGAGCTGGCGCGGCGCGGAGCGCTTGTCACCCTGGCCGATATCAACGCTCCGCTGGTCGAGGAAGCGGCGGCTTCTCTGGCAAGGCAGGGATATAAAGCCAGGCCGGCGGCACTCGACGTCAGCGATCACGAAGCGGTGAGGAAACTGGTGAACGATACCGTATCCGAGCATGGGCGCCTCGATTACATGTTCAACAACGCCGGTATCGCCGTGTTCGGCGAGACCCAGGATTTCTCCTACGACGACTGGCACCGCGTGATAGACATCAACCTCTACGGCGTGGTACACGGTATAGCCGCCGCCTATCCCGTCATGGTCAAACAGGGATCGGGTCACATCGTCAACACCGCTTCCCTGGCTGGGCTCGTCCCGGCCGCGGGCGAGATATCCTATACCGCGAGCAAGTATGCCATCGTGGGGGTGTCCGACACCCTGCGTGCGGAGGGGAAGAAGTACGGGGTCAAAAGCAGCGTGGTCTGTCCGGGATTCATCCGCACACCCATCTACGAAACCTGTAAGCTGATCGATCTCGAGCGGGAGAAGATCGTGAGACAGGCGCCCAAGGGGATGGACCCTGTGAAGTGCGCCCGTATAATACTGCGGGGCGTCGAGCGCAACAAGGCATTTATAGTAGTGACCTTTCCGGCCAAGATCCTCTGGTACATACAGCGGCTCAGCCCCGGACTCGCGCGGGCCCTTTTCGGCGAGATCATCATCAAGGCCTTCCGCGGGGCGAAGTCAGTGCGCTGATGCCGCCGCATGTCTGAGCGCACGGGATGCGATTGCGGTTGCTCTCGAGCCGTCTATAATTAAATTGTATCCCGGATTGCCTTCATAAGAGCGGCTACAGGAGGGGGCATATCACTTAATGGCGGAGCACTGGATCCGGATGCGGGTAATAGGGCTTGTCCCGCGAGATGAAAGGGTATTAGCTTCGAGACCACGGGGTGATGTAAGTGACGGTGGATAAGAAAAAGATCTGCGGCAACTGCGGGCTGCCGAGCAGCATCGGTAAAGGCAACATGTGGCACGCAAACGGCGTTATAACCGCCAGCTACCCACCTCATATACGGGGGACCCTGTACGATATCGATGAACTGAACGCGCTCTTTCCGGCCATATCGGAACGAATCGGCTTCGATATCACCCGCCTGGTGGTCGAGGGCAAACGTAAGGACGGCAAGCGTTATGCGGATTCCCTGGCGAGGAACATAAAGGAGAAGGGAAGGGAGCCTGCACCCGTAGAGATCTACGAGATGATCGCACGCTTCTGTTCCTACTGGGGGCTGGGGTTGGTATCCGTCGCCGAATATGTGGAAGGAGAGCGCCTGACCCTCGGGGTCAGGAACGTATACAGCGAGCCCATGTACATGGGCGATTGGTCGGGAGTATTCGAGGCCATGGAAAAAAGGCGTGGGGATCCTCGCTGGCGGGACGAGGATGTCCACGACATGATAGACGTGGTTGCGGTGGAGGGAGAGCCGGAACTGGAAGTGCGCATCGAACAGGAAATAGAGCTGGGAATCCCCGTTGACGATGAGGGAGACCTGCAATACAGGCATTGCCCCGAGTGTGAGGTGCCCCTGGAGATATCCAAACAGTTCTCGTGGGACGCGGACGACGCCAATATCGTGGAGCGGGACAGCGGCAAGAGGTTCATCCTTCACAACACCAATGGATTTGCTGCCGTGGTGCGCGTGCTGCGCGAGGAATTGGGGGACGAGATAGATGGTATCATCACCGGTATATCAAGGGACTATGCCCGCGAATACTATCAGGGTATCGGGGGCGAGACCTCCATGGACGCGGAACTGATGAAATTCCCACTGCGCAGTTGGGGCCGTCCAACCAGGCTGCTGCGTTCGAATAACGGCTATGGAATAAGGATAGCGAATCCCTACTCGTCACCTGTCCTGGCCGGGAGATTGTGGGGACTGGTGGAGACCTTCGAGGGGAGAACGTTCTCCTTGCAGGTACGGGGGGAGGAAGAAGGGGTGCTGGACCTGGCGTTGAACCTGCAGGATTAGCACGCGCGGAAGAAAAGGGGGCTGACCGGAACGATCAGCCCCCCACGCTCTCTATCGTCGGTGTTTATTCGGCCGTGACGTTCTCGGGGAGTCTCTTGGTGAGGATATCCGCCGCCTCCCCGACCATCTCCTCCAGGACCTGGCCCGCAGGTTTGATCTCCTTGACGATGCCGGATATCTGGCCGGCGAAGCCGCCGATATACTCGTCGCGGTTGTCCTTGATGAAGGCGCCCAGCAGGGCCGAGGCGATGAGCATCTGCAGGGGGAAGGGGAGAGGATCCAGCCCCGATTCCTCCCACAGGGTCATGAATTCGCTCTTGATGGAGCGCAGGGTCTTGCCCGTGAACATGGTGCTCACCTTGGTGGACTCGTCTGTGGCCTCCACGATATGCTGCTTGATGGCGTCCGGAGCCCCCCCTTCGTTGGTGGCCAGGAAGCGCGTGCCCACCCAGACGCCCACGCAGCCCATGGCCAGCGCAGCCGCCAGGCCGCGGCCGTCGCCGATGCCTCCGGCCGCGAGCACCGGCACCGGATAGGCGGCGTCGATGCAGCCGGGCACCAGGGCCATGGTCCCGATCCTGCCGGTGTGGCCGCCCGCCTCGTGTCCCTGTGCCACCAGGAGGTCGATGCCCGAGTCTGCCATGCGCTTGGCGTTCTTGATGTTGCCGGTGATGGCCAGCACCTTGATCCCGGCGGCATGGGCGTCCTCCACCATGAAGCCCGGGTTGCCCAGGCCGGCACAGAAGAGCGGGATCTTCTCCTCCAGGCACACCTTCACCGCCTCGTGGGGCATGGTGGTGGTCCCGTTCATCTTCACCACGATCTCCATGTCCGGCAGGTTCATATCCACCTTGACCTTGGCGATGAAATCCTGGTGTGCCTGGGGCAGGCTCTTCAGCAGGTCATCCAGGGGGACTTCTCCCGGGCCTTCGCTGTCCGGCAATTCCGTGAGGTTCTTGGGCAGCAGCAGGTCGACCCCGAAGGGCTTGTCCGTGCGGGACCTTATCTCGCGGATGGCATCGCGCATCTCGTCGATGGAGTATCCGCTGGCTCCCAGCACTCCCAGTCCTCCCGCTTCGGAGACGGCCACAACCAGGTCCACCGGCGCGCCGGTCTCCTCCCCCAGCAGGTTGGGTCCCATGCCCGCGCTGAGGATGGGATACTCGATGCCCAGCATGTCACAGAGCTTCGTTCTTAGCACTCGCTTACCCATGGTTACCCCTTTCGTACGAGTATAAAGGATCACATCTTTGTGAAAACCGGCGTTGCAGGGCTCCCTCCCCGCAGACGCATTCCATCCCATTATAATCCCGGAGCATATCTACCTGAAGTAAATAATGTCCGTTCCGCCGGCGAGCCGGGAAGTCGTTCGCCGGCCACGGACCGGCAGGTTGTTCTGGAGCGGAGAGGTTCAGTTGCGCCTCAAGGCCACGTCGTCGAAGAAGGCGCTGCCGGTAGACCCCAGCTGGTTGGGATTGATGGTGAACATCATCACCTTGGCATAAGCCGCGTTGGGGGGGCATGCGGCCGTGACCTGAAGCGGCGTCCATTCCCTGCTGCCGTGGATCCCCGTCGACGCGCTGAGCCTGACGGGGTTCATGCCCGCATCCAGCCATAATATGCCCACTCCCGCGTTCGAGGTGTAGACATCGCTATAGCTGCCGCCGGCACTTATCCTGAGCGAAGTATGAAAGAGCCTGGTCCTGGCGAAGGCACTGGCGGTATAGCTGGCGTTGGCACTCACGGCTACGGCGTCCGAATCCCACGACGAGATGAAAGGCCAGCCGTAAGCCCGGGCGTCCTTTATCCTGACCGAGTACCCTCCGCTGTGGGCGGCCATGCCGGTGGCGGCGCTGGCGTTGAGCTCGAATGTCCCCGTGCCGCCGCTGAAAAGATGGTTCCCGGAAGTCCAGTTGGCCGCGCCCGCCTCGAAGCCGGGGTTGGGGAGCAGGTTGACCAGGCCGGCCGGGATGGTGACCCTCAGGGTTGCCGTGCTTGCGGAAAGGGGTATGCCCTCGACCGTGAGCGACGTGCCCGTCTTGATATAAGGGACCGCGGTGCCGTTCAGGGTTACCGTGTAGTCCGCCGCGGGCCACCACGTGCCCGCAAGTTTGAGGTCGGTCTTCCGCCAGCCGTCGCCCAGGGGCTCCGCCTCAGGGGCGGTGTTGCTGTCCAGGGTCACGGTGATGGTGGCCCCGGGGGATGTGTCCAGGCCCATGCTCACCACGTCCAGGGACAGGGTCTTCACGTTCTTGGCATGCACCGCCGCGCCGTTGGTGGCCGGAGACCTGCTCACCCTGGCGAGGCCCGGGTTGTTGCTGTCGGGATACGCCGGCTCGATGGACAGCCACCACGCCCGGGTGTGGCGGTCGTCGTAGGTCTTGTAGGCGACCTCGCCGGGGTTGGAGCGCTCGGCGTGGAGGGCCGCGTCGGCGCGACTGAAGAAAGCGGCGATCCTGGTGCATACGAAGGCGTCCATGAAGGCCGGGTTAACCTTGCCGTTGCCGTGGGCGCCATACTTGGCCCCGGACGAGGTGAGGTCGCCGAAGTAGGCATGGGCGGAGTAATCCCAGTTATCCCATATGTTCGAGGGATCGGCGGGGGCCTCCCCCTGCATGCCGTATCCACTGGTCTCCCTGAGGCCCTTGATGAGGCCGGGATACTGCAGCCACCTTTCCCACACGTACTTTGAATGGGCATAGGCAGGGGTGGAGGTGCGCATGTTGGCGAGCGCCCCGGACTGCAGGGACCACCATATGGTCACGGGCGACAGGGCATTGGGGATGAGGGCGTCGTACTCAGGGTGTTCGATACGTACCGAGCTGTTGAGCGCGTTCTCCAGGATATAGCGGGCGCTGTTCTCGCGCAGCTGGCTCCTCAATTCGTTACTGATGCCCGAGGGATCGCATCCCAGCATGGACTTCAGCGCCTCCCCGATATGCGTATCCTGATCGGGCAGGTAGAGAGCGGGGCTGATCCCAGGAAACAGGGCGGGATCGGCCTTGTCGGGATCGGGGAACTGGGCGGCGATCCACTTGTAGCCCTCTTCCAGGTCGGTGCTGGCGTAGGCGGGGTGGAGGGCCGTGAAGACGTCGGGGTAATGCAGCCCGAGGCTCCAGGTCCCGAGGCCTCCCATGGAATAGCCGGAGACGAAGACGCGGGACGGATCGATACGGCGGGCGGGATCGACGCTGACCTCCTCCATGAACTGCAGGATGCAGTCCATGATGTCGCTCTCCCCGTACAGGAACTCGCTCTGCAGCCTGAAATCGTCGAACTGGTGGCAGGCCCCGAAGCTGGCCAGGCCGGCGCCACCGGCTTGGAAGGTTTTGTCAAGGCGGTAGGGCTGCTCGCTCCCGTCGCTGTGAAAACGGAACGAGGCATCCAGGTTCTGGAGCTCATTGTCCACGTGTACCTCGATGTATTCCTGGAACGCATTGACCTTGAGCTCGTACCATTCCCCGTCCTTCCAGGCGAAGGGATCCTCGGCCAGGGTCACCCAGCCGCCGTTGACCCTCTTGTAGACGCGGACCTCCCTTCCCCTGCCCCACAGGCCGCCCCAATCGCATAGGTCTACCTGGTAATAGTCGCCGCTTCCCTGCCGCCTGAAGGTCATCCCCATGGCGCTGATACCGCCCGTGCCCGGCTCCTCGCGCACCTTCACGCTGGCCGTATAGTCGCTGCCGGTAGAGGAGGCTCGCAGCGCGTTTTTCCAGGCCATGGAGGTATTGCTCTGTTGATAGGTCCCGCCGCTGACCGTCCAGGAGCCGCTCTCCGGAGTCCAGCCGTCGGCGGCACTGTTGAACTCGTCGAAGAGGAGCGGAACGGTCGTTACTCCCATATCAGCATACATGCTCTTATAGTTCCTGCCCCAGGGCGAGATGATGGCCATGCCGTAGGCGTCGGCCGCAGCTGTCTGGCTGAATGCGGGGTCCGAGGATATGCCCCCCCTGCCCCCGAAGGCATGAAGGTCCACCCAGAGGGAGAGCAGGTTGCTCCCGGAGTAGCGTTCCGGTCCGGGCACGTAGATACTGCATGGCAGAGTGGCCCCGTCTATGCTGGACTTGTAGTAACGGGTCATCACCGTGCTGTACTGCAGCGGGGCATTGACGGTGTTCGCCTCTGCCGGCTGCACCGCCGCGAACGGCAGCAGGACAATGCTGAGAGCTAGTACAAAAAGCAGGATGATTGCCAAGCGAGCGGATCTTATCAGGATATCTTCCCCCCATGGTTCCGGACCTTGATCACCGGCGGCTCAAGGTCGCTCCTATCCTGTGAGTATGATAAC
This sequence comes from Actinomycetota bacterium, assembly GCA_016931915.1. Classification (GTDB taxonomy): domain Bacteria; phylum Actinomycetota; class Geothermincolia; order Geothermincolales; family RBG-13-55-18; genus SURF-21. The sequence goes on from JAFGDU010000135.1 coordinate 24,168, forward strand.
ATGCCGCGTGACTCGTGGTAACCACGGTCGAGGTGCGGCTGAACGGATCAGTGGGAGGAGAGGGTACCATGGGTCAGGATATCCATCATCTTCTCGCCCGCTTCGACCATGTCGAAGGAACCGTTGGCAAGGCACCAGTCGTAGATGATCCCCCGGAAACAATGGATGGAAAGGTGGGCCAGTTCGCCGCTGGAGATGTCCCGGCGGAGGATACCCTTCCCCTGGCCCTCCCGGTAGAGGGATTCCAGTATCGAGTACAGCGCCCTCCTTTCGTTGCCGAGGAATGATGCCTTCTTATCCGGGCCGATCTGGGTGTGGTAGGTGACCTTGAGCCGGGCGAGTCCCATGCCGGCGATGTATTCCATGGTGGAAGCGGTGAATCTCCTCAGCTTCTCGAGGTAATCGTCGACGTCGGCCAGCTCCGCGATCAGTTCCCGGTAGAACTCGTCCGTCTTCATGAACTCCTCTATAAGTATCTGGTCCTTGGACTTGAAGTGATGGTAGAAGGCTCCCGTGGAGACCCCCGCCTCCCTGCAGATGTCGTTGATAGAGACCTTCTCGTAGCCCTTGTTATCGAAAAGACCCAGCGCGGTGTCCATGAGGAGCTGGCGCGTCTTCAACGCCTGTTCCTTGCGGGCCGTCATCTTTTTACTGGCCGCCATCGAGCTCCTTTCCCGGCCGGAGCATGCGACTCGAGCCCGTTCACCAACGGCTGTGGGCTCCTGGTCTGCCGCTGCCCTTGACTTGAGCGATACCCCGCATTAATATTAACATAATCAATTCGGCGAATGCATTATGTATTTTTCTCCGCAGCCTGCACTTGCCCATACACCATCGTGGAGATGCCCTGCGCTGGCGCCGCGACACATACGGGACCGTCGATTTCGGAGAGCTCTAACAAGCGAGCGCATAGGCTCGCATGGCAGGCATCTTACCACCGGGCCGAAAGGGGGTTGTGACCATGCAAGAGGAACGTCCCTACTGGAACATGGAGATCGAGCCCAAGCTCAACACACCCGAGATGAAGGAGATCCAGCTCGCGAAGCTCAAGGCCATGCTGCGCCGGCTCTACGACAACGCGCCTTTCTACCACAAGCAGTTCGACGAGCTGGGGGTGGTGCCGGAGAAGATCAAGAGCTTCGCGGACTTCTCCAGCGCGGTCCCGCTCTTCGACAAGGAGGGGCTGCGCAGCATGGTGATGGAGTACGGGGGGGATATCCTGGCGGTGCTCGACCAGATAATGCCCGTGCGCGTCGATGACCTCAACATCATGTCCACCACCACGGGGACCACCGGCATACCCACCCCGTACCCCATGACCACCCACGATATGGAGGACGTGTGGGGGGAGGCCATGGTGAGGGGGATGTGGAGGGCGGGGGTGCGCGCGCGCGACCGCATCCTCTTCTGCTTCGCGCTCTCCATGGTCATCGCCGGCATCCCCACCATGATGGGCTGCCACCGCCTGGGGGCCATGGCCATCCCGGTGGGAGCGGAGGTGGGGACGGACCGCATCCTGCTCATGCAGACCCTTTTCCGCGGCACCGTCTATTCCGGCACCCCCTCCCTGGCCGAGTACCTGATCGAGAAATGTAAGGAGCAGGGGCGCGACCCCAAGGACCTCGGCCTGCGCGTCCTCGTCTGCGGAGGGGAGCCGGGGGCGGGCATCCCCGAGGTGCGCAAGAGGCTGGAGGAGGCCTACGGGGCAAGACTCTTTGATGCCGGGGCCGGCTACGGGTTCTCCTGCGATTATCCGGAATACCAGGGCATGCACTGGACCGCGGACGACCTGGCGTTCTACGAGCTGGTGGACCCGGAGACCAGGGAACCCGTGCCCCTCGAGGACGGCGCGGAGGGAGAGGCACTCTTCACCTCGATGGAGGGCGATGGCATGTCGTGGCTCAGGGTAAGCCTCGGCGACATCCACCAGGTCTTCGTCTCCCCCTGCCCCTGCGGACAGAGCGGCTTCCGCTACAAGGTTATAGGACGCACCGACGACATGCTCAAGGTGAAGGGGGCCATCGTCTATCCCACCATGGTGGAGGGCGTGGTGTCCTCATTCGTGCCCAGGGTAAGCGGCGAGTTCCGCATCGTGCTCAGCGAGAAGCCGCCGCGGGTGGTCCCGCCCCTCAAGATCAGGATAGAGCGGGGCGAGGATTTCCCCGCGGACAAGCTGCCCGACCTCGAGGCGGAGATGAAGGAGGCATTCCACGTCAAGGCCAAGTTCACGCCGGAGATAATCTGGGCCGAGCCGGGAGACCTGGAACGGTCCACCTACAAAGGGCAGGTCTTCGAGAGGTCGTACGAGCAGTAGCACGGAGCTTGCAGGGAAACGGCGAGTTCTACTGTGATGATGCGGGTTGTCTTTGCCCTGAACAAGGGCCGGTAAAAAACCATGGACGCGGATCGAGAGGGGAAGGAATGGACTACACGTATATCAAGACCAGGCAGGTAAGGGAGACGTTATGGGTGGAGATCCACAACCCGCACGTGAACTTCCTCACCGTGGATATCCTGGAGGAGCTCTGGGATGTGGTGAAATCCGTGAGGAAGGACGACTCGGTGCGGGTTCTGGTGCTCACGGGAGGTATCGAGGACGTATACATCATGCATTTCTCCATCCCGGAGCTGGCGCGCGTCAGCGAGGAGAGCAAGACCTCGTCCTTCGCCAGGCTGGCCAGGTCATCCCTCGGCCGTGCCCTGCTGGACGTCGGCCTCACCATCAACAACCTGCTCATGGACCGCTTCCCCGCCCTGGAGGAAAGCAACATCAAGCAGTTCAGTGCGTTTAAAGGCCGTCTCTTCACCATCTTCCTGTCCCTGCAGATGCAACGCCTCTACCGCGCCGTGGAGCGCCTGAACAAGGTGACCATCGCGGCCATCAACGGCCCCTGCAACGGCGGGGGCACGGAGTTCGCCGCCTGCTTCGACTTCCGCTTCATGGTGGGCGACCAGGGGTTCACCATCGGGCAGCCCGAGGTGCTGGTGGGCATCATCGCCGGCGGGGGCGGCACCCAGAGGTGGCCCCGCCACCTCGGCAAGGCCAGGGCACTGGAGTGGATGCTCAAGGGCAACCAGCTGGACCCCCAGGAGGCCAGGGAATGGGGCATCCTCACCGATGTCTTTCCCAAGGCCGAGTTCGCCGGGCGCGTGCAGGAGTTCGCCGACCTCATGGCCAAGCGTCCCCCGGTGGCCGTGCACGCCGTAAAGCGCGCCGTGCACGGGGGCATGGACACCTTCCTCGCCCGTGGCATCACCATCGAGTCCCTGGAGAGCCTGCGGGTCTTTGACACCCGAGACGTAGAGGTGGCCATGTCTGATTACGCCCGCCTGCTCCAGGAGCGAGTGGACGTCCCCGCGGAGGACAGGATGGAGACGCAGGAGCTGATGGGCATCATGTATAATGCCCGCTTCACAGGCGGTTTCGAGGGCAGATAGAGGGAAAGCCGTGTGGAGAGGCTTTGGCGCGGCGGTGTGGAAGTGCCCGCGGGCGGGAGTCGGCGGGCAGGTAAACATGAAGGGGCGTAGGGGGATAGCATGAACAGATTGGACGGCAAGAGAGTTGTGATCACGGGCGCAGCTTCCGGACTCGGGAGGGCCCTGGCCCTGAACCTGGCGCGCAAGGGCTGCCGCATCGGCATCGTGGATATCGACGTCGCGGGGGCCGGGGAGACCCTGGAGATGGTGGTCGCGGGCGGCGGGAGCGGAGAGGTCTACGAGCTCGACGTGAGCGTGATCGCCGACTGGGAGGTCATGGCGGACCATTTCTTCAACGGCTGGAGCGGCGTGGACGTCCTCATCAACAATGCCGGGGTGGTCTCGGCGGGGCATGTGGGCGATATACCGATAGAGGACTGGGAGTGGATCTTCAGCATCAACTTCTGGGGGATGGTCTACGGATGCCATGCCTTCATACCGCACATGAAGAAGCAGGGGGGCGGCTACCTGGTCAACGTGGCCTCTGCGGCGGGGCTGCTCTGCCTGCTGGAGATGGCGCCGTACAATACCACCAAGGCCGCCGTCATCGCCCTCAGCGAAACGCTCAGGAGCGAGCTCTCGCCCTCAAAGATCGGGGTGACCGTGGCTTGCCCCATGTTCTTCAACACCCACCTGCTGGACGATATGCGCTACACGGACGAATTCGAGACCGAGTTCGCTCACACCACCTTCGAGTATGCCAGGATGAGCGCCGACGAGGTCGCCGCGGCGGTGGTGAAAGCCGTGGAGAAGAAGAGGCTCTACGTCGTCCCCCAGCGCTCCGGCAGGGTATTCTGGGCCATAAAGCGTTTGCAGCCCTGCCAGTACCACGGCTCGCTGGCCCTCCTCAACCGTAGCGATCTCGGCCGCAAGTTCTTCATGTGGATGGCTCGCAGAGGCCTGCTGCAGTAGGGACAGGTTCAGGCCTGACCAAGTTCCCGTTGCATGTTACTGAGCGGGGATAGAAAAAGGGAAGAGAGTTTAGGTCCGGATTCAGGTAGACAGGGCCGAAGGAGGGAGATCATGTACCGTATAACCATCATCGGCGGAGCGGGGGATATGGCCCAGGTAGCGGCGGGGGCATTCGTCTCGCTCATCCCCGACTGCCGCCTGGTACTCGCCGATTACAACCGCGAGAAAGCGGAGAAGGTGGCGGGCAATTACGATCCCTCTAGGGCGGAGGCCGCCTTCGTGGACATCTACGATCCGGACGTGCTGCGCGAGGTGATCAGGGGGAGCGACCTGGTGGCCAACTGCACCGGCCCCTATTACCGCACCGGCCGTCCGGTAGTCGAGGCCTGCATGCACGAGAAGGTCGATTACATCGACCTGGGGGACGACGAGGAATCAGCCCTGGAACTGCTCGCCATGCACGAGAAGGCCCGGGAGGCGGGTATAACCGCTCTCATCTGCTGTGGTGTGGCGCCGGGATTGGTCAACGTCATCGCGCGGGAATGCGCCCAGCAGCTGGACGAGGTGGACAGCATCGACCTGGCCTGGGTCACCGGGTCTACGCCCCCCAAGGAGGGCAAGGAGAAGGGCGGCGCCGCGGTATTCGAACACATGGTCCATGCCTGCATGGGTAAGTGCGGCACCATAAGGGACGGCAAGCGCGTCGAGATACCCTCCTTCCGCATCGGCCACGACCTGGAATTCCCGCAGCCGCTGGGTACCTGCAGGTTATTCGAGCTGGGGCACGCCGAGGTCGCGACCATGCCCCGCTATTTCCCGGGCGTGAAGACCGTCCGCACCATGGGCTCCCTGTACCCGCCCTACTTCAACGGCGTCTTCCGCGGTATAGCCGGCGTGGTGGATAGGGGCAAGGTGGAGATGAAGGACGCCGTGACATTCCTGCTGGCCCTGGATAGAGGGGAGAATCCGCGCGGACTCAGACTCTATATGGGCGTGCTCGGCGGAGTTCTCGCGCAATTGCTGCGCCGGGAGCTCAAGGCCCGCGATTTCTTCTCCTTTCTCGGGGAGGTGGCCGGAAAGCGCTCGCAACGGTCCATAGGCGCTGTTCTGGTGGCGGTCGAGGGAGTGAAGGACGGCCGCATGCTGCGCATCCAGGCCTCACACGCCGACTACCAGGGCGGTAGCGAGGGAAACCTGGATATGGACGACTGGACCGGTACGCCCCTGGCGGTCTTCGCCTCCATGCTCCTTGATGGGTCCATAGAGGAGAAGGGGGTCATGGCGCCGGAGGCCTGCGTGGACCCCGCAGAGTTCACCCGGCGCATGACCGTGGCCATGCCCATCACGGAGGAGGCTATAGGATTGGAGATAAAGGAACTGGCGTGATGCAGGGATCAAGGAGCCGCGGATCGGGGGAGGAGCCTACGCGCGATCCGGTCGCGCAAAAACTCGGGGAGTGGACGCGCGGACTCGACGCGCTGGAAGCGCGGACCGCGGTCTTTACGCATGTAAGGGATATGCCTTACGAGATAATCGCCGAGCTCAAGGATCCCGTCGAGGGACCGGCAAGGACCCTGAAAGCGAGAAGGGGATCCTGCTCCGCCAAGCATTTCCTCCTGGGAGCGATGTTCGATGCAATGGACATACCAGTGCGGTATATCACCTTCCCTTTTTACTGGGACGATCCGGACATCGATTATCCCCCGCACCTGAGGGAGTTGGCGCAGCGGCTTCCCGTGGAGTATCACGTGGCCAACGAAGCCTTCCTGGATGGGAAGTGGGTGCTGGTGGATGCCACCTGGGACCCACCGCTCGCGGCGGCCGGCTACCCCGTGAACGGGGCCTGGGACGGCGTTTCGAATACCCTGAACGCCGTAAAGCCCCTGGACGAGATCGCGCATGCCAGCGCCGTGGAGCGCGCGAAATTCGAAAACGAGGCCGTTGCCGCGTACACGGAGGAAGAAAAGTCGGCGCTGGACGAGTTCGTCGCTTCGCTGAACGGCTGGCTCAGGGAGTTACGGGGTGAGGATTGAAACATCCATCCGGCAATGATCGACTCCCCTGAAGAAGGTTGACATCAGCCCTTAACTCCCGCGCGTTTTCCTGCTAAAGTCAGCAAAGATGAATACAGAAAAGTCCGCAAAACGCTCCGCACAAGGGCTTGAAGCCAGGCTTTTTCCTGCCTTTTTCCTCCTCTTTGTCGTTACGGCAGCATCTCTTTCGGCCCCGGGGATGGCTGTGGGCGATTGGAGTGGAGGGCACGACGTAGCCGGGGGCGGCGGGGGCCGCAAGGCATGGTATTTCGCGGAAGGATGTACCCGCCTCGGCTTCGAAGAGTGGGTCTGCCTCATGAACCCCGGCGGCGTTGCCGCTACGGCGAGCTGCAGCTATATACTGGGCGACGGCCAGGTGGTGGTGAAGGAAGAGACGTTGCCGCCCCGCAGCCGCCTGACCGTCAACGTCCGCGCCGTCGTCCCGGTCGACAGCGACGTCTCCCTGGCCGTGGAGTCCAGTGAGGACATCGTGGTAGAGCGCCCCATGTACTTCCGCTATCACAACGACGTGACGGGAGGCCATGACGTCATGGGGGCGGAAGCTCCGCGCAGCGAA
>JAFGDU010000136.1 GCA_016931915.1 Actinomycetota bacterium
CTATGTAGGCATCTCGTCCGAACGTACACGTGCCAGCGATCGTTTAAGCCCCTATGTAGGCATCTCGTCCGAACGTACACGTGCCAGGCCTCCACGTTCGGAAACGTGGAGGCGCTGGGACACCGTCGCACCTCGCTTCGCTCGGCACTGTCGCTTACGCGATGCAAACATACGTTGGGGGTTGCTCAGATGGAGGGGTTCTCCAGTGGGAGTGAGTGCACAGATCATATAGAATAGATTACTGATATGGAATATACGGATATGTACGCAGGCGAAGACTTTTCCGTTATCGGCGAAGTGCTCGATACGGTAAGGTCCGCGCGCGGGCAGCTGGGAACCCTCTCCCACATGAGCGAGGATCTCGAGGATTCCGTGACCGGGTTGCGGGACTGGCTGGAGAAATTGCTGCTCTTCTTCTCCCAGCGCAGGAACATCACCCTCGCCGCGGCTTCCGTCATAGTGGCGGCCGCTCTCGTCAACCACCTGCGCGGATGGATCGACGCACGCTTCTTGCGCAACTGGATCTACACCTTCGATCCCGGGATAACCTCCGTGGGATCTGCCCTGAACACCATGGCCCGTGATCTGATGCGGGCACGATCGCGAAGATAACGGTCATATCCTCGATCTTCGTATTATCCCCGGGCTATCCACTTTCGCCTCCTCGCTTGATCTTGGACCGAAGATCGAAGACAAGACTCCCTGCGGCTCAGGTGAAGAGGGGGACGTGCGAGAAGGTGCTCACGTCGAAGAGCCCCCTGTCCGTGATCTTCAACTCGGGTATTACCGGCAGGGCCATAAAAGACAGGGTCATAAAAGGGTCCACCAGCGTGCAGCCCAGTTGCCGCGCCGCCCCCTGCAACCCCTCCACGCGTTCCCTCACCTCGGCCAGGGGCAGGGTCGACATGAGGCCGGCAACATCGAGGGGAAGCCCGACGAGAACCTCACCCTCCTTCACGACCGCCTGCCCGCCGCCCATATGCTCCACGGCCCGTGCCGCCGCGAGGATTTCGTCGTCCGAGGTCCCTACGACCATCAGGTTGTGGGAGTCGTGTGCCACCGTTGACGCCATAGCTCCTTCTCGCAGGCCAAAGCCTTTGATAAAACCGATCCCCACGTTTCCCGTACCGCGGTGCCTTTCGAATACACATATCTTCAGAAAATCGCGCGCCGGATCGGAGACCACCATGCCTTCCACCACGGTCGGTTTTTCCCCCAGCCGGTCGGTGATTATCTGATCGGGAACCACTCCGATCACCAGCATCTCCTGCCCGTCCGCACGCACCTCGATGCCCGGTATCTTCTCCCACGCGATATTCATTGCCCCGGGCGCCGGCGGGCCGGGCTGCACGTCCATCAAGAGTTCGCGTTCCTCCGCTACCTTTGCCCCGTCTTTATATGTCTGCAGCACCTCGAAACCCTCGAGATCTTTTACCACCGCCAGGTCCGCCCGCCATCCGGGCACGATACCTCCCCTGTCGAGCAGGCCGAAACGGCGCGCGGCGTTCAGCGACACCATGCGCACGGCCGTAACCGGGTCCAGCCCCAGGCCAACCGCCTTGCGCAGGATGAAATCCATATGTCCTTCCTCCAGGAGGTCCCTTGGCTGGCGATCGTCGTCGACGAAGATACAGCGTCCGGCGCTGGACGCATCGACGATGGGCAGAAGCGCCTCCAGGTTCCTGGCCGTGGATCCCTCGCGTATGTAGATGTACATCCCCCTGGCCAGCTTTTCCGCAGCCTCGTCCGCACTGACACACTCGTGGTCCGAGCCTATACCGGCAGCTACGTAGGCTTCCAGCTCGTGCCCGGAGAGACCGGGGGCATGACCGTCTATGGGAAGGCCGGAGCAGGCGGCAATCTTTTCCATGACCGCGGGATCGGCGTTGATAACGCCGGGGAAATTCATGACCTCACCCAACCCGATCACGCTACCCTCGTCCAGCAACGGGATGAGGTCTTTCGCCCCCAGGACCGCCCCCGCCGTCTCCATGGGAGTAGCGGGCACGCACGACGGGAGCATCACGAAGACGTCCAGCGGCTGTCCCTCGCTCAGTCGCATCATGTAACGTATGCCCTCTACCCCGAGGACGTTGGCTATCTCGTGGTAATCGGTGACCACGGCGGTGGTCCCGGCCGGCACGACCGCACGCGCATATTCGGGCAGGCTGACCATGGAGGACTCGATATGTACGTGCCCATCGATGAAACCCGGGCAGATAAAGGCGCCGTCAAGGTCCACCGTCTCCCTGGCCTCCCGCTCTCCAAACCCGGCTATCATGCCGCCGCAGATGGCAAGCGATCCCTCCTCGACCTTCCCCGTGAAGACGTTGACGATCCTTGCACCAGTCAGCAGGAGGTCGGCCTCGGCGTCCCCCCGGGCCACCGCCAGCAAGTCCTCGATTCCCATGACCTTGCTCCCTTCATAGCATTGAAAAGGCTGTGCGTAGATGCTGCACGAACGGAACGTTGATTGATCCGACAGTCAGATCACCGAGTGCTGCTGCATTTCTCCTGGTTCCCTCAGCCCTTCCGCGGGGTAAGTCTTCATCTCGAGAATCACCTTCAGGGCCGCGTCCCGCATAGCGTACTCGAAAGCCTGCAGCCCCATCTCCAGCGGGAACCTGCGGTCGATAAGCTCCTGCACGTTAACCAGCCCTCGCATAAGGGCTCGGATAGCGGGCTCGAAGGGGCCGCAACGCGAACCGATTATACTGATCTCGTCAACGACCAGGGAGGAGATATCCACGTTGATCGATTCCACGTAGGTGCTCTTCTGGACTATCGTTCCCGCGGCGTCCACCAGGGCTCGCGCCAGGTCGAACCCCTCGGGACTACCCGTCGATTCGATGACCACGTCGAAACGTTCCCTGGTGTCCAGGTCCTCTTGTTTAACCGTCCTTATACCCAGGCGGTCGAGTATCTTGAGTTTATGGGTGTAGCGTCCTACCGCCAGGAGCGCGCAGCCGTTCAAGCGCATCACCTGGGCTGCCATCAGGCCCAGCTTGCCGTCGCCCAGAACCACCACCCTGTTACTCGGGTTTATATGCACCTGCTCCGTGATGCGGAAGCAGGCCGCCAGGGGCTCCACGAAAACGGCCGCGTAGAGCGGAAGGGTGTCCGGGATGATATGCAGGTTGGATATGGGCAGTGTAAGGTATTCGGCGAACGCCCCATCCCTCCCACTTATCCCGAGGGTGGTACGGTCATGGCAATGGTTCGTCTTTCCATCCACGCACAGGGGACATACCCCGCAGGGACAGTTGATCTCTCCGACCACTCGCTTTCCCAGCATATCGGGGTCATCCACCTTCTCTACCACACCAACGAACTCGTGCCCCGGAATACCCTTGAAATCCATATATCCGTTGACGATCTCCTTGTCGGTGTGACAGATTCCCGCAGCCATGACCTTGATCAGCGCCTCTCCAGGCCCGGGTTCTGGAACGGGAAGGTCCTCTTTCAGTTGAAGTCCGCCATTAAAGTACAACCCGCGCATTCCCAATCCACCTCTTCCCTAATTCAAACCCGCACCCAAGATCTACTGCTCAGATCCGGCCGCTACTCTCCTGCCACTCTTGTCCTTCGTTCCCCGTCACTCTCTCTATCGATGCGGCACCCTGCTTTCTTGACTACATAAACCATAATAACCCCGACTGCAACACTTGAAACACCGCCTCCCTTTTCTCTCTATTCCACATGGGCATATACTGTCCTTGATGGTTTGCGTCTCGTACGATCCAAAAGGGGGTTCCGATCATGATCATCGATAGTCACGTTCACCTCGTCGGCGAGGGCTGGCATGACCGCAGTTTCTTCATGGGTCAGGCAAGAATGGTGACCGCGATGATGGGTAAAGAGACGGGGGAAATCGCGGATGCCGGCGCCATCATAGACAACCTCCTCCCCAATCTCGCCGACACCACGGGCGAGCGGACGGTAGCCAACATGGACGCCGCCGGGGTGGATATGAGCTGTGTCTTTTCCCAGGATAGCGGGATGGCCGCGGGTGAGCCCGAGGTATCCATGGAGGAACAGAACCGCTTGATCGCCGAAGCGGCGCGCAGGTTCCCGGAACGGCTCATCCCTTTCTTCACCATCGATCCCAGGCGGCCAGGAGCGCTTGACCTTTTCAAGCGCGCGGTGGAGGAGTGGGGGATGAAGGGCCTTAAGCTGCACCCTGCCTCCGGTTATTTCCCCTACGATCCCGTGGTCTATCCGCTCTACGAACAATGTATGGAATACGGCATGCCCGTGCTCTTTCATACCGGGAGCCAGCCCGCTCCCCTGAAGTTCCGCTATACCCAGCCCATATGCGTCGACGACGTCGCTGCGGACTTCCCGGACCTCCCCATCATCATGGCCCACGTGGCCCACGAGCTCTGGCAGGAGGCCCTGCTCGTGGCCAGTGTCAAACCCAATGTCTACTTCGATTTTTCCGGCTGGCAGATCGTCTTCAACAACCATCCTCAGGCCTTTTATAGCATGCTGCGGGCCGTAGTCGATCTGGTGGGACCGTGGCGCGTCTTCTTCGGCACGGACGGCCCCTACCTCAACGTCCTCTGTCCCTGGGATACCTGGATAAAGGCGGTCACCGAGCCCGACCTGAGCTGCTGCCCCGAGGTTACCTTCACCCCCGAGGAGACCGAGATAATCATGGGCAAGGCGTTCGCCAAGCTCATGGGGATGGAATAAGAACCCACGTACGTTCTGTCTCCCGCAGGGTGGCATTCACCATTGCTTACAACCCACGTATCGATCTTTCCCCGGAAAGGGGTGAGTAAAGGGGTTCGAACTTTCGCTCCGAAGGGGCGAAAGTCCAGGACCTATCCCCATTCACCATTACCTGAGACTGGCGACGTTGGACGGACTAAGCTCGTACCTCAGGCCCCCCCGTCAGCTTCCGCCGGCTTCAGGTCCCCCGCTTCCTGCGCGGCTCCCACCTCCGCGGGCTGGCGGCGGCGGGCGATGAGGGTGATGACGGAGGGCAGAACCAGCAGGCTGGCGGCCAGGGAAACGGCCAGGGACAGGGCGGTTATGATTCCGAAGCGCCGTATAGGCTGCATCTTCGAGGCCGAGAGGATCAGGAAGGCTACGGCGGTTGAGACCATGCTCGCCAGCAGCGGTTTTCCGACCCGCACCACGGTTATATTGAGCGCTTCAGCCACTCCCACACTGCCCGGGCTGTATTCCTCGAGGAAGCGGTGGGTTATATGTATGCCGTAGTCGATACCTATGCCGATGATCATGGTGGCGATGAGCACGGTCATCATGTCCAGCGTCCACCCCATGAGGGCAAGGAAACCCAGCTCTATGACGATGCCGGCTATCAGCACCGTGAGGGTCGCCAGGCCGTAGGTGATGGAACGGAAGATCAGGATCAGCACCAGCCCCGAGAGGATAAGGGCGAGGATCGCGGTACGGATCTGGGTGGGAACGAGATTGCCCAGCATCTCGACGGTAAGTGGGGTGATCCCCCCTACCTTGTATGAGATACCCATGTCTCCGAAGCTGGCTGCTGCGGCCTCGTTCAGTACGCGGTTCTTCTCCGTCATCTCCTCGTTGTTCCTCGCTCCCTCGCTGAAGACCGCTATCAGCGCGGCCTGGTGGTCGTCGGAGACCTGTTTGCCCTCCTGGGGGCCGAAGAGCCCGCTGATCTCGGCCAGATCCTCCTCTGCCTCCGCCCTGTCGGCGGGCAGCGAGGGCTCAGGGCCGGGTTCCGGGCCGGCCTTGCCCATTTCCTTCCTGAAATCCGAGATGAGCTCGCCCACGCTCAGGCTGCCCTCCCTTTCGAAGTAGGGCGATTGCGCGATCTGGTCCTGGAATTCCTGCATGGCCGCCAGGACTTCCGGCTCGAGGACGTCCCCGGTCAGCAGGACCACGTCCTGCTGAACTCCCCCGAAAATGGACTCCTGCAGGTACTGGGCCTGCAGGGAGGGGATATCCTGGGGCGCCAGTGCACGCAGGTCGGGCGTGGTGGTGAGCCGGAAAGTCCCCATGATGCAGATGAGGATGATGAAGCCGTAGATCACCACCACCGCCCCCGGGCGGTCCTGCGAGATTGCGTATATACGCCCGAGGAAACGGTCGACGCGGGAGTTGCTGTCCACGGCGAAGATCTTCACGCCCCTAGGAACCTGGACCATACCCAATCGCTTACGGCGGTCCTCACGCAGTATCATCAACGCCGGGAGGAAGGTCACGCTGAGCAGGAAACAGACCCCTATGCCTATGGCGGTCATGGACCCGAATTGTTGCAGGACGTCGAAGTCCGACCACATGAAGGTGAGGAAGGCGATAATGGTGGTGATACAGGCGAGGAAGACCGCTACCCCTACCGTGGTTACGGCGCGGTAGGCGGAGGGGCGTGGATCCCTCCGGATACCGTACTCCTCGTAGAAGCGCCCCATCATGTACACCAGGTTGCCCAGGCTGATGCCCAGCACCAGGGGAGCGATCATCACCGAGACGAGGGTGTAGGGGAACCCGATCCAGCCCATGAACCCGTAGATCCAGACAGCCGAGAGGAGGATGACCGCCAGCGGCAGCAGCACGTCGGTGAACCTCTGGAAAGTAAGGTAGAGGAGAAGTATGAGCAGGACCACCGCCATTATCAGGAACAGCCAGGTGCTCGACCAGGCGTAGTTTTCCAGATCCTTGTCGATGGAAGGGTCCCCGCTAACATACACCGTCGCCGGGACCTCTCCGCCCTCGAAATAGGAGCGGAAGAAATCCTCCACCTCCGTGGCGAAGGCCTTGCTCTCGGCGGAGTCCATGTCGGGGTTGACCTTGATGAGGACCTTGGCGTAATCGCCGCTCTCGGACAGAAGCGCCGAGCCTTCTTTTGCCACCGTCCACTTGTAAGCCACGGGGTTCGCCAGGTACAGCCCGACCCCTTCCTCGATTATCTGCTCAAAGGGCTTCATCTCCCCCGGGTTGTTCGGATCCTCTTGCAGCATCCCCTCGCCAAAGCTGAACACGGTCTCTATATCGGGGAGGATGACCTCCGCTTCCTGCTCGGAAATACCATAGTCCTCCGCTGCCCTCTGCCTGGCCTGCGCCAGCATGTTGGGGCCGAAGGCACTCAAGTAGTGCTGCACATAGACGTAATCGTTTTCGTCCAGGGCTTCCGCCATGGCCTGCTCCAGGAAGATGAATTTCTTAATCATGGGGTAGGAAAGCAAGGCGTCGCTATTCACCAGGGGATACTCGTTGGTTGTGCCCCCGAAGAGTTCGTTTACTTCCTCTATGGTCCTGGCGGCTTCGTATTTGGTGGGGATGAGATCCCTCTGTCCCGCCCTGACCTCCAGGAAGGTGATCCCGACCGCCACCGGGATGGTGAAAAGGACGCAGAATATGACCACGGCCTTGGCATGATCCCGACACAGACGTGCGAAGAAAGGCAGGATTCCCGCGAAAAACCGCCCAAAGGGCTCGAAGAAGGATTTAAACGATCCGGAAGATGACAATCTTCTCTCCCCTCCCACGTATTCGTTTAATTCCGCCGCTTTATAAATTAATATACCCTTCGCTTCCCGTAGGTTACTCTCCTTCAAGCCGCGAGGCAAACATGCGGCTTCACCCGCGCGAGAGATTGCACGCGAGAAGCTCCTGCCGGAGGTCGCATCCATCGCCGGAGGATCGTCTCTTACCCCGCATGCCCGGCTAAGCCGCAGCAAAGAGCGCCACCGGATGTTATACCTGCTAGAATAGATACTGCAGGCAAGTCGGGTGTGGGTATTTTAAGGGAGGCAACGCCGGATAATGACCCTGCTTACTGAGATCGTAGACGGGCTCGTGCGGTTCGACTCTGAATACGAGCTTCTCTTCTTCGAGGAGCAGAGATTCACCAACCTCGACGTATACAGGCGCGTAAGCGTGCTGGGCAATAGCCTGAGATCGCTGGGGCTGCAGCGAGGCGACAGGATAATGGCCCACATGGAGAACTGCCCGGACGCCGTGCATCTCTTCTCGGCTTGCGCGAAGGCCGGTATCGTTTTCTGCCCCACCATGTTCCTGCTCAGTGCCGAGGAGCTCTCGTGGATAGCGGAGCATTCCGAGGCGAGATATATCATCACCACTCCCAACCTCCTTCCTAAAGTACGGCTGGCCTGCCCCGACCTGGCCGCGAACAACCGTATTATCCTGGCCGACAGCCTGGGAGAGGAGCCCGGTACCATCGACCTGGAGGAGCTGTGCAGGGGACAGCCGGAAGAGCTGGTGAGCGACCCCGATATCGGTGAAGACGACATCGCATCGCTGCTGTATACCGCCGGAACCACGGGCCGCCCCAAGGGAGTGCTACTCACCCACGGTAACGTAGGCAGCAACATCCGCTCGGTGATCGCGTCAGCGCGTATAACCCGCGACGAGGTAGCGCTTTCCGCCTTGCCCCTGTCCCATTCCTACGGGCTGACCATATCCCTGCTCCCAGCCGCCAGCGGCCTCACATCCATCCTCATACGATGGTTCGATGCCACCCGTATCTTCGAGTACACGGAGAGGTTTCACATCCGCACTATCCCCGGCGTGCCGGCCATGTTCATACAGCTTCTCAACCACCCCAGGGCACCACAGTACAACGTGAAGAGCTGGAAACGCCTGCAGAGCGGTGCGGCTCCCCTGCCCGAGGATGTGCTGAAGGCATTCCGGGAGAAGTTCGGAGTATATCTCTACGAGGGATATGGCCTTACCGAGGCATCGCCGGTGGTCAGCACCCAGTGCCCGCACCTCCCGGTAAAACCCGGCTCGGTCGGCCCACCCATCCAGGGCATAGAGGTAAAGATAAGAGACGAGTTCGAGCGCGAGCTGCCGCCGGGCAGCCCCGGGGAGATAACCGTGCGCGGTCCGAGCGTGATGAAGGGCTACCTTAAAGACCCGGGGGAGACCGAGCGAACGCTCAGGGGAGGGTGGCTTCATACCGGCGATATAGGATACTGCGACGAGGACGGATACCTTTACATCGTGGAGCGCAAGAAGGACCTGATCATTTCGGGCGGTTTCAACCTCTATCCATCGGAGGTCGAGAAGGTGCTGGAGAGGCATCCCGCCGTTGCCGAAGCCGCCATCGTCGGTGAGCCCGATCCCATTCGCGGAGAGGTGGTACACGCCTTCATCGTCACCGCGCCCGGGATGGAGGTATCGGAAAAGCAGTTGATCGAATTCACGCGCAGGGCACTCGTATACTATAAGTGCCCCAGCCATGTGACCTTCCTCAAGGACCTTCCCCGCACCTTTCTCGGCAAACCATCCCGCCGCGAGCTGCGAGCACGTCTTAGCGAGCATTGACACGCGAATAACCGAGGGTGCGCAAGGCTAGAGGAGGGACATCCCCTTCTCCTCCGCAATGCGCCGCCGGAGCTCGCTCAAGGCCGTCTCCCCTGGACGGTGCCGGCCGGACTGCATCTCCTTTACCAACGTAAGGATAGCGCTGTTTACAGGTACCGCTATCCCCGCGGCACGTGCTCGTTCGACGACATACCCGCTCAGGCAGGCAACCTCCGTCTTCCTGCCGGCCTCCACATCTCTGAGCATGGGTGGCTTCACACTGTGCCATACTGCATCCTCCCAGGTAGAAATCGTGGCCGGGAGCTCCCGCCCGACGCTGGCAGCCACCTGGCGGCACTCTTCGGCGGCCTCTTCGCAGAAGGCGTTGAGATCATCTAGCCCGCGTACATCCTGCGGCACGGCACCCGCGATGGCGCAGAGAGCGCTTACCGCGGCTGCGCACTCCAACCTCCTCCACATCTCTCCCTCGAGGTCCGCCGCAAGGCGTGTCGTGCCGGGATACACGGCCTCGATCGCCTCCACGACGGGTACCAAGCGTGCTTCAGCGCCCGGAAGGAACGACCCCAGGACGAGAGAACGCATTTCCTCTATTTCCACCTCGCCCGCTGTCGTCTCGAAGGCTGATACCCACCCTAACGCCGAGAAAGCACGTTCTTCTCCCACCATACTCGCAAGCGCCACTACGGCGCTGCCGTCCTGCACGGATACGTACATGGTATCCCGGTGCACGAACGGACTTAGCGGCCGGAGGGCAACGCCGGTCTCCTCTGCCCCCACAGCCAGCACCATCACGTCGAAGGGCGCGGTGGCTTCTCCAGCCCTGCCGACCTCGGGAAATGTTTCTCCGTTCAAGGCACCTGTGACGCGCATGCCGCTCTTCTTTATGTCGGCCAGCCTCTCCTCCCGTACGTCATAGACGGTAACTCCCATCCCCGCTTTCCAGCACAGCATGGACATGATGCCGCCCATGGCTCCTGCTCCTATCACGGCTATCCTCATGGGATTCCTCCTCTCGAGTCAGGGCTATAGTATATGGTTCTCCTGCGAAAAATGTCAGGCACTGGGGTCATGCCTGGGATTTTGCCTGATATACTCGACTCTACCATTCATTCACCCACGCTTTTCGCGGAAGAACCAAGTATATTCCTCCCACTGGTACCAGTACATTCCAGTCGACCATACTCGAAGCTCGCGTTTACGCTCTTAGAAGGTGGGAAATACTAAATTAGTGGGTCAGATTGTTGTGACGAAAGGGGGAAAGATGTCAGACAGTGTATACAAGATCATCGAGTTGGTCGGCTCCAGCCCTGATTCCTGGGAGGATGCAGCGAAGAAGGCCGTGGAGACGGCGGGAAAGAGCCTCAAGGACCTGCGTATCGCGGAGATCGCCAACCTGGATCTGAAGGTCGAGGACGGCAAGGTGACCGCCTTCCGCGCTCGCGTCAAGGTGTCTTTCAAGTATCACCAGGAAGAGGACTGACCACCGGCACTTCGGCCCCGCAACCAGGCGAGGGACAACGCTGTAAGCCGTCCTGACATCGAGTGGCCCTCCACCACGATGCCGGCGCGTTCAGAAATCCTCCCGGCAACGCGATGGGGATGGAAACAGTCGCGCTGCGCGCGGGATTGCCAGAGGGCCGACACGGCATTTGCGGAGCGGGCAGGCGTGGGGATCAGTTCCCGTTCGTCGGTTCCGTCTCCGTGCCTTCCTGTGGCTGTGTCTCCGTGCCTTCCTGTGGCGTGGTCTGGGTTTCGCCTTCACCGAGCCCCGGGTTCTCGGGGCCCACAACTTCCTCGTCAGGAGGAGGCTCGGGCACTGGCCTGGATGTCCAGATGAACAGGGGCGTGCCGACGTTCACGTTGTCGAAGAGTTCGAGCACGGCCCAATTGGCCATGCGGATACAGCCATGGGAATACAGCCCCGGGGTCAGGTTCGCCGTGCCGTGGATGAGCACCGTGCCCCCGGAAGCGCTGGTTACCAGCGCCCTTACGCCCAGCGGGTTGGACGGCCCGGGTTCGATGCGCGGGGGCATATCCTTGGACCACTCCACGTTGGGATTGATCCACACCGGGTTCTCCTCCTTGCGAATGATGTAGAACTTGCCCAGGGGCGTGGGATACTTGGGCTCTCCCGTGGCTACGTAATAGGTCTTTACCAGGGTGTCCTGGTTGTACCAGCTCAAAGTGTTGCCCATGATGTCCACTACCAGCACCGTCTTGACGTCATCGCTGGAGAGATTGGGCGAAGTGACCGCCACCACCGGCTCTACGGTGCGGTTATCGGAGCACAGCGACGACTGCACCATCTGCAGGGTAGCCTCCACGTCCATCCACAGGCCGTCCTGCGAGGGGCTGAAAGCGAGGCCCCCCGTCTGGAAATTGAATGTCAGCGAGGCATCCCTAACTTCCTGGTTTATCTCGGCCGCGATAGCATCCAGTTTCTGAACCACGGCCTCATTGCTCATGAAACATTCCAGCCCTATATCGATATTCTTGGGACGGTCGAAGGCGCGGCGGAATGCCCGCTCGAATACCGAGCCCTCCCATCCCCGTTCGTACGCCTGGCCCACGAGCAACTCCACGTCTATCTGCAACCCCAGCTCCGCGGGATCCATTGTCCACTCGCTGCCTCGAAACTGGAGGGTAAACGGCTTCATGAGCGGCTCCACCGCCTGCACCGTCACCGCGTCGATCGCCTCCTCCCGGGTCATGCCAGTGATATCGACTCCAAGTACCACGGTATTGGGGAACATCTCGCCCCGATGACGCGAATCCGCGTACACGAGCACGGAGGATGCGAGGATGAGAAAGGCCAATACGCTTCCCAGTACGATCAGGGAAAGGCGAATCACACCGCTGCGTGGCTTGATCAGCGATTTGATCTTTTCCCAGTTACTCAGCTTCTTCCTCGGCATTACTTCCCTTCTCATCCACGCACATTATTCCCTCGGCATTGAGACGATACACCAGAGATTATCGTTCCTGCCATCTCTCCACGAACTGGCGGAAATTTCCCAGGTAAGAGAACTCCGACAACACCCGCTGGCGCTCCTCGTGCAGCGAACGCAGGTTCCGCATGTCCCGGGCGGTTCCCCTCCCACCCTCCGCCTCAATGGAGGCCAGGAGTTCCGCATTGCGCCGCTGCAGCTCCTCGAGGCGCAGATCGTAGTCGGGTATATACATGGCCAGCAGTTCCCCGCCACGGAATCGGGAAAGAGACCTGCAGTGCATGCATGCGAACAGTCCTTCTTCAGCCGTCACCTCGAGCATACCACTGCACAGGGGACAGCGACGTTCCTCCTCGTCTCGCGGCTGCAAACTCCTTCCCTCCTCTTGGGATCATTATCCATAAACCACCGGCGTCGGGCAATGATATAAAGGGGCCCCGGGAGGGGCCCCTGCGAACCTTCAAACCTCGCGAGATCGACGAGGGTTTACTCCTCCACCTGCTGCGGCGGCGCCTGTCCTCCGCCTATGAGCAATCCGATGATGAGGATGAGGGCTCCCACTATGAGCATCGCCCACGGTATGTATACCTTCACCAGGTTGATCTGCCCGGCGCCGTCCTTGGCATCCTGGACGGCTGTCTTCATTGTATCCTCGGTCTGCGAGATGTTGTACTCGAAGACCTTGGTGGGCTCCGCCTCCCCCATCTCGCTCTGCAG
This sequence comes from Actinomycetota bacterium, assembly GCA_016931915.1. Taxonomy (GTDB): domain Bacteria; phylum Actinomycetota; class Geothermincolia; order Geothermincolales; family RBG-13-55-18; genus SURF-21. Next base: position 12,954 of record JAFGDU010000136.1, read on the forward strand.
CTCCAGCAGTGGCGCCAGGGCCGGTCCCAGCGCGGGATCGCTGGAGTACTTAAACAGGATGGTGAAGATATCCATCAGCCCCGATGTATCCATCTCCATGTACACGGCCTCGATATCCTTGAACACGTTCACCGGGACGCCGGTCTTGGGTTCCACCGATGTCTCGACATCGAAGGTCCAGTAATAGGTGGCGGGGATACTCGCCTGCAGTGCCGTGTTGAGGGCCTGCAGGTCCTCCGGGGACAGAACCTGGGTGGCCAGACCGACGAGCCCATCCACGTCTATCCCCATGGCCACCAGCTGAGGCTTGAGTTCCTCAAAAGTCAACTCCGTCGGCAGGCCCAGGATCTCCACGTAGGCCTCGGTGACCTCCCTCCTGTCCTCGAGGGTGGTGACACCCTTGAAGTTGTAAACGGTTATTCCCTCCAGCTCCACCTCTTCTACGAACTCCGCCTCGATGCCCTCTCCTACTTCTCCCTTCCAGACGGGATACTTCTCGTCGCTGGAGGTATCAAAGGGGAGCAGGGGATAGTAATTGCCCTGGCGCTTTACACTGTTTCCGGCCACGAAATCATATGCACGGTCGTCGTCCACGTTCTCGGAGCTCTTGCGGTCCAGAACGTAGATGGATTCCACTCCTCCCGGTGGATTCTCCAAGCCGCCCACCTTGGTGATCACCACCTCTTTGACGACTGCCTTGGAGGAGTCATATTCTTCGGCGACGGATGTTACCGTGCGCTCCACCGTTATCGGGAGCTTCAGCTCCTCTCCGGCCGGCAACGGTTCCTGTGTCGCCAGGTCCACGTATGAGGTGAACTCGCCCTCGAACATGGTCTTGGACTCGATATCGTCCGGCAGTTTAACCAGCGCGTTAACAGCGATAGCCCACCACAGGATGGCGAGCAGGATGAGGACGATACCCAGCCCTATGAGGATCTTACTGGTTACTCCCTTCATCGCAACCTCCTTTAAGAATCTATGCCATAATCCCTGTTACTCTCCAAAGACTTATTCTATTCGGCACGGGCGTTCTCCTCCGCCTGCAGCGCCCGCTATGTATATTCTTCCCCACACCGTCCTTCACTACAACTCCGCCGTACCGCATCGGGCGCTTTTCGCCCGTCGTTGAGAGCCAGGCGCTGGATACCCGCCCCTTACTCCAGCATCACGATCCTTCCCCTGAGCCCCTCGCTTACCTCGAGGAATCCCAGGGACCTGTAGGGCGCGAACATCTTGTCGGTCGGGCTGCCGGGATTGAAAAAGTAAACGCCTCCCTCACTGCGATTGTATGCCTGGTGGGTGTGGCCGAAGACGATGGCATCCACGTCCTCGAATTCCCCGCGCAGCCGGTCGGTTATCTGCGCGGGAGGTCCCGATCCATGGATCAGGCCTATGCGCTTGCCGGCTATCTCCAGCACGCGTTTCCCGGGAAGCACCTCCGTTACTTCACCGTGGTCCATGTTGCCGGCCACGGCGGTCACCGGCGCTATGGTCTCCAGCTTCTCGAGCACCGCCATTTCCAGTATGTCCCCGGCGTGCAGGATAAGGTCGGCGCCTTGCAGTACCTCGAGTACCCGCTCGGGCAGGGGGCTGTGGAAGAGATGGGTATCCGATACGATTCCCAGCAGGACGCCACCACTCATCGTTCCACCCCCGGGGCATAACCGGGGGATACATGCCCTCCTACCCAGGTGCCGCGGTAGAGGAAATATATGGGCCTTTCCACGACGATGTCACCGGAAGCATGTACCGAAAAAGCGACTCCCTCCTGGTAGGGCGACATGTAGTTGGCGTTGAGAGTCGTGCGGCTGCGCGGGCTGAGGTCCACGTCCTCCCACAGAACCTCGCCGCTCTCGAGGTGGAACCTTATCTCCGCCCGGACCGGCTGGTCCCCGGGGTTCTGCAGGCAAAGCCAGTTATCGAATCCCTCCCCGGTGTAGCCCTCGGCGAAATACCAGTGCCGGGACGGACTGTTCACACCCGTTCCCACGTCGCCACCCTGGCACCAGCCGTGATAATCGTGATATATAGGCCGCTCGGCCACCAGGGGCAATTCGCCGTTTACCATGATGGACAGCTGCAGGTTGTATCCCGCCCGGGTATTCACGTCCACCGTCCTTCTGGACAGCGGCGGGACCAGCTCCTCGTCGGCGATGTTGGCTCCTTCCAGGGTCTGATAGGTTATGTGCACCAGGTTGGGCTCGGGGTTGGGATTGAACAGGCAAAGCCATTCCTCGAACCCATCGCCGGTGAAGCCCTCGGCGAAATACCAGGAGGGCGAGGTCTGATTGGCGCCCATGGATACGTGGCCTCCAGCCCACTGGCCGTGGTAGAGGAAATACATTGGCCTTTCGACTACCACGGGCTGGTCCGAGGTCACGCGCATGGATATCTCCTCGTCCGGTCCCACTACCTCGTTCACGAAAACGGTGTCTCGACGCTGTGGGTTCACCACCCTCTCCTCTTCCTCCAGCAGGCCTCCCTGGGACAGGTACTCTATCTTGACTGTTGCGGGCTCCTCGCTCGGGTTGAGGAGGCAAAGCCATTCCTCGAACCCATCGCCGGTGAAGCCCTCGGCGAAATACCAGGAGGTCGAGGGCTCGGTGACGCCACCGGAGATGTGGCCCCCAGCCCACTGTCCGTTGTAGAGGAAATACATGGGCCGCTCTACCATTATCGGCAGGGGCGATTCCACGCTCACGCTGACGTCGCGGTCCACGCCCACATCGCCCGCCACCTCTATGGAAAGACGACTCTCCTCCGCCACGCTGTACACGCGCTCGACGGCCTCGCTCCCCGGGAAGGCATAGGTGACCGTGAATGCGACGGGCTCTACGTTCGGATTGAGCACGGTGAGCCACTCCTGGAATCCCTCGCGGGTCGTGCCCTCTGCGAAGTACCACTGCTTGGCCGCGTTGGCCACGATGAGGTCTCGTGTTATGGACGAGCAGCCCCCCGTCTTGTACCAGGCTATGGCCTGCAGGGTATAGGTCCCGTCGTCGAACCCCGTGGTATCCACCTCGAAGGAGAAGGGCGCGGAGCTCTTACTCTGGTGTACGCTGCCGTTCATAAGGAGGTCCACCTTGCTCACATTGTCCTCTCCCAGCATCTGCAGCTCTACGTCCACCGGCCCCCAGGATACCCGGTTCTCCTGCGGCAGCACGAAATTTATGCTCGAGGGCATGTGGATGCCGCGCATGATGGCCATGGCCTCGCGGTCCAGGTAATCCAGGTCTCTCAGGCGCTGTTCCTGCTCGGGGTTGGTCATGAACGAGGCCTCGGTGAGTATGGCGGGCATGCTGGTGTTGTTGAGGACGCCGCAGTAACCTACTTTCCACACCCCCGAGTTGCCCAACCCGAACTCCCCCGCCAGCTCCGCCTGGACGGAGTTGGCCAACTCGAGTGCTTCCTGGCTGGCGTTATTGGACACCAGGGTAACGGTGTAGTTGATGTTCGGATCGCTCTCGCCATTGTGGTGGATGCTGATGAAGCGGTCGGCGCCCCAGGAGTTGGCCATCTGCCATCTCTGGGTGATGCTCACCGCGGAGTCATCGCTGCGGGTCATGAGCACCTCGGCCCCCTCACGCTCCAGCAGGCCCTTGAGGATGTAGGCAACCTGCAGGTTCACGTCTTTTTCCGTCAGACCGGCAGGCCCCACTGCCCCCAGCTCATCGCCGCCATGCCCCGCATCCACGCAGAACTTCCAGCCGCTGAGACCTCCCGCCTCCGCCTTATCCGCCGCGGGCGGGCCGAAGATAAAAAAGACCGCAACCGCGCTCATCATGAGTAAGAACGCCACGATCTTTATGGAGGTATTCATCAATACCACGCGGATGCAGTATCCGTTCTTCGTCGAGCCTCGACTCATGTCGGCAATTTCCTCTATCTCCGTCTTTCCACAGGTCTTCTTCTATTTCGACAGCTCATCGGCAAACCCTTGAGCCACCAGCTATCCTACTAAATATGTTCATCTGCCCGATTGAGCCCCGTCTATCCATCATCTGATGCGATTTCACGCACGCCGGTTCAATGCGAAGGCAACAGGATGCCAGGGCTGATACGAGATGTGATTAACCGCGGGGTCGGTCCGAAGCGACTCCATCTGCGCTGACACGCCCTCTGGCGAATCCCATTCTTCTTAGCACTTCCGTCCGAAAGGATGACGCTGCGGTGTCCCAGCGCCTCCACATTTCCGAATGTGGGGGCCTGGCACCCGTGATCTGCGCTGACACGCCCTCTGGCGAATCCCATCCGTCTGAGCAAGCCCGCACAAGAAGTAGCTAAAAGAAGAAAAGATCCGTGTGTAGTTAACCGTAAGGGATAACAAAATCCCGACCGCGCATAGCCTAAATAAAAACCACTGCCCGGGGACTACGGGGTCGGTCCGAAGCGACATTGGGAGCAGTCTGAGCGACAGGAAGATTACGCTCCGGATATGCAACCTGCGGACAGGAGCGAGGACCGTTACCCCTAGCCCCGGGCACCTAACGACCCATGTCAGACAGGTAGCGCAGCGCCTCGGGTTCATCAGGCTGGATGCGCAGGACCTCGGTGAAATCCTCCACCGCCCCGGCGATATCCCCCCTCTTTCTCCTGCCCAGCCCCCGAGCGAGGTATGCGGGATAGAGGTCGCGGTTGATGATGAGAGCCCTGTCCCAGCTGTCAACCGCATCGGGCCAGGCATTGAGTAGCGCGTAGCACACGCCGCGCTCGTAGTAAGCATCGGCCCAACCGGGTTTGAGCCTGATGACCTGATTGAAGTCCCGAACGGCGCGACTGTATATCGGGTTCTCGTCGTAGCCCATCTTGCGTCTCAGTGCCTTTCCGCGCAGCATGTAGGCCTCTGGAAAGTCGGGCCGCAGCTTGATCAAGCGGCTGAGATCGCGAACCGCCCAGGAATAATAGCCGCCGTCGAGGAGAAGCTTGCCGCGCCGGAACAGGTCCCCCTCATCCTGTGGATCCTTTTCCAGGGAGAGCGACAATTCCTCCAGCAGAGCATCCTCGCCTTCCTTTATATGGTTTTCGGGATCGCCATCCTCGGGCTCCAGCCAACCCTGTAATACCCCCACGAGGTTTCGCGAACGGAAAAGGCCCGTATGCGTGCAGAACCATCCCACGCGCACGTTTTCCGCACCCTCAAGGCGACAGCTCGTCCAGGGTACGATCGCCAGATCCTTAGACGTATACAGAGAAACGTAGGGCAGGTCGGCTTCCTCCTCCAGCATACGATCGTATGCGGATAGCAGGTTTACCAGAAATGCGCTGGCCGGTAACATCTCGCGTGCCGCCTTGAAGATAAAGAAGGGGTAGAGGGAGTACGAGCCGCGATTCGGAGTACCCAGCATGATCAGACGGCTGATATATTCGCTTGCCCCCATCTGTTCCACGGCAAACCTGGCCACGAGCCCGCCCAAACCCTGACCGACGAGGGTGAGCCTGCGCACGCCCAGGAGTACCCTCATCTCCTCCATCTTGTCCATGAGGATACGAGCGCCCTTGCGGATATCGCCGGCCGCGAAGTTCGGCAGGCGGATGGTGTAGACCTCGTAGTCGAGATCCTTTAGCCTCCTGCGGAAGGCAGACGAGAGAAATGAAAAGCGCAGGAAGCCGGGGACGAACAGGACCGGATCGCGCCGCCGCCGTGACGGCGAGAGCCGCTCGGGAAAGCCCTCCCTCGTAAAGGGCGCCTTCTCCTTACGGGTCAGTATCCTTTCCTCCAAGATCCCGCCTCATCTCCTGTCCGTTCAGATCGTCCTCGCAGAATGCGGTTTAGCCGACGCAGCGGATATACTCAGTATAAACCAGCCCAAGCTGTGCAAGCTATGCGGCGCTCCCTGCATCATGGCCATATCAAGCCGGGGTGCCCGTCTTCACCTGGGTATGAGGGGCGTTACCAGGGCCGTGGTACGGTGAATCCGCGCGTTCAGGAGGAGGCCCAGGGATTCCAGGGGAGGCAGAGGCACCATTTTCAACGGATTCACGCCCATGAGGGGAGTAAGGCCACCGAGCACGTCGCGCAGGTTGTTGCAGCCTCGGGCCACGCGCAGCGCCTTCTTGCCCAGCGTGCGGCTGAGTATCGGATATGCCTCCTCGTAGGCGCAGTCTCCGACGACGAACGCTTTCCCCTCAAGTTTTTCGAGTTCTTCTTCGTCCAGGCCTTTACCCATGACGATGGTAAAACCACCCTTCCCCTGAAAGTCTACGTAGAGGTACTGCAGCACCATGCGGGTGTTGAGGCTGCAGCCCTCCGGGCAACAGCGCTCCTTGCCCTCTATTATGCGGACGTCCTCGGGATAGACGTCCAGGATCTCGCTGGTGAACTCCCTTCGGAACGGTTCCCGGTCCCCGATAACCTCGATCTCTTCCAGGTCTATGGTTCCCAGACCGCGCTCCGCGGCCAACCTCAGATGTTCCACCTCTTCGGGGCGGATGCCCATGATATCGCTGCCGACGGCATCCACCGCCACGGTATCGTCTCCACCTATGAGCACGTCCAGGCGCTCCGCGCATCTATCGACCAGCCCCTCGGGGTGATCGTGGCCGTGGTTCATGGCGAAGACGCCCTCGATAACGGTGAAATCGGGTCGGATCACGGCGTATATATCGGCGAACTTGCGGTGCAGGTTGTAGTTGTGGTCGCGAATGCGGTCTGCCTGCATGATCAGGCCGAACTGGTTCTTCACCCCAAGGGTGACCGTGCCCATGGAGTGGGTCTTCAGCTTGGGAAGACTGACATAGAGGTTCTCGTCCCGCGCATCGATGAGGCGCTCCTTGACCCAGCGGGATACGTGCACCTTGTATCCCAGGGTCGGAAGCTCTATCTCCGCCTGTTTACCCTCATCGAGGTAGAGCGGGATGGCTCCGGCTTCCTTTGCCGCCTTGTCCAGGCCGGTTATGCGGAAGACGAGGCGCGTAAAGGCGGCCTGGGTGCAGTTCTCCATGACGTAGACGTTGCGGGCTCCCGCCTGCCTGAAAAGGCGTGCCACTACGGTCACCACCGCCGGATAAGTATAGCTGTGAGATTTGTAGTCGACGGCGTTGACCTTTATGAATACTTCTTTCTTCCTGCCCAGCACGGACCCTATGCCACCGAAGGGAGCGAATACCTCTTCTACCGCGACCGCGATATCGTCGCCAACCGGGGCCACTGCCACTTTGCTCATGATCACGCCCTTTCTCCACCATGCAATGCGTCTGATAGCATGCCGCCGATATGTACCGACGGGACCAAAGGGATCGCCCGTACGTCACTTGAATGCTATTGCCGACACCTCTACCTGAAACTTCCCCAGCAGCGAGACACCCACCGCCGAGCGGGAGGGATATGGTGATTTGAAGAACTCCTCGTACACCTCGTTGAAAGCGGGCAGATCCTTGATGTCGCTGATATATACCGTAACCGCAAGCACCTTATCCAGACCGCTGCCGGCCGCCTCCAGCAGCCTCTTCAGGTTGCGCAATACGACCATGGCTTCCTCGCGGATATCGCCGGCGATCTCCTTGCCGTCCGGGTTTACGGCCAGCAGACCGGAGACGAAGACCATGTCGCCCCAGATGACAGCCGGGGAATAGGGGCCGCGGGGAACGGGGACACCTTCTCCCGTGGCGTACTCAATATCTTTGGTCAATGCCATCACCCCCTTGCCAATGAGTATAGCAAAAAGGGGCCGGTTATCAGAGGATCTTTGAGATGCTCAAGCGGTAGCGCGAGGACGCACGCGAACCGGGGGCGTAGACACGGGAGATAAGGATAAATGCAATCACCAGGAAAGCGAAGGCGAATACCAGACCCATGATAACCGCGACTCCGCCGCCAGAGACGGCCGAACCCAGCAGGCTACCCAACCCCAGCCCCACGAGGAAAGCGAGCAGGGGTATGCCGTAGAGTATATAAGCCGCGCGGATGGATGCCCCCTTGGGCAGGTCAACGAGAACGCGGTCCCCCTGCTTTGCGCCCAAGCCGTTCTCCGCCTCCGCGAGCATGGTCTTGTCGTCCACCAGCACGCAACATGACCCGCATCCTTCGCAGAGGCGGCTTCGCCGCAGCAGGACCCGGGCCGTATCTCCGCTCACCTCTACCACCGTGCCCTCTTCCCGCCGCTCGCGGGTCACGGAGGAGTAGTCGAACAGCTCCGGCTGTTCCCGACCTTCGTTCTCCACGTATGGTCCTCTTTCCTCCATCGTCTAACACCCCTCCACAGCCGCATCTCCGGCTCACGCGTGAAATGCGTCCTGTTATTTCACCCCAGCCATGTACTTCTCGGGTTCCTTGTCGAACTCCTCTTTACACATCCTGTTGCAGAAATATATGGTCTTTCCCTTGTATTCAGAGGTGGCCGCGGCGTCTTTCCTCTTGATCTTCATCCCGCATACCGGGTCTATCGCCTTTCCCATCATCTCAGGTCCCTCCTCTCTCTCTTCCTCCTTCGTTTCCACCACCCTGGATCCAGCTGCCGTGTTAGAGCCGCTCCGCCCCGCGCCTTCCCCGTTCTCCTTGAAGCGCTTCAATCGCAGCGAGTTGCTGATGACCGACACGGAGCTGAAGGCCATGGCCGCTGCGGCATAGATGGGGTTCAGCAGCACGCCCCAGACGGGGTAGAGAATCCCCGCGGCTACGGGGATGCCGATGACGTTGTAGATGAACGCCCAGAACAGGTTCTGCTTGATGGTGCGCAGCGTTGCCCGTGACAGCCTGATGGCAGTCGCCACCTTGCGCAGATCCTCGGAGATGAGCGTGATGTCCGACGTCTCCACGGCCACGTCCGTCCCCGTTCCGATGGCAATTCCTATGTCCGCCTGGGCCAGCGCCGGCGCGTCGTTTATACCGTCGCCGACCATGGCGACCACCTTGCCCTCGGACTGGATGCGTGCAACCTCCGCTGCCTTATCGGCGGGCAGCACCTCCGCGAGCACCCGGTCTACACCTGCCTGGCCGGCGATAGCCTCCGCCGTTAAGCGGCGGTCGCCGCTGAGCATGACCACCTCCACCCCCATCTCCTGCAGCTCTTTCACGGCCTCCGCCGCCATGGGCTTGAGGGTGTCGGCGACGGCCAACAGACCCCAGAGCTCGCCCTGTGACAACGCATAGACAACGGTCTTTCCCTCCCGTGAGAGCTTTTCCGCCTCTATCTCGAGTTCCCCTAGGCTTACGCCGCTATCGGTCATCAGTGCCGCGTTGCCCAGCTTGACCTCGGCGCCGGCCAGGCTGGCGACAACTCCCATGCCGGGAAGGGCCTGGAAATCGCTCGCCTCTGCCAGGTTCAACTCCCGGGCACGAGCCTCCTGCACAAGGGTATCCGCCAACGGATGCTCGCTGCCGCGCTCCACCGAGGCGGCAAGCGCCAGCAGCTCATCCTCTCCCCTGCCGTTTACCGAGATAACATCGGTGACCACCGGCTTGCCCCAGGTAAGGGTCCCCGTCTTATCGAAGACCACTACGTCCAAACGGCCCGCGGTCTCCAGCACCTCCCCGCCCTTGATAAGGATACCCAGCTCCGCGCCTTTGCCCGTTCCCACCATGATGGCAGTCGGCGTCGCCAGGCCCAGGGCACAGGGACAGGCGATTACCAGCACCGCTACGAAATTGATGAGGGCGAAGTTAAAGGATGGGTCCGGGCCCGCCAGCAACCATATCAGGAAAGTCGCCAGGGCTATACCGATAACCACGGGCACGAAGACCGACGCCACCTTATCCGCCAGACGCTGGATAGGGGCCTTGCTCCCCTGGGCTTCCTCCACCAGCCTTATGATCTGTGCCAGCACGGTATCGCTGCCCGTGCGCGTGACCCGGAAACGGAAGGAACCGGTGCCGTTGACCGTGGCCCCGGTGACCTCGTCCCCCGGCTCCTTTTCAACCGGGAGAGGCTCCCCGGTGAGCATGGATTCGTCCAGGGAGCTGCGGCCTTCCACGACCAGGCCGTCCACGGGTATCTTCTCCCCAGGTCTTACCGCGACGATATCCCCTGTGCGTACCTCTTCCACTGGGAGGTCCAATTCCTCGCCATCCCTGATAACCCTGGCGGTATGTGCCTGCAGGTCCATGAGCCTGCGAATGGCCTCGGAAGTGCGCCCCTTCGCCCGCGCTTCCAGGAAGCGGCCCAGGAGGA
>JAFGDU010000137.1 GCA_016931915.1 Actinomycetota bacterium
CTGGTGCTCTCCCCCGGCAAGGCCGAGGCCACGCAAGCGCCGGCCGCGATGGAGCAATAGGTGGTGGTGCAGATGAAGAGGATAAGAAGAATCTCCATAGTGTTGATCGCCCTCGGCCTGGTCGTCTCGCTGACCATGGTCCTGCCTGCGAGCGCCCAGACCGGCACGGGCAACGTGAAAGTCCTGGACTCCGAGTTCGTACTGTGCACCATGGACCCCGCTGGCGAGATAGAAGAGGTCCAGGTATTCGACTGGCTGTCCCTCAACGGAGACGGCACTACGACGGTGCGTGAGAAAGCGACCTTCGACGATGTCGGGAGTTACCAGGGAGTCAAGAGCTTCACCACGCCGAGCGTAGAGGACGGCTACATAGTATGGCCGGAGATCAACGTAGACGGGCCGGCCAACGTCATCGCCACGACCACGCTGTCGGAATCGGACGTCGAGGAAGCCCGGACCCGTATCCCCCTGGACGTGCGCTTCAAGTACTGGTTCGACGGCGCCCCGGTCACGGACCCGGGGACGCTGACGGGTAAGAGCGGCCGCTTCAAGCTGGAGCTGACCCTTACCAACACCAGCGCCGAGATGACGGATATCGAGTACGAGGACCCGGCCACCGGCGAGATGGTCAGCGAGGAAGTGGAGACCTACCTGCCGCTGGTCATCCTCCCCTACGACTGGTACTTCGACAACTCCCTCTTCTTCAACCTGGAAGCCGACCCCACCGGGCTCATCGTTAACATGCCCGACTTCTACAACGTCGGCTGGTCCATACCCCTCTTCCCGCCGGCGACGGAGGAGAGCCACACCATCTGGGTGGCGGCGGATGTCAAGAACTTCCAGATGCCGCCCCTCACCCTGGCCGTGGCCTTCGTCTTTCCGGAGACCAACCAGTCCGACCCGCTCGAGCTCCTGGGCCCCGCAGCGCTGCAGATCTATGACGGCATAAAGCAGGTAGCCGAGGGCATAGGTGCTCCGGAAACCGAGGACACCTTGCTCTACGGCATCACCCAGGTGGATGGGGGCATCAACCAGCTGGCCGCGGGCCTGCCGGAAGCCGTGAGCAACATCAACGGCGCGATGATCCCCGGCGTCGACCAGCTGGTCGCGGGCATCGGCTCGCCAACCACGCCCGATTCGCTGCTCTACGCCGACGCAGCGGCTATCGCCGGACTGCAGGGTATAGTGTCGGGCATAGGGGCGGCTACAACAGAGAACACTCTCCTATATGCCGTGAATGCCATCGGAGGCGGACTCAACAGTATCAACGCTGCTATAGGTAGCACATCCACGGAAAATACCCTCCTTTATGCCGTTGCCGCGGTGACTGGGGGGTTGACCAGCTCTGATCCTGCGAACCCGGGCATCCTGCAAGGTCTGCAGCAGATAAGCGGCGCCATCGGCAGTACGGGAGATCCTAGTACCCTGCTCGGTGCGGCTCAGGATCTTGCTGATAATACCAATCCTGCAAATCCTGTGGGCCTCTATGCGGCCGTATACGGCGTCAACCAAAGCCTGACTACAGCTACAGGCATGGACCTCACCTTGCGCGACTACGTCCTCAAATTAACCGGATCAGATCTGACCAATGCACTGGCTCTCATTGACAGTGTCCCTCCCTCTACGCCGGGTCTCTCGTACTATCTGTCTGCAGCCTACGGCGGAATCAACCAGATCTACACGGATATTACTAAGGTAGACCCAACCTTCGCCGATCCGGGACTGTTACAGGTCCTACAAGCTCTGCTCGCTGGAGCGAATGACATGATCGCCGGCATCGGCAGCAGCACGACGCCCGGCACCCTGCTTTATGCCATGGCTGCGATCCAGGGCGGACTGCTTGGTATACAAGCGGGTATTGGATCAGCTGCCACGCCCGATACCCTGCTCTTCGCCGTTCAAGCCGTCGAGGCGGGATTGGCAAGCATCAAGGGCGGCATCGGGGATGCCAGTGTCCCCGACACCCTGCTCTACGCCCTGGCGGCGATGCAGAACGGGCTCTACCAGATCAAGGGCGGCCTCTCCACCGGCAACATGAACGATCCCGGCATCAGGGAGGGCCTGGTGCTCATCTCGTCCGGCCTGGAAGAAGCAATCGCCGGCCTGGGAACTCCGAGCACGCCAGACACGCTGGCCTACGGCAGCAGCCAGGTCGCCGGCGGACTCATGCAAGTAGGGGACGGCGCGACGCAGCTGGAGGATGGCGTTGGGGGTCTCGTCTCCATGCTCAGCATGAGCGAGGCCGAGCTCGAGGTCGTCAGGATGAGGGGCGAGGAGTTCGACCACTTCCTGGGCAGGGCGGAAGGCGAGGAGAACGAGGTACGCTTCGTCTACCAGAGCGAGGCGACCTACAACTACGAGACCGGCAACACCACGAGCTGGATCGTGGCCATCATCCTCTCCGTCATCATCGCCCTGGCGTTGATAGCCGGAGGCATACTGCTGGCACGCAGAGGCGAAGCCTGATTAGACACAACACCAGCGAGAAGGGCGCCCTCAGGGGCGCCCTTCCTTTTTCTTTATCCCAGGCCAAGGGGTCAGGCCCGGAATCAGGCCTGGGATATATTGCTGTCATCGCGAGCACAGCGAAGCGATCCCCTGCAAAAAGCTGCAAGGTGCAGTCTTGGGGGATTGCTTCTTCGCGGACTCATCGCAATGACATAAAGGCGCTGGATCCCTTACTTCATGCCTGGGGCACTGGGGTCATGCCTGTTTACAGGCATGGCGAGCCAAGCCCGCGGACCACCGTGACGGTATCGCGCGGCGGTAGCGGCTTTTCTTTTCCCATGTACAGGAGGTGTCCGGCGCAGCGGCAGTCGCTGGAGCCGAAGCCGCGCAGGCCTTCGCGGCTCCCGCCCTCCCTTTCCAGTATTAACGCCAGTTCACACTCTCCCACCCGCAGGGGGAAGACCCATATCTCCCGTAGCCAAGCCCGCTCGAGCAGGTAATCGATATGCCAGTGGAGGCGCTTGTCCTGCCCGCGGGCATGCCGGGCAAGCCGGGCCGGGAGCCCTCTCTTCGCTCTCCCTACGTATGCGTAATACCCCTCTCCCATCTCGAGATCTCCCAGTGCGCCAGCCGTGACGATCTCATTGCCGGAGACCTGGACGACCAGGACATATATACCGCTCCGCGGCAGGCCTTCCATAAACAATCCTCCCTCGTTTCCCGATATACCTAAGGGAGCGCGCAGAGAAGCGCCGCGCCCTACTGAAATACTCCTACAATATGTTAAGGCGGTGAGGAGAGAAGGGGGAAGGGAAGAATGAAAACGGCTCCTTTAAAACTGGCACTGGCGGTCATCCTGAGCGCCGCCATGGCCTCCATTGCCCTATGCGGCTGCGGTACGAACGGTGCGGCGAGCCTGGCCGATCCTGCGGCCTTCTACCAGCAGGCCCGGGACAACGTACGGACCGCCGACTCCTTCCGCATACGTGGTGAGATGGTGATGGAGTTCAACGAATTTCCCGGGGTGGATACCATGGCCATCGACTACGACATGGTCTACGAGCTCAAGAGCGACGGTGAGATGCTCGCGAAAATGGACATGCGCTACCGTGGTCAGCAGGGATTCGACGTGCAGGCCTATATAACGGAGAACAGGATGTACATGGAGATGCCGGGTGGTATGTGGGTCTACCAGGACCTCAACCTCGCATCCGACCTCACCGACATGGGCCAGGTAATGGGCCCACAGTACGTGATGCAGATGCTGGACATGGCCGAGAGCGCGGTGGTGGTGGCCGAGGATGCCGACTCCATCACCTACGACCTGGTCCTCGATTACGACAAGATGATGGCCGCACAACAGCAGGATATGCAGAATATAATGGAGCAACTCGAAGAGCAGGGCATAACGGGATTTGACCCCGCCGCTTTCGAGGACCTCATGAGGGAAATACTCTCCGGGATGGAATTGAGGATGACGGTGGACAAGAGCAGTGGTCTGCCCACCGCCATGCGGATGCATATGGACATGGACTTCTCGCTCTTCGCGGGGCTCTTTCCCGAGGACACCCTGCCGCAGGGGGCGAGTATGAGCATGGACGCCGACTTCGAGCTCGGCGATTACGGCGAGGCGTTCAACATCGAGCTTCCCGCGGATGCGGAAGGCGCGATACCCATGGAGGAACTGTAGGGCATGTCCGAGACGTAGTTTGCCGGGGGTCAGCCCTCCATTTTCCACGTCGGGGGTCAGGCCTCCACACTCAAAATCATAAAAGGGGCCGGGCGTAGAGCCCGGCCCCTTTTGTCCAACCTATGTCTCTACATGGGTGCGTAGCCGATGGAATCGTGGGCCCAGGTGCGGCCGTTGCCGTACATGGCCCGTTCCACGATCACCGTACCCGTGGTGGCCTCCACCATGGTGGAGACATTGAAGTTGTCCGGTACCCAGTCGTTGACGAACACGGTCTCGCGGGACCCGGCGGGTATGTTCAGCCCCTGCAGGGCAGGGATGGCCACCTCGCCGGTGTCCGTCTGGAAGACCACGTTCACCTGTGCGTCCGTCGCTCCCGGGTTCTGGATGAGCACGAAGGTCTCCATGCCTCCGCCCGTGGAGCCCTCAGCCAGGTACCAGGTGTCCAGTGGCGCCGGGGCGCCGATGGAGTCGTGGGCCCAGGTGCGGTCGTTGCCGTACATGGCGCGCTCGCAGACCACGAACCCGTCGGTGCACTTCACGTAGGTGGAGGCCTCGTAGGTCGCCACCCAGTCATTGACCTTGAAGGTCCTGCGGGAGTTGGCCGGTATGGTCGTCCCCTGCAGGGCGACCGGCGCTATGTCCCCGACGTCGGTGTTGAAGGTGATGTCGACGTGTACGTCGGTATCGCCCGGGTTCTGGATGAGCACGAAGGTCTCCATGCCTCCCAGCGTCGAGCCCTCCGCCATGTACCACTCGTCGGAGATGACGGACGTCCCGATGGAATCGTGGGCCCAGGTGCGGTTGTCGCCGTACATGGCCCTTTCGCAGACCACCAGGCCGTCCTGGGCCTCCACGTAGGTAGAGACGTTGTAGTTGGTCACGTAGTTGTTCACCGGGAAGGTGCGGCGTGACTCGGCGGGTATCTCCACACCCTGCAGGTCAGGCGGCGCGACCGGTCCGGTGTCCGTCTGGAACACGATGTCCACGTGTACCGCGGACTTGTAGGGGTTCTGCACCAGCAGCCAGGTTTCCATGCCTCCGTCCGTGGAACCCTCGGCCAGGAACCATTCCGGCGCTGGCCCTGCCGGTGCGGTGACGCCGATGGAGTCGTGGGCCCAGGTGCGGTTGTCGCCGTACATGGCCCGTTCGCAGATGACCTCACCGTCGATGGGCTCCACCAGGGTGGAGACATTGAAGTTGGTCACCCAGTCGTTGGCCTTGAAGGTGACGCGTGAATCCGCCGGGATGCCGATGCCCTGCAGTTCGTCCGGCGCCACCTCGCCGGTGTCCGTCTGGAACTTGACGTTCACGTGCACCTCGGCGTCGGTGGGGTTCTGCACCAGCACGAAGTCCTCCATGCCGCCGTCGGTGGAGCCTTCGGCCAGGTACCATCCGGCCGCGGTGATCCTGCCCTCGGTCATGGCGTAGGAGGGCGGTACGTTGGGGACGCCGTCCCCGTCGATGTCCGGGAAGAGGCCCACATAGCCGAGGAGGGCCTGCCAGCACTTGAGCTGGTTCGGGCCCTGGTACACGATGGAGTTTGCCACCGTGGTCGGGGTGCCGGTGATGTCCCGCGGGGTGAGGCCGAAGGAGGCCAGGAAGCTCGCACTGTAGTAGTCCGTGGCCACCTTGTACAGGCCCGTGGGGTTGATGGGCTGCCATCCGCCCGCCCCGTCATCCACCTCGAAGGTCACGATCTTTCCGCCCTCCGGTCCGGCGGGGCGGTAGTAGAACTGCGCCCCCGCTATCTGCAGGAAGAAGTCGTTCTCTCCCCCGCCGGCTATGTCCAGGGTGCCCTCGAGCGCCCCCAGGATCTCCCCCCCGAAGAGGTAGAAGGCCACCTCGGGGTAGCCCAGGGGTACGGGCTCCACGCCGGAGAGGTCGACCCCCAGGGGGATGGTACGGTAGAGGTCGTAGAAGGAGAACTGGCCCGTACCACCCTTGGGTATGCCAGCACGGATAACGCCGTTGGCCTCGATAGCAATGTCGACCATGTTGACGGGGTCGAGGATGCTCGCGATGGTTCCATAGGCATCGGTGACCATGTCGCCCAGGTTGGTCTCCACGAAGGGAGGGGCGTCGTTGAGGTTGAACCCGCCGTCCCCCGCGATGTCCGTCTCGGCCAGCACGTCGAGGATGTTCATACCGATCACCGGGTTGAGGAACACGTTCAAGGCACCGATGTAGGCCTGGATTGCGGCGTCAATGGTCGGGTCGGTGGGGATGTTCTCGTCAATGGGGATGGCTTGCGCGTTGCGCACGGATACCTTGCCCCCCGCGTACTCCAGTTCAAGCTCACCCAGGTAGCGGGTGTAAGCGCCCGCCTGGACGATAATTGTATCGCTTACGCCGGCGATGACCGGCGGGTAAGTCAGCTCGTGGGTATGGCCACCGACGATGACGTCGATGCCATGTACCAGCGTGGCCAGGTTCGTCTCCTCGTAGGTCCCGCTATGGGAGAGGCCTATCACCACGTCGCATCCCGCCGCTCGCAGTGTATCAACCATGTTCTGGGCCACGATAACGCGGTTGAAGAAGCTGACCTGGTCCTCGGGATCACCGGAGACGTTGCCGAAGGTCACACCGGTCGCAGCCGCGGCCGGCGCCACGGCCTCAGCCGCCACACCCATGATGCCGAAGATGCCGACCTTGAGGCCGTTGGAGAGCGTCTTGATGGTGTAGGGCTGGATGGCCAGCTGGGTGCCGCCCAGGTCGGTGGCGGAATAAAGCGCCTGCAGGGCGGCGGCCTGTGGGTTGGTGGCGTCGAACTGGATGTTGGCGCAGAGGATGGGCAATTTTATGCCGTCCGCCTTGGCCTGGCCGTAGACCTGCGCCCGGTACCCCGAGCCCATGTCGAAATCGTGGTTGCCGATGGCGACGGCGTCGTAGCCCATGGCCTGCAGCAGTGAGAGTTCCGCGTGTCCATTGGGCTGGGACTCCAGCCAGCCGAAGAGGGTGCCCTGCGAGATGTCTCCCGCGGACAGCGTCAGCACCGGCTCGCCCGCCGCAGCCTTCTCGGTTTTAATGCGCCCGATCTCGTGGGCGATGCGGGAGAAGCCCCCCACGGTGGGATAGGTCGGGTAGTCGATGGCCGGACCGTAGGGTATTATCTCCGAATGCTCGTCGTTGGTGTGCAGGATGGTGAAGACCTTGGTCTCCTGCGCCTCTGCCGTCTGTACGATCGGCATTATCACCAACATGCTGCAGACGAGCGCGAGGCACGCCAGGGTCCCGACGGTCCATCTTAAATAGAACTTTGTCAAACAGATCACCTCCCGAGATTCGCGGTCTTATCTAAACTGTTTTCCGGTATATGGATAAATCCCAGAATGGGCTTGTATCTCTTTTTTCCTCCCGACAAGCCGATATCCCAGCTCTATATATACCGCATACCCATACGATATAAACCAAGCACTGCAACGATCCTTGCGGCTTGCGCCACTTCTCCGCCCTGCCCACCAGCACTGGCGTGCTATTTCGAACACCCGAGGAGCACAATGTCCGCAGTAAATAATGACCCGTCCCCCGAGAGGTCAGAACCACTCCTGTCTGCGGGCCAGGAAGAACATGGCCACGGTGATGACGATGATCACGATCCAGAAGAACAGGTAACCATAATACCACTTGTACTCGGGCATGTGGATGAAGTTCATACCGTATACGCCGGCCAGGAAGGTGGCGGGCATGAAGAAGGTCGCGATGGCCGTAAGCCGCTTCATGGTCACGTTGAGGCGGTTGCTCACCACGCTCAGGTGGATGTCCAGGGAGCTGGAGATGAGATCGCTGTTGTTGTCAACCTCCAGGTAGAGGCGGGTCAGGCGGTCGTAGATGTCCATGAGGTATACGCCGAGTTCGTCCGGGACAGCCGCCAGGTCGCGCCGCGCCAGCCGCATGACCACGTCCCTCAGGGCCGATATGGTGCGCCTGGCCGCCATGTTCTTGTGCTTGAGGGACATCACGGTGCTGATATCGCCGCTCTCGTCGTCGGCGAGCATCTCCTCCATGTAGTCGTCGATATCATCCTTGAGGCCCTCGACCATGGGGAACCATTCCTCCACCGAGACGTTGATGATGGTATAAAGAAAAAACGCGGGGTGGTCGCGGCGGGGTACTGTCTCGCCCTGCAGTTTCTTGAACATGGTATCTATCTCGTGTACGTCCTCCACGTGCGCGGTGATGAGGTAATTGTCCCCCAGGATCATGTACAGGCTGGCGACCTCGACACTCTCGGTATCACGAACATCACGCAGCATATTCCATACCGTCAACAGATGGCCATTGAACTCCACCACCCTGGGTACCGTCTCCATCTCCAGCGGCCTCTCGGCAGCCAGGGGGTGAAGGTCGAAAAAGTCCCGCAGGTACTCTCTCTCCTCCAAGGAGGGGTCCTTGACGTCAACCCAGATGAGCTTGCAGTCCGCCGGGGAGACGCCCTCCAGGCTGTCCTCCAGGCTCGGCGTGCCCTGCTCGTCGATGAGATATACCTTCATGATCTCCTGCCGGATCCTGCTCTATCCTCTAAGCTTCAAGGCTCTTGGTCACCCTGCGCAACAGGAAGGAATAGAAGGCCATGAGCAGCCCCTCGACTATGGCGAAGATGCCGATGAGAACCACCATCGAGGTGGCTATTTCGTTGGGCGACTTGTCGGAGGGATTGACGACGAGATAGATGCCGAAGCCGAAGGCTATGGCACCCACCACTACGATCACCCACCTGGCCGAGATATCCTTGGGAAGCTTGAGGCCGGCGGCTACCAGGATAAGACCGGTGAGGATGAACCACAGGCCCACGATGATGAGGATGACCCTCTCGGTGGCGTCGGGCCATGCCAGGGCGATGATACCGGCGGCGATGGATATCATGGCCAGGGGTACCCTCCACCACTTGTTTTCCTCTTTTTCGGACACGGCGTCGTAGACCTGGATGCCCCCGAAGACGAGGGCGAAGATGCCGAAGGCGATCCTCACCACGCTAAGGCTGGCACTCGGCCAGGCGACCAGCACTATACCCAGGGCCATGATGCCGATGCCCTCGAAGAGCACCCCCCACGGGCTGCGGGGAATCAGAAAGACCCCTCCGCTCTTTTCTACCTCTTCCCCCATGGCGCACCTCCCGCTTCCCGCTTTACCTCCATACAACCGACCTAACCATTTATTCTGCAGGCGGTAGTTATTACCTCCGAACCTTAAGGCCAGACCCGGCTTCAAGGTTGGTAGAGCATGCCATTGCGAGGAGGAGTCACGGGCGACGAGGCAATCCCCTAAGGCTGCACCCGGCAGCTTTCTATAGGGGATCGCTTCGCTTACGCTCGCGATGACAGTAGTAGCGTATTCTCCAGGGGGATCGCTTCGCTTACGCTCGCGATGACAGCAACACATCCCAGGCCTAATTCCGGGCCTGACCCCTGGGCCTGAGGTAATATACAACTATGAAGATAGGTTACGCGTGCATCAACCTTTCCCTCGACTGCCGCAGCTCCAGGACCTTCCGCCTGAAGTCCTACTCGGCGGAATACATGGAGCGCACGGTGGGGGGCAACCTCTCCTGCCTGCTGGAGCAGCTCCGCTTCAACCTGGAGCACGATATCTATTACTTCCGCATCTCGTCGGACCTCGTCCCCTTCGCCTCGCACCCGGTCTGCGACTATCCCTGGCAGAAGAGGTTCAAAGGCGAGTTCGCGGCCATAGGCGGCTTCATCGCCGAGCACGCCATGCGCGTCACCATGCATCCCGACCAGTTCATCCTCATCAACGCCCTCGACGAGGGCATCCACGCGAGGAGCGTGGCGGAGCTCGTATACCACGCCCAGGTGCTGGACCTCATGGGCCTGGACGCCTCCCACAAGATACAGATACACGTGGGAGGGGTCTACGGCGACAGGGAGGCGAGCATCTCCAGGTTCGTGAGCCGCTACAGGAAACTGCCGGCAAAGGTCAGGAAGCGGCTGGTGGTGGAGAACGACGAGAGGTCGTACTGCCTGGCCGACTGCCTGGAGGTGAGCGCCGGGACCGGCGTGCCCGTGGTCTTCGATAACCTGCACCACAGCGCGAACAACCGCGGGGAGAAGGTGAGGGAGGCGCTGGCCGCGGCGGGGACGACCTGGGAAGAGAGGGACGGCCTACCCATGGTGGACTACAGCAGCCAGAAAAAGGGTGGCAAGCCCGGCGCACACGCCTACGCCCTCGATACGGATGACTTCCGCGCCTTCCTGGAGGCGGCGCGCGGCCTCGATTTCGATGTCATGCTCGAGGTGAAGAACAAGGAACACAGCGCCCTGGCCGCCTTGGCCGTCGCCGCCGAGATGGGCCTTGCGTAAGCGCCTTCTCGAGCAGGGTACGCATACGGCTATCTCGCTTTATCCATCAATCCACAGCAATGTGTTTAGCGCAGTTCCGTTTGTAACCGCATGATAAAAGGGGCCCGCGATCGGGCCCCCTGGTCATATCCTTTCAGGTGGTCTATTCCTCGGCCTCTTCCTCGCCGGCCGGCTTCACCTCCACCTCGAAGGTCATCGTCTCCTCTGGAGCCGCGTCCGTCTCCCAGGGACGCACGTACTCCAGCTCTATCTCGGTGCTCCCCTCTCCGATGGCCTCGAAGGTCCAGACCTCCTCGCCGGGAGCCCCGAGGGGTTCCTCCTCTTCCTCCCCCTCCGGTTTCTTTTCCTCGAACTCCGTCTTCACCAGCTCGACTATTTCCTCGTCCAGGGGCTCGGCCAGCTGCCAGGAGTAGCCGGTGGTGGGATTTGATTCCAGCACGATGGCGAACTCCAGCCCGACCTCTACCTCTATGGGTTCGCTCACTTCTTCTCCTACGTACTCCTCGGGCTCCTTGTCCGTGCTTCCGGCTTTCTTGACCCTCACGTTGAAGGTCACCGTGGTGGGACCTTCCTCATCTATAGCGATCTCCTCCGCCTCGGATGTTTCCTCGGCCTCGGCGGCCTCCTCTGTCTCTTCCTCACCTTCAGTCTCCGACTCATCTTCCTCCATCAAAGGAGCTTCCTCATCCTCCTCCTCCCAGGGCCGCACGTAGGCCAGGGTGACGGAGGTGTCTCCCAGGCCTTCCGCCTTGAAGGTCCATTTCTCCTCTCCAGATGCGCCGAGCAGCTCCACGTCGGGCTCCTCGAACTCGGTCTTCACAAGGAGGATTATCTCCTCGTCCAGCGGTTCCGCCAGCTCCCACGAATATCCGGTGGTGGGGTTGGATTCCAGGACGATGGCGAACTCCTCCCCTTTTTCGACCTCGATGAGGGTCATGGGGTCCTGGTACTCCTTCACCTCGTCCAGCTCGCATCCGCCGGTGGTGAGGACGAGGGCCGCGAGGACGAAAGCGATCGCTACTAGTGCCAACCTGGGGTGTTTCATCTTCTGATTCCTCCTCGTTCCATCGTTTATACCCTGCTGGAGGGCAAGGGCGCGGCTGCCTCCCCTGCGCCTGTCTCTGCCGAATACTAATTATAGCGTAACGGCCTCCCTAAGATGAGGCCGAAATGGTCTATATTGTAGATAAACAGTATTTACAGGCTGGCCGGGCACGCGCCGGATAGGGGGGAGAGATGATCGTCAACTGTGTGACCGTCTGGGTCAAGCCGGAACGCGTCGGGGACTTCATCGCCGAGACCATCGCCAACCATGAGGCCTCGACGGCGGAGGCGGGAAACATGAGGTTCGACGTCCTGCAGAGCATCGACGAGCCCGGGCGCTTCCTGCTCTACGAGGCCTACGAATCCCGGGAAGCGGCGGCGGCCCACAAGGAGACCGCCCATTACAAGGCGTGGAGGGATGCCGTGGCGGACTGGATGGAGCGGCCGCGCGAGGGTGTCAGCCACCGCGTCATACGGCCCCTGGAAAGAGAAGCATGGTGATGGACAAGTTCAGCTTCGGAAGGTGCCCCAGGATCGTCTTCGGCGCCGGGACCTTCGGGGAGCTGGGCGATATCGCCGGCGGCCTTGGAAGATATGCGTTGCTGGTGACGGGCGCCTCCTCGCTGCGAGCCTCGGGGCGCCTCTCCGCGCTGGTGGAGAGCCTGGAGCGCCGGTCCATGCGGCACTTTCACCTCGTCGTGAAGGGCGAGCCGTCCCCCGAGCTCGTGGATAAGGCGGTGCGGGAGCACCGCGGCCTGGGTATAGACCTGGTCGTAGCGGTGGGAGGTGGCAGCGCCGTCGACGCGGGCAAAGCCGTGTCCGCCATGCTGCCCCTGGGCGCCCCGGTCATGGACTACCTCGAGGGCGTGGGCAACGCGGCCCACACCGGTGTCAAGCTTCCATTTATAGCGGTTCCCACCACCGCGGGAACGGGAAGCGAGGCCACCAGCAACGCCGTGCTCAGCCGCACCGGCCCCGGGGGGTTCAAGAGGTCCCTGCGCCACGACAACTTCTATCCCGATGTAGCGCTGGTGGATCCCGAGCTCGCCCTCTCCTGCCCGCCTGCAGTGAGCGCCTCCTGCGGCATGGACGCCCTCACCCAACTGCTGGAATCCTACGTCTCAGTCCGCGCGACGCCTTTGACCGACGCCCTCGCCTGGAGCGGCCTGGAGCGCGTGCGCAACGACCTGAGCGCCGTCTGCGCGGAAGGGGCCGGCGACGTGGAGGCACGCGCGGGCATGGCCTACGCCGCGCTGGTCTCGGGTATGGTCCTGGCCAACGCCGGGCTGGGGGTCGTGCATGGCTTCGCCTCGGCCATAGGCGGCCTTTTCGCCATTCCCCACGGCGTCGTCTGCGGCACCCTGCTTGGGGAGGCCACCCGCGTCAACATCTCCCACCTCGAACGTACCGGGGCCAGGGGGGAGGAGGCGCTGCAAAGATACGCGCGCGCAGGGGCCATGCTCTCCGGGTGGCTCGACTGCGACGTGCGCGAGGGTTGCGGCATCCTGCTAGATACGCTGGACGCATGGACGGAGGAGTTGGAGCTCCCGCGGCTGGGAGAATACGGGCTTAAGGATTCGGATATCGACGCCGTCCTGGAGGAGACATCCCTCAAGGCCAATCCCGCTGCCCTGAGCCGCGGGGAGCTCAAAGAGATCCTTTCAGGCAGGATGTGAACCGCGCCGGAAGGTATGGACTTAGCGAACGGGAGTGATGGGCATGTTGGGCATGAGTATCGCGGAACTGGCGGGACTGGAATGGACGGAGCACGAAGGCAACCCGCTCATCCCCCCGCCATTTCCCTCCCCCATACTGGCCGACCCAACCTTCCTCCCTCCCCTTGAGACCCCGGATGGACTGTGGCATCTCTTCGCCCACTCCATCCTGGGTATCCACCACTTCACTTCCCGGGACGGGCTGGCCTGGAAAAGGCGCAAAGGTGCTGTGTGCCGGGGCAGCCTGCGGGCGTTCGTCCTAGCAAGGGATTCCGTTTACTATCTTTTCTACGAGAGGTTCCTGAGGCTCTTCCCTTTTCCCTACCGCTCCCGCATCGAGGCCAGGACCTCCCGGGACCTGGATTCCTGGAGCAGGCCCGCGGTGGTCATGGAGCCCTCACTGGCCTGGCACAGGGAGGGCTGCCGGGGCGCGATGAGCAATCCCTGCGTCGTCGCGGAGGAGGACGGCTTCCGCCTCTACTACAGCGCCGGGCTGGTCTACCTCAGGGACTGCCGCTTTTCGGAACCGAAGTATATAGGCGTCGCCGCTTCCCGGGACATCCTGGGGCCTTACGAACCCGAACCTGAGCCCGTGCTGCAACCCGCGGCGGGCGATCCCTACGCCAACATGGGCGCGGAGGTGGTAAAGGCCGCCGGCGGTTACGCCGGCTTCCAGAACGGCATCTACTGGGACGACGGGATCGCGCACACCCGTTCCGCCATCCGGCTGGTGACTTCGCAGGACGGTATGGCGTGGGAGATCGCTCCGCGCAAACCATTACTGGTCCCGGAGACGGGGTGGAAGAAAGCCTTCGTATACGCGTTGGACGTGAGGAAAGTGGAAGACCGCCTCTACCTGTTCTTCAACGCCAGGGACGGCTGGCTCTCGGGCAGGGAAAACGTGGGGTTGGCTGTAAGTACCTGAAGCGGCGACGGTCCCATGCAGGAAGATGTGTGGCACTCCGTCTATAAGGCAGTGTAAGGTGAGGAATACACACTCGGTAATGAGGTGATGTTGTGGCGGCGGGAGATACCTATTACTCGGATTACGACGACTTCGCATGGTTCTATAACCGCTACTGGGGCGCGGTCACCGCGCATCCCCCCATGCTGGACGCCCTCGATGACCTGCTGCTGTCCCGCCTGGCGCGGGGAGCGAGGGTCCTGGACATCTGCTGCGGGACTGGTCAGCTGGCGGCGGTGCTGTCCGAGAGGGGCTTCGCGGTCACCGGGATCGACGGCTCCGCGCGCCAGCTCGAGTACGCGAGGCGCAACGCGCCCGCCTGCGAGTTCGTCCACGCCGACGCGCGGGATTTCGACCTGCCGGAGACATGCGACGCAGCCCTGTCCGTGTACGACAGTCTCAACCACATCATGACCGTGGATGATCTGCGGCTGTGTTTCCGCAACGCCTGTAATGCCTGCAAGCCTGGGGGCGTGTTTCTCTTTGACCTCAACACGGAGGAAGGCCTGGTCAAACGGTGGAAGGGTTCGAACGCGCATGTCGAGGGCGACAACGCCTTTATCATGCTCTTCTCCTACGATGCCGAGGAAAAAGTCGCGCGTGCGGACACGACCATGTTCCGCCTGGAGGAGGGGGTCTGGCACCGCTCCGACGTCGCCCTCTTTCAGACCGCCTACCCCGATGAGGCGGTGGCGGATGCAGTGCGCGAAAGCGGTTTCTCCGACGTCTCCGTCTACGATGGTCTCGAAGTGCTGGGGACACCCATGGGTGAGGGGAGAGCTTTCTTCCTGGCCCGCAAGTAGGGTCAGGTCTTTATTTTTGAATATCCAACCATTTATTGGTAATTATTTCGATGTTCGTGACCGGAGGAGTGAGGGGGCCTTCCCCGGACCCCGGGAACCCTTGGTTAAGCGCTGATTTGTGTCATATCGTTAGTGCCGCATACGGACGGAGGGAGAAGGACCATGACCAGGATCGCCATGATAGGGGCCGGAAGCCTGCAGTTCACCATGCGCCTGACGCAGGACATCGTCAACCACGCTTCCCTCGCGGACGCGCATATCGCGCTCATGGACGTGGACCCCGAGCGCCTGGACCTGGTCGCGCAGGTCATGGACAACATGAAGGAGCAGAACGGGCTGGGCTGCGCTTTCTCCGCCACCACCGACCGGCGCGAGGCCCTCTCCGGAGCCGACTTCGTCGTATGCACCATCATGGTGGGTGGTCTGGACGCATACAGGGCTGACGTCGAGATCCCCCTCAAGTACGGCGTAGACGTATGCGTGGGCGACACGCTCAATCCCGGCGGCGTCTTCCGCGGGCTGCGGCACGTGCCCGTGCTGCTGGACATAGCCCTGGACATGCAGGAGCTATGCCCGCATGCCTTCCTGCTCAACCACGCCAACCCCATGACCATCTGCACCTGGGCGGTGCAGAAGACCTTCCCACACATCAGGTCCGTGGGCCTCTGCCACGGCACCCAGCACACCACCGACCTGTTGTGCAAATGGCTGCGGGTGCCGGAGGACGAGTGCGAGTTGGAGTGGGCGGGCATCAACCACATGGCCTGGCTCCTGAAATTCTCACGCGCCAGAGAAGACCTTTACCACCTCATGTGGAAGAAGCTGGCCGAAGAAGGCCCTATCGCGAACGAGAGGTACCGTTTCGAGATGATGAAGGCCACGGGCTATTTCTGCACCGAGCTCCCCGGCCACACCTCAGAATATGTCCCCTACTTCCGCCACCGCGAAGACCTAAAGGAGCTCTTCGGCGGCCCCTGGCTCATGGGGGAGACGGCTGGTGACCTCAAGGCCCAGATCGGCATGCAGGATTACTACCAGCAGGAGATGAGCGGCATGGCCTCGGGGGAGATGCCCGTGCCCTACCGGGCCGGGCAGAGGTCGGAGGAGTTCACCGCGGAGATCATGGACGCCGCGCTCACCGGCGTCCCCTTCCGCTTCGCCGGCAACGTCCTCAACACGGATCTCATCGCCAACCTGCCCCGGGGATGCTGCGTGGAGGTGCCGGTGGTCGCGGACTCAGGCGGCTTTCATCCCGTCCGCGTGGGGGAGCTTCCCACGGTATGCGCGGCGCTGTGCCGCTCCAACGTCTCCGTACAGGAGCTGGCGGTGGAGGCCGCGCTGCACGGAGACTTCGAGGCTGCCTATCACGCATGTCTGCTGGATCCCCTCACCGCTGCGGTACTGGCGCCCCACGAGATACGCAACCTTGTAGAGGAGATGTTCGCGGCGGAGATGCAGTGGTTGCCGCAGTTCCAGGGCAAGAAGAATGCCTCCCCCGGCGCCACCGTCGACCGCTTGGAGACCGGCGTAGCAGAGGTGAGAGAGGGCGACGACGTCTATCCCCGCACGCGCATGTTCGGGGGCGAATGAGGGTGGGTTAAGAATTGCGAAAGATATAGCAATATATGGTTATCTATTCCCTATTCGAAACCCCCGCCCAATACAAGCAGCGAATAGACTCTCATGCGATGGGAATAACTCTTAATAGAGCCGGTATACAGCAGAGCAGACGGCGATATGCAGCAAGGTAGACAACTCGCGTCCCCTCAAGGAGGTTCGGCATGGCAAAATCCATCATCGTCATCGGAGCGGGTATGGGCGGCCTGGCATCGGGCATATACGGCCAGATGAACGGCTACGATACCTGTATCTTCGAGATGCACAACCAACCCGGAGGGCAGTGTACGGCCTGGAAAAGAAAGGGCTATACCTTCGACGGCTGCATCCACCACCTGCTTGGTTGCTCGCCCTTCTCCAGGATCCACGAGCTTTGGAGCGAGCTGGGAGCCATGCCCAGGGAGCAGGTGTATACGCGGGAATGTGTTAGCGTCGTCTCTCCTGAGGGGAAGATGTTCAACGACTACTGGGACCCGGATGAGCTGGAGAGCCACTTGAAAGAGCTTTCTCCCCGGGATGCTGAGCCCATCGAGGATTACATCAAGGGCATCAGGGTCTTCGCCAGGGAAGACTTCATGGGCAGGGCCATGTACGGAGGTAAGGTCGACATGCTCAAGGCCGCTGTTAAGCTGCTACCCACCTATAAGCTGCTCACGCCCACCATGGAGAAGTACGCGGCAAGGTTCACGGATCCCTTCCTGCGCAGGGCCTTCCCGTTGCTGGAATACTCGCAGCCAGTCATGCCCTTCATGCTGCACGTGGCCAAGCACGCTTATGGGTACCGCCGGGACATCGCGTGGCCGGTGGGCGGCGCCCTGGAGTTCTCCCGTTCCATCGCCGGGCGCTACGAGGATCTGGGCGGCGAGATATATTACAAGTCCAGGGTGGAGAAGATATTGACCGAGGGAGACAGGGCGGTGGGAGTCAGGCTCGAGGACGGCAGCGAGCACAGGGCGGATATAGTGATATCCAACGCCGACGGCCGCAAGACCATCCTGGACATGCTCGGCGGGCGCTATATAGACGACCGCGTGAGGAAATGGTGCGAGGAGCCGGAGGACGAGACCGCCTTCGCGGTGATGGTCTTCCTCGGCGTCGACCGGGACTTGTCACGGGAGCCCTCCGCCCTGGTCATACTCCTGGACAAGGCGGTGGAGATCGCCGGTCATGCCTTCGACAGCCTGGAGATTCAGACCTACGGCTTCGATTCGACCATGGCCCCGGAGGGCAAGGGCGTCATCAAGGTGGAGATGCCCTCGAGCTACGGGTACTGGAGGGACCTGCACAAGGACAAGGACCGCTACAAGGAGGCAAAGAGCAAGGTGGCCGAAACGGTCATCGACCTGCTGGAGGATCATTTCACCGGCATCAGGGGCCAGGTGGAGGAGGTTGACGTGCCCACCATCATGACCTGGGAACGGTACATGGGGGGAACCCACGGCTTCAACAACATGCCCAACAAGAAGATCAACATCGTCTCCAGCCTGTTCGGAGAGTGGACGTCGACCCTTCCGGGTCTATCCGGCTTCTACCTGACAGGTTCGTGGGCCACCCAGGCCGGGGCCCTCCCGGGCAACGCAGGTTCGGGCCGGGATACCATCGCAGCCATCTGCAAGCGAGACGGCAAGAGATTCATACCTACGCCCTGATACCGCTACGGTTTGCGGTAGATATAGAAGGCGGCTGCCGTTTTCAGGTCGTCATCGCAAGCCTCTCGCAAGCTCTTTGCCAGCTTGTTACGCTCTATGCCGAAACCGCCTTCCATCATCTCTCCATCCTCGTACCAGCGGTCGAGCCTGATGCTCTTACGCAGGACCTTGACCTTCTGCAGGCCGGCCGCCTCGATCATCTCCATCGCCTTTCCCGGGAGCAGGCGGTTGTGATACAGGAGGGGGTTACCGTGCGTGAAGCTGTATAGGCTATCGGGCATCCCGTAATAATAGAGGAAGGGGAGCCGCTTATCGAAATGGTAGAGGTGGTCGCGGTGGTCCAGGATGACTCCCACATATCCGCCGGGCTTGAGGGCGCGCTCCGCTTCCCGCAGCCAGGCCTCTAACAGCGGGGGCTGGTAGTGCTCCAGCGCTCCTCCGCTGTAGATGAGGTCGATGGAGTCGTTCTCCACCGGGAGCATACCCGGGTCGACTTCCCTGAAATAGGCCGTGTCCGTTTCCTCCAGGAACCCCTCCAGCCCATCACGCCAGCGCATACCATCCAATCCTTGTATGCGCTGCGGGGGGATGGGAGTCACCGACGACAGATCGTCGACCGTGTTCAGTGCCTCGTTGATGGACTCGGTCACATGGCGCTCGAGGATCCTCGAGCCGCTCACGGTGGTGCCGATAAGCACTCCCCCGCTGCCGCAGGTCAGGTAGTTCATGCAGGCGGGGAACGGCGTCCAGCCGCACTCGTGGAAGAGGAATCTCTTCCCCTCCATGGTCCCGGCGGTGGCGGCGAATATCCCAACCGTATCGGGCCATACGCGTTGCAGTTTGAAGATATGTCCGCGCTGGGTGCCCATGACCTCGCGCGTCAGGTAGCGGTAAGCCCAGGGTCCGCCAGGCAGGTAACCCATGGCAAACAACCCCCCGCCCTTCAATGCAGCCTTGATCATGACAGACCCCCTTTCAATACATGACCCGGCAGCGGTTGTGCGCCAGGAGTTCCTCCTTTATCGCCATGCCATCACGAGAGGCAATCACCCGGTAGATCTTGTTCTCCCGCATGCGCCATCCGTTGTCCCGGTAGAAGCGGTGGTCCCTCTCCTCGAGCAATACCTCGAAATCAGGCTCGCATGGGGCCGCTATGGACCCCCGCAGCTGTTCGTCGACGATCTGGAGGTTGACGATCACCGCATATGGGAGGGGGTTTTCGAAGCGCAGGTCGTTGTAATTGTAGCGGACCGTCGCCCCGCATCCGAAGGGCGCGGTACGCACGTGGTCCGGGAAGAGGTCGAGGCCGTGGCGGTGGCGCTCGACGATCAACATGCCTGCCTCCGCGGCAAGCTGGAAGAGCATGTTGCTGATCTGGCAGAGACCGCCGCCTATCCCCTCGGACTCCTCGTCCCGCAGCAGTTGAAGCCCGCTCCGAAACCCCCTCCACCGGCTCGGCCTGCCCACCAGCCGGTGGTACGAGAATACCTGCCCGGCCTCTAATACGGTGCGGTCGATCGCTCTGCTGGCGATGGCTACGTTTCTCTCCTTGCCCTTCTGCAACCTGGGCTCTATGGCGCCCTTTACCCTCTCCATGGGAGAGAAGCGCTCCGCCAGAATATACACGTACTTACTCGCATCTCCCTTGCAAGTGGAAAAACGGTTGCGCCAGGGGATGTTCTCCACCGCCCTCCTCAAGCACAGCAGTTCTGCCTTTATGCAGAGCGGAAGCATCTTCGAGAGTAATGCCTTCGCCCAATGCCCTACTTCACCCGATGACGGCATTTCGACGGCTTTCATCGCGTACCCCTTCAGCAGCCCTTGCTTTTAGCGGTGCAAAATCCGCTCATGTCACGATGTTTTTCGTGATGGACTTTCCCTCTCCAGTAACTGCCCCACGCATGTTTGGACAGCGATGCGGAGGAGAATGTTCCCCATGCGGTCAGCCTGTCGAGTATCGAAAATATTCCAATTTATGGTCGCAAACCCGATCTTCGAGACCCTATCCCTTTAGGGCATCTTGCGCCCGGGGCTGGGGATCTGGCCGCAGCGCAGGGTGATGACCATGTATTCCCAGTGGGTCTCGCCCGCGAGCTTGAGCCGCTCCTCCCCCACCCTCACCCAGCCGTGGTAGTCGGAGAGGAAGCGATAGTAGGCTGGCCCGGCGATGGTCTTTCCGATGGCCTTCACCAGACCCGGGGGGAGCTTGTCCGCGAGGGTGTTCACCATCTCCAGCTCGTCCTTTATCTTGAAATGTAACTCCCCGGCCACGTCGCGCTCCGCGAACTCCAGGTCCACCCGGCTGGGATAGACCTGGAAGCCTATGCTGTCCTGGATATATTCCCCCACCTGGAACTCGGCCCGCGACGACTCCAGCACGATGAGGTCGTCCAGGGCGAGGAAGACGATGGGTATGTGTATGTCCCCGCAGCGCCGCGAGGTCACCACGTCGGCGAAGATCATGGTCAAGCGGTCGGTGGAGAGCCTGCCCCATACCCAGTGTGAGAGATAGCGGGGGACATTGCCGTTGCCCCAGTTGTGATCGTGATAGCCCAGCCCGCTCACCTCGTGCTCCACCCCGTCCACGGAGAGGGTCCCGCTAACGCGCGCCCGTGGCTGCGCCACCACCCACCCGAACACCTGCTCTTTCTCGGGCATGCCGAACATTATCTCGCCCGTGCCGCGCGTCCAGCCGGGCAGCAGGCTCTCGAACCTGAGATCGCAGGCCAGGTTGTCGTGGACGAACTTCACCCGGTACTCCGGGTAGTACCCCTGGATGGTGTTGTCTCCTATGGCCACGTCGCATGTCTCGTCCGAGGCCCTCCACATGGATGCCGGGAAGGGGACGATGTTGTTGTACTCCCGTCCGTCCGGTGTGTACACGTTGAAGAGCATGCAGCACTCCTTCGCGAGGAAGTTGACGATGTTGGGATACTGCAGCTCCAGGACGCAGCGGTGCCCGTCGTCGAACTGGGCATCGAAATACCACCACTCCCAGTAGAAACGTCCGCCGTAGTGATGCCGTGCGTCGTCCTCGGGCTGGAGCCCGCGGTTGAGTTCCTCCACCGGCCGGCTGCCGTACATCCCCACGGGTATGATCTGGTAGGTGAGGTTGCGGCGGCCTAGTGCCCCCGCCGCGGCCGCCAACGCCAGGTTCTCCAACATCAGCCATTTCCATCTGCGAGAAGCCATCTGGAACCTCCCAGGTGTCCTGAAGATCGCATTACTGATACTTTTGACTTATGCCCAAAAGGACGGTGGTGAAACATGGGAAATGATGGTCGCTCGTTCTCCCTGCTCCCCTCGGTCACATGACCTCCAGGCTTGCTCTGCCCCACCGAGCCCTGCGATCCATAGAAAGCTTGAGATATTCGCCAATTGAAAGGACGCCTTGCAAACGACCTTTCAAGAAAGTTTCACGATTCTCCCCTGAGGGATCAAGATGATGGTGGGTATTATGCTCCAACCCATTGAGGTTCCAGGAGCTACTATGCGGGCATTATCGTTGCCAGCCAGTCGAACATGCGCTGGTCGTAGAGGCTGCGCGCCTTGGGCTCGCAGTGCCAGTTGGCTCCCTCCTCGCGCGCGAAACGCACGATGGTCTTGGGGCAGGTCAGCGCCTCGTATACCTCCCGGGGCTGGCCGGGCCAGAACTGCTCGTCTTCGGGGTCGGCGATGAACATGGGGCAGCGTATCTGCCCGATGACGTCGCGTGCCTGATACTGGCGGGACATGGTGATCCAGTCGTAGAAGCTCTCCGTGCCGTAGGGCTTCATGCGCCACTGTACCATCTGGCGGGTGGCGGGCTCCATGTACTCGAGGCCCTCCGTCATCATCTCGTCGAACTCCTCTTTCTTGCCGTCGTCCACGAGCTTGAGCATCTCGGGCGGGTACTTGGACTGGACGGCGGCGGAGACGTCCATCACCCCCGGGTCGGCTATGCCCGCCGCGATGCGGTGCTCGAAAGCCAAAGCGCGCAGGACCCAGTACCCTCCCTGGCTGATGCCTGAGAGTGCGATGCGTGAGGGGTCGGCGTCGCCGCGCGCCACCAGGAAGTCCACCACCGGGGTGATGACCTTCTCCCAGTCGGGACGGAAGGGAACATCGTGCAGCCACAGCATGGCGTTCTGTCCCGGTCCGTCGAAGATGAGTGCGGCATAGCCCCTCTCCAGGGCTGCAGCCACGCCCGAGGACCACATGGCACAGGTTGGGCCGTCGCTGCCGTTGTTGAAGATGATGGTGGCAAGAGGCCCGCCGGAACCGTCGGGCTTGAAAAGGTAGCCTGGCATGGGAGTCTTCTCGTACGGTATCTCCACTGCCTCGGCCGGCGGGGTCAGCCGGGCGCAGAACTCGTCGAAGCAGGCTATGTGCTTCTTCCAGGTGGGCACCCGCCTGGAAGGGTCGTCCGTGCCATCGATCATGGAGAGGGATGCCGCGAAGTAACAGGCGGCGCGCAGGTAGGCCTGTCGGGCACTGACGCCGTCGTCTGCAGTGGCGCATTCCTCCGCTATGCCCTGGAGGCGCTCGCCCGTTGCATACCACTCGCCGTACCAACTCTCGAAGTCACCATCCTGGATACGCTCGACGGTGGACAGCACTTCGCCGACATCAACGGCGCCGTAGTAGCAGCCGCCGAGGATACACTGAGTCTCGAAATCCATCTGTTCGTGCTGCATGAAATACTGCTTTGGTTTCGTCTCGTCCGCCATCTCCGCCTCCTTGGGCTAATAAACACCACGGGTTGGTGATGAGTAGACCGGTGAATAACCGGTGTCCTATTCCGATGCATAGGGTTTATCTTTCTAAGTCTCTTTCGGTCCACGGAGGGAGTTGCTTGACCATGCGATTTGTCTACTCGAATACACAAGGTCCATAATTAGGCTGGCGTATGAGTTCCCCTGCAGATCCGGAGGTGTATGTTATGGACTTCTACGCAGGCAAGACCGCTATCGTGACCGGGGCAGGCTCCGGCATCGGGAGGGCCCTTTCGCTGGCGCTGGCCGACGCCGGCTGCAAAGTGGTGATCACGGACCTCGTCCAGGAACGGATAGACGAAGTGGTGGAGGAGCTCAAGGGCAAGGGCGCGGAAGCAGGCGGCTACCGCGTCGACCATTCCAAGCGGGATGAGGTAGAGGGTTTCGCTGCGGATTTCTTCTCCGGGTGGGACCACGTGGACATCCTGTGCAGCAACGCCGGGGTGGCCCCGGCTGGGAGGTTCGAGGAGACCCCGATCGAGGATTGGGAGTGGGTGCTGGGTGTCAACCTGTGGGGCACCGTTTACATGATGTACGCCTTCGTTCCCAGCATGATGAAGCGCAGGCAGGGCTCCATCCTGCTCACCGCCAGCGACGCCGGCCTGGTGCCCATGCCCTTCATGACCGCCTACCAGGCCAGCAAGTACGGGGTTGTGGGCATGGGAGAGACCCTGCGCATAGAACTGCACGAGTACAACATCAAGGTGAGCCTGCTCTGCCCGGGTGATATCGACACCAACGTCATCCGCGACTCCCACATATATATCTACGACCGTACGGGAAGGAGCAACGCGCCGGAGTTGATCAAGTACTACGAGACCAAGGGAGCCGACCCCGCAATCGTGGCCAAGGCCGCGCTGCGCGGCCTGGAGCGCGACAAGGCTATCATAATCGTGCCCTGGATCCATCACGGGTACCTTTACGTGCTGCACCGCATCTCGCCCCAGTTCTACCACGTCGTGATGCGCTTCATCCTCGAGAAGGGAATAGCCCATAAAATGATGGGCTTCAAGCGTTGATCTCAAAGGGCATCCAGCAATAGTCTCACATCTTTATTCTTGAATTTCCTGCCAGATTATGGCTGAGAATCCAAAAATAAAGATCTGACCCTATTCCGTGAGGTGGGGGTTTTCGCCCTTGAAGATGTAACGGCCGCGGCGGATGATGAATCCCCTTGTGGATATACCGGACTCTATCTCCGCGGTCAGTCTCTTCAACTCCTCGCGGGCTTCCCGCCATTTGCCCTCGGGGTCGTCATGACCCAGGACGGGCATGGTCTCCACCTTAGCCTGGTAGATCTCATCACCCATCATGGTGGTAACGTATATGTGGCCGTGGAACATCCAGGTGCTGTCCTCTTCTTTTCTTACGGCCACGGGCATGACGCGGATTATCTTGCCCTGGGGCGAGAGTATCCTGCCGTCGTAGGTCTCCTCCAGCTCGTCGAGCATTGCCTCGAGCCCGCCATCGAAATCAACTACGATTCCCATCTGTTCCTGCTCCTCTTGTATCCTGTTCAGACTCCTCCGTCATCTTAGCTTTCGGCCTGATAATGTCAAGCCTAAAGCATAGCAGCAACAAGCTGGCGACGGGGATCATGAGTGACCCAGTTCGGCGAGCATGACATAATGGTTAGGTGCCATGGGGAAAGAACGCCGCTGCGACCAGGAGGTGGATGTTGTCGAGCCGGGAAGCGCCTCCCGCCTTCCACGTCATGGCCAAGCCGAGCGGTGCCGCATGCAACCTCAACTGCGCATACTGCTTCTTCCTGGAGAAAGAGAGACTCTACCCCGGCAGCGACCTGCGCATGAGCGACGAGGTGCTGGAGGAATACATCCGTCAGTACATCCAGGCGCAGCAAGTCCCGGAGGCGATAATCGCGTGGCAGGGAGGCGAACCGACCCTCATGGGCCTGGACTTTTTCCGCCGCTCGGTGGAACTTGCTGTTGAATACGCCCCTCCCGGCATGCGCGTCTCCTACACCATGCAGACCAACGGGACCCTGCTCGACGATGCCTGGTGCGAGTTCCTGAATGAAAACGGGTTCCTGGTGGGCCTATCCATGGACGGTCCGCGCGAGTTGCACGACGCCTACCGCGTGGACAAGGGGGGCAGGGGGACCTTCGCGCGCGTGGAGCGTGCCGCCCGCCTCATGCAGGAACGCGACGTGGACTTCAACATCCTGTGCACGGTGCACGCCGCGAACGCCGGCCATCCCCTGGACGTGTACCGGTATTTCCGGGACGAACTGGGCGTTGAATGGATACAGTTCATCCCCATAGTGGAGAGGGTCAACCCGGACGGCTCCACCTTGCTGCAGCAGGGCGATACGGTGACCGAGCGCTCGGTAGACCCAGCAGGGTGGGGGGATTTTCTCATCGCCATCTTCGACGAATGGATACGCCGCGATGTGGGCGCGATGTTCGTGAACATCTTCGAGGCGGCGGTTGCTTCGTGGGTTGGAGTGGGAGCGGCCATGTGCATCTTCGATGCGACCTGCGGCAGCTCCATAGCCCTGGAGCACAACGGCGATCTCTACACCTGCGACCATTTCGTGGAACCAGACTACCTGCTCGGCAACATCATGCAGACGCCCATGCTCGAGCTGGTCGCCTCGGAGAAGATGCGCCGTTTCGGCGAGGACAAACGCGACATGCTGCCCCGCTACTGCCGCGATTGCGAGATGCTCTTCGCCTGCCGTGGCGAATGCCCCAAGAATCGATTCGCGCGCGCTCCCGACGGCGAGATGGGATTGAACTATCTCTGCCCCGGGTATAAATCTTTCTTTACCCATATAGACCCGGATATGCGTACTATAGCCGATCTCTTGAGAAAGGGTCGCTTTGCCGATGACATCATGGGCATACTGGAGGAGCAGGAGAAAGATCTGCAGAAGGCATTCATGAATGCAGGACGTAACGACCCCTGTCCGTGCGGGAGTGGAAAGAAGTATAAGCATTGTCATGGACGAGGATAGACGCCTTCCAATCGAGGGATACCGGGACGAGCTGAGGCTCTTCTGCTACCGCATGGGCGGTTCGCTGCAGGACGCCGAGGGACTCGTCGAGGCGGCCCTCTTTCAGGCCGACGGGCTGCCCCTCCCTCTCACCGATGCTGACTCCACGCGCGTGGAGCTCTTCAAGATCGCCGCACGCCTGTGCCTGGACGCACTGACGGACCAGCCTCCGCGCGGCGTGCCCTGCGATTCGAACCCGCCCTCCGATCCCTACCTGGCGCCCCTGGAACCGGAGGCGGGAGATTTCTGGCTCGAGCCCTTCCCCGACGACCTCTATCCCGGGACCGGGTACAGCGGGGAGGTCAGATACGCGGAGAGGGAGAGCGTCTCCCTGCCCTTCGTCGCCGCGCTGCAATCGCTGCGCCCGCGGGAGCGCCTGAGCCTTATCCTGGGTGATGCCATGGCCTGGAGAATCGAGACGCTGGCGGAAGTCCTGGGGGCCGGGGTGGTGGACGCAAGGCACCTGCTGGAGGAAGCCCGCGAATCCATGCCCCAGGTCTACGACGAGAAGCTCGGCCGCAGAGAGCCTCCCGGCGAGGACAGGGAGACGGACGTGCTGATGCGCTACCTCTATCCCTGGGAAACCGGTGACGTCGCGGGCCTGATGGAACGGTTGAGCGAAGACGTCATCCTGCAGCTGCCGCCCTCGCCTTCCTGGTACGAGGGTCGAAACGCGGTGGGCAAACACCTCTCCTCTTTCCCGCTGCAGGGAGACTCGCGCGGCCGCTGGCGCCTGCTGCCGCGCAGAGCGAACGGGCAACTGGCCTTCGGGGTCTACCGGGCAGACGACGAAAGGAATGTATACTCAGCCCATTCCATCCAGGTACTGCATTTCACCGGCGAGCTGGCATCGGAGATCATCACCTTCAGATACCCATCGTTTTTTCCGTCCTTCAAGCTGCTGCCGGAATTAACTGCGCAAGGTCAGCTGTAGGGGGGCCACTCTCTGCGTCCATATGCGGGTGAGACCTCGAAAGATTCGTCGCGAAGAGAGCGTGTTCAGACATGCCTGCGAGGATACGAGTCCGGCGAGGTGGGAACAATATAAGCGGGAACGAGTCCGGCGGGGGAGTATCTTGGGACGGCCTGGGGCAGCTCAGCAGGTTGCGCTCGCTTATCCTATCAACTCGGGCTGTGTTTCTGCCGATTCCTGGATTGACCGCGCTTTAATGGTCAAGCCTACTCGATCCAAAAGCCGGGCTTGATCTCTGAGCCTGTACAGGAAATCCGTTTTGAACAAGGAGGGAGCCATGGCTGAACACTGGATCGACAGTGGTATCATCCCGCCCGACGGTGGCGAAAGGGTGGTCGGGGGGATGATCGACAACTACGCCGAGAACCGTGAGCCGCGTATGCTGCACCCCGACTGGCTCAAGACAGCGGAGGAGAAGCTCGCCGCACTGGAGAAGAAGACGGGCAAGAAACCCAACTTCCTCATCTACATCCTGGACGACGTAGGCTGGGGGGACTTCGGCTGCTTCGGCGGAGGCCACCTGCGCGGCGCTCCCACCCCCAACTTCGACAAGCTGGCGGCGGAGGGGCTTAAGCTCACCTCCTGCTACTCCCAGCCCAGCTGCTCGCCCTCCCGCTCCACCATCATGACCGGGCGACTGCCCATCCGCCACGGCATCCTCACCCCGCCCATGTACGGGCAGCCCGGCGGCCTGCAGGAAGAGGTGACCCTGCCGGAGCTGCTCAAGCAGGCGGGCTACGCCACCCGCGCGGTGGGCAAGTGGCACTGCGGCGAGAACGAGCACTCGGTGCCGCAGAACAAGGGCTTCGACGAGTTCTACGGCTTCTACGGCGTCTCCGACATGTACACGGAGTGGCGCGACAATTACTTCTACCCGGAGATAGTAAACGACCCCTTCATCTTCCAGGCGGTCATGAAGATGCAGTTCAACAAGCACAACATCCTGGCCAAGGCGGGGCAGTTCGACGTACCCGAGATCGAGCAGGAGGAGATCGACCTGGAGACGGTGAAGGACCTGGACGAGAAGTGGGCCGGCTACTCCGAGAAGTTCATCCGCGAGATGGCCGAAAGCGACCAGCCCTGGTTCCTCTACCACGGCACCCGCGGCTGCCACTTCGACAACTACCCGCCCGACTCGTTCAAGGGCAAGTCACGCGCCAAGTACCCCTTCCACGACGTGCTGGTGGAGATGGACGACATCTTCGGCCGCCTCTTCCGCGCCCTGGAGGAGACGGGACAGCTCGATAACACCCTCATCTTCGTCACCTCCGACAACGGGCCGGAGATGGAGAGCTGGCCGGACAGCTCCTACACCCCCTTCCGCGGTTCCAAGGGGACCACCTGGGAGGGGGGCATCCGCGTACCCGGCATCTTCTACTGGAAGGGCATGATCGAGGAGGGGCGAATCTCTGACGGCCTCTTCGACTTCTGCGACCTCCTGCCGACCTTCTGTGCCATAGCCGGGGTAGAGGGCCTGCCCGAGGACCGCTTCATCGACGGGGTGGACCAGAGGGGTTTTCTGCTCACGGCCTCCGCGGCCGGAGACGCTTACTGGGCCGCCGACCCGGCCTGGTCCTCCAACCGGGTGGCTGTATATGCCTGGCTGCTGGACCAGCTCTCCGGACTTCGCATGGGCGGGTACAAGATGTTGTCGTGCGCGACCGAGATCGACATACACGACACGGTGACCCCGGGCGGCTTCTCCGGCCATACCGTGCAGTATACGTACGGGAAGGTCTTCAACCTCTTCCTCGACCCTAAGGAGGAGCATTCTTTCACCATCCGCAAGCTGGTTTTTCTGCCGATCATCGCGGGGATCCAGGCCAAGCACAAGGCTACCTTCAAGAAGTACCCGCCGCGCATCCAGGTCAAGGGGGGTTCGGCCGTCTGACAATTGATGCGAGTTGTTCATCGACCCACCTGCCCTGCAGGAAGTCCTGCAGGGCAGGTCTTTGGGCTTAAGGCTCGATAAGGCTCGGCACGCAGGCATAAGCGGCGGACTCTCGGACCGAACCCGCGCCTGCTAATATGTTGAAGGGAACGCTGAAGGCACGGCCGGGAGGCCTTTAAACCGGTTCCGGCCGGCTGTGAATAAACAGGGAGGCGCGTTACATGAAAACGAGGATGACGGAGCTGTTCGGGATAGAGCATCCCATCATGTGCGGAGGGATGATGTGGCTGGCCAAGCCCCAGCTGTGCGCGGCCATCTCCAATGCCGGCGCGCTGGGCAACCTCACCGCCGGCAACTACGATTCGGCGGCTGAGTTCCGTGATGCGTTGCAGGAAACACGCGGCCTTACCGATAAGCCCTTCTGCGTCAACATCACCCTTATGCCCTCGGTGCGTATCACCAAGGAGCTCCACCTGGACTATTTCCAGGTATGTTGTGAGGAGAAGGTCGCGGCCCTGGAGATATCCGGCGCTCCCCTCGACCGCTACCTGGGCCCAGACTATATCGTGGAGGCGAAGAAAGCGGGTATCAAGCTCGTACACAAGGTGGGAGCGGTGCGCCACGCCCTGCATGCCGAGAAGGCGGGCTACGACGCGGTCATCGCCGCCGGGATCGAGGAGGGCGGGCACCCCCTCGACGACGACGTCACCACCATGGTGCTCACCCCGCGCATCAGCGAGTCTGTGTCCATCCCGGTGATCACCGCCGGCGGTATCGCGGACGGCAGGGGCCTCGCGGCCGCCCTGGTGCTGGGAGGAGACGGTGTGATGATGGCCTCCCGTTTCGTCGCCACCGAGGAGTGCCTGGCGCACGAGAACATCAAGCGGGAGCTCGTCAGCCGCCAGGAGTTCGATACCACCCTGATTTGCAGGACCATCGAGCTGCAGATGCGCTGTCTGAAGAACGCCATCGCCGCGCACGTGCTGGAGATCGAGGCGGGAAAAGGTACCTTCGATGATATCCTCCCCTACATGATCGGATCGCGCTCCCGGGAGTCCTGGGAGACGGGAGACGCCGACATGGCCCCGCTGGCGGTGGGACAGTCAATCGGCCTCATCAAGGAGATAAAGAGCTGCCGGGAAGTCGTGGAAGGTATGGTGACTGAGGCCGAGGGGATATTGCAGAAAGCCAGGGCTCTCTGACCTTAGCGATCAGGCCTTGATGCCTATCCTCACGCTCTGGACGTCGTCATAGATGTCCATGGTGCCGGGGTGGCCTTCCACCGCCTCGTATATGGCGAGAAGCTCGCCGGAGAGCAGGTAGGTGCTGTAGGGATTCTCGATAGTGACGTTGAGCGTGTCCCTGGCTATTTCGCTCTGCACCGGATTCCCCTTACCGTAAACCGGCAGCAGTTCCAGGAAATCCTCGTATATAACCTTGCGCCCCCTCTTCCCCCTCAGCAGGCCCGTCTCCTCGATGCTGCACAGGGTGTATTCCCTCGCGGCCTCTACGATGATGGGTATGATATCGTCCCCCAGCTCCTCGATGAGCACTCGAAACACAGCGGAAAAAGCGTAGCAGTCCACGAAGCTCATGCGCACCCCCCTGCGCTCGTCCATGATAATGGCGTTGGGGTAATCCCAACACAGGTGGTCCAGGGCGCGCGGGAATCCGCAGCGCGGGCAGAGCTCCAGCCTGCGGTTCCCGGGCAGGGGAGGAACGATCTGTAATTGTATGCGCGAGGCGATCTCCGGTTTTCCCCCGGCGGGGTTGATGAAGATGAACAACTCGTCACCCATCTCTATCCAGGCATGGTCGTAGACCACGCCCTCCATCCTCTCGAAGGAGCCCACGAGCATGGCCGCGAAGAGCTCGCGGTTGTACTCGTTCCGGACCCTGGAGAGGGCGCTGCGGAAGACGTGGTAGAAGACGTTGTGCACGTCACCCAGGCCGGCGACGCGGGACAGCGCCTCCATGACGCGGCTGGTGGGATGCATCATCACGCGGTTGCGCACAACCCTGACGAGCCAGTCCGGAATCAGGCTGTCGATGGTGGCAATGGAGGCGGCGCGCTCCGCCTCGAAGACGAGCTCGCGGATGGACATCTCCAGGGTCGCCTCGATGCGCTGGTAGATATCCTCCAGAAGGGCCGATTCCACCAGCACGAGGCGGAAAGCGGGTCTGAAGTGGGAGACGATGGTACCGTTCTCCGACCACCCGACCGCGTAGTTGAAGAGCCTGGGTTTACCGCAAGTCGGACATCCCAATATTCCCATGGCTGCTCCTTTACCTCACTCGCATCGGTTTATCGCAGGCCTGTGGCCGTAGAGCATCACATTGAATATATCGGTCATCCCCTGCGAAACATGGAGTGAACGGGGTCAGGCACCGATGCTTATCCTCACGCTCTGGACGTCGTCATAGATGTCCATGGTGCCGGGGTGGCCTTC
>JAFGDU010000138.1 GCA_016931915.1 Actinomycetota bacterium
ATAATTGTAGAGAAGGATTCATCAGATGTCGAGATTGCGCAGGGATATATCCGTCAGGGTATCGCGATATCCGAAGAAGCGAAAACGAAACCGCTTTCCGCTCAGGGATATCTCTTCCTGGGGGAGGTCTTCGAGATCGCATGCCGCAAGAAGGAAGCCCTGGAGAACCTAAAGAAGGCGGAGCAGATGTACTTGGAGATGAAGGTACCCCCTAACTCCTATTGGCTTACCCGCACCCGGGAAGGCATAGCAAGGCTGGAATCCGTGTCTTGAGTTGAATACCGAGACCGATTGAGTGAGGGACTTATGGAGCGTGAATCACCCTCCTCCCGCAAGAGCTCGCAAGGTGAGCGCAAGCAGGTTACCGTGCTCTTCGCGGACGTGGCTGGCTTCACCTCGCTCTCAGAAGAGCTGGACCCCGAGGAAGTGCGGGACCTCATGGAGCCGTGCCTTGACATCATGAGCGATGTTGTTCACGCATACGAGGGAACGGTGGCCCAGTTCACCGGCGACGGCATCATGGCCCTCTTCGGCGCCCCGGTGGCATTCGAGGACGCTCCGGTGCGGGCGGTGCGCGCTGCCATGGAGATGCAGCAGCGGCTCTCCGCCTACGCGGAAGAGCTCTCTGGCAGGGGAATCTCGTTCGAGGTACGCATCGGCCTCAACACAGGCTTGGTGGTGGTGGGAAGCATGGGTTCCGGCCATGAGGTCGAATATACCGCCGTCGGAGACACGGTGAACCTCGCCTCCCGCATGGAGTCGGCCGCTTCCCCCGGGACCGTCCTGGTATCGGATAACACCTACCGCCTCGTGCGGGGCTACTTCGAGTTCGAGCCCCTGGGAGAGCTCGAGGTCAAGGGCAAGAAGAAGCCGGTTACGGCCTACCGGGCGCTTGCTACCAAAGGGGCAAGGACACGCATGGAGGCCTCCCTGCCCTCCAGCCTGTCTCCCTTTGTGGGAAGGTCAGGCGAACTGTCGCAGCTCAGTGAATGTTTCGAAAAAGCAAGATCTGGATCTGGCCAGGTGGTGGGCATGGTGGGAGAGCCCGGGGTGGGCAAGTCCCGCCTCCTTCTAGAGTTCAGGGAGCTCCTGCCCGAAGATGAATGTACCTACCTGGAAGGGGGCTGCATCCATTACGGGGAGGCCATCGCCTACCTGCCCATCCTGAGGATCCTGAGAAACTACTTCGGCATCGGCGAGGGTGAAGGAGAAACGAATATCAAACAAAAGCTGGAAGAGAGGCTCTCCTCCCTTAACGGTCAGCTCGCCCACATCCTCCCTCCCCTGCAGGAACTCCTTTCCCTCTCTGTGGATGACGATGCCTACCTCTCCCTGGAGCCCGCCCAGAGGCGGGAGAGGGTATTCGATGCCATCCGCTACCTTCTGGTGGCCGAGTCCCAACAGAGGCCCCTCGTCATGGCCATCGAGGACCTGCACTGGATGGACCGGACCAGCGAGGAGTTACTCTCCTCCTTTATAGACTCCATACCAGGCGCATCCATCCTCCTCCTACTCCTCTATCGCCCTGAATACACCCCAGCCTGGGTATCCAAGACCTACTACAGACAGATCCTCGTAGACCAGCTTTCAGATGAACCCAGTACCATGCTGGTGGAGGCTATTCTCTGTGAGGGAGAGGTATCCCCCTCCCTCTCAGACTTCATCGTGGGAAGGACCGCCGGCAATCCCCTCTTCATCGAGGAGCTCACCCGCGGACTGCTTGAAGCCGGCTCCATTATCAAGGACAACGAACATTACATCCTGGGCGCACCACCATCTGATATACACATACCCGAGACCATCCACGGCATCATCGCCTCCCGTCTTGACCGCCTTCCTGAGGAACTCAAGGAGACCCTGCAGGTGGCCTCGACCATTGGGCGGCAGTTCTCAAATAATCTCCTGGAGAAAGTAACCGGCATCGGCAAATCACTCTCATCCTACCTCCTCGAGCTGCAGTCCCTTGAGTTCATCTACGAGAAGGCCCTCTTCCCGGAGCCGCAATACATCTTCAAGCACGCCCTCACCCAGGAGGTTGCCTACGAAAGCCTCCTCCTCAAGCGCAGAAGGGAAATCCACGCCAGGATAGGCCGGGTTATTGAGGAACTCTGCGAAGAAACCCTTGAGGATCACTACGAAACCCTCGCCTACCACTACTCGAGAAGCGACGATGCCGAGAGAGCCATCCACTACCTCAAACTCTCTGGAGACAAGTCCGCAAGGAACTATGCCAACTGGGAGGCATCGCGCTTCTACCGGGAGGCCATCCAGATCCTGGATAGCTTGCCGGAGAACAAGGAGAGAAACGAGAAAAAGCTGGAGGTCTGCCTCGCAATCCAGTCCCCACTGGAACTGTTAAGTTTCCCGGAAGGAAGCCTGGAGATCCTCCGGGAAGCGGAGAGGCTCGCGGAGGAGCTCGGGGACGAGGAGAGCTTCTTGGCCGTATACACCATGTGCGCCAGTTACCATGTGTGCAAAGGAGATACGGCCTTGGGATTGGAGTACTTAGAGAAGGTTACCGATGCGGCAGAGGAGATAAAGGATGTCGAATCGATGTCTTTGGCTTCGGTGCGTGTCTGTACTGTCCTGTTTCATGCAGGCGATTTCCTGGGGACGGCGAGTGTCAGCCGCAGGGCCCTCGAGCTCATCGAGGAAAAACACCGGGAGAATGATATCTTTTCTGGTGGGCAGACCACTTATGCGATGCTTTGTGGATGGTGCGGGAATGCTTTGGGAGTCCTGGGGTTTTTCGAAGAGGCGGGTGCGGTGTTCTACAAAGGTCTCGAGGTCTCCCGCGAAATGGATGATGCTGGAGTCGGCTGGATCGAGTTTATGCAAAACGCTGTTTCTTTCTATTCAGGAGACTTTTGCCTGGTTGAGCATGCGCGCAGGGCCAGCGGGGTCTTCGAGAAAATGGGCTATGAGTCGCTAATAGGTTTTACCTTGTCCTTTCTTGGGCTCGGACATTACTTTTTTGGTGATTATGAAAAGGCCAAGGATTATGCTGAGAGGGGCTTTAAGCGCCAGAGAAAGATCGGTTTACCCGTGCTACTGCCTTTTGCCTGCTATGCCTCTTCCCTTATCCTACTCGCCCTGGGGAACCTCGAGGGCGCCGCGAAGCATGCCCGGGAGGCGGTGCGACTTTCCCAGGAGTTCGAGACAAAGGCTTACGAGGGGCTCGGTTGGATAGCCCTGGGAAGGGTGG
Organism: Actinomycetota bacterium; assembly: GCA_016931915.1. Classification (GTDB taxonomy): domain Bacteria; phylum Actinomycetota; class Geothermincolia; order Geothermincolales; family RBG-13-55-18; genus SURF-21. The sequence goes on from JAFGDU010000138.1 coordinate 3,206, forward strand.
TTGGAGAGGCGGACCCATCTGGTGTCGAGACCGCGGAGGAATATATCCGAGAAGGGATCTCGATTGCTGAGAAGATAACGGCGAAACCAATTTCTGCCCATGGACATCTCTTCCTGGGGGAGGTCTTCGAGATCGCCAGCCGCAGGGAAGAAGCCCTGGAGAACTTGAGGAAGGCCGAGGGGCTGTATCTTGATATGAGCGTGGCGCCAGATTCCTACTGGCTCACCCGCACCCGGGAGGCCTTGGCCAGGATGCAACCCGTATCTTGAGATAAAAGGTACCGTGACAGCTCATCCCTTGCAAGCTATTACCGGGTTGCCAACCACCAGCTCCCTGCTTTTAATCCAGCGGGATTCTGTACTTGTGAGATATTACAGAGTCAGTGCCTGATCTGTCCCAAGTTACCCCGAGGCCTTGATGCCTGACTTGAGAAGCTGCTCCCTTAAAACGCGCTTTAAGATCTTGCCGGTGGGGGTTGTGGGCACGTCGCTGGAGACGAGCACCATCTTGGGTACCTTGTATCCCGCCATCCTCTCCTTGCAGTAGGCGATGATCTCGTCCTCGGTAACATCTATGCCTGGGTAGGGTACGACCACCGCGGTGACCGCCTCCATCCAGTACTCGTGGGGCAGGCCGATCACCGCCACCTGCATCACCTTCTCGTGATCGAAGATCACGTCCTCCACCTCTTTGGAGGCCACGTTCTCCCCGCCCGACTTGATCATGTCCTTCTTGCGGTCCACGAAGTAGAGGAAGCCTTCCTCGTCGAAGCGCCCCAGGTCCCCGGTGTGCAGCCAGCCGCCCCGCAGGGTCTCGGCGGTCTTGGCATCGTCCCGGTAGTAACCCTTCATCACCGAGGGGCTGCGCATGACGATCTCCCCCACCTCGCCCGTCGGGACCTCGTTGTCGTCTTCGTCGAAGATCTTCATCTCCACCCCGGTATGGGGCCTGCCGATGGAGTCGATCTTGCGCTCGAAATCCTCGGGCATGAGGGTAGAGCCGAGGGGAGTGGATTCCGTCTGCCCGTAGTAGTTGTACCACACCGTGCCAGGCAGGATCTCCTGCCACTGCTGGAGCAGGGCTACCGGCATCACGGCACCGAAGGACTCGCATTTCGTCAACGAGGAGAGGTCGTAGGAATCGAAGCCGGGCATGGATGGAAGAACCTGGTAAAGGGTGGGTGGATATACCCAGAAGGTCACCTTCTCGTTCTGGGTGAGCTCGAGTATCTCCATGGGATTGGGAGCGTATTCAAGCACCAGCCTGGCGCCGAGAAATATGCTCCCCAGGAGTAGGGTCTTCCCACCTACGTGGTAGAGGGGTATGGACAGCAGCATCACTATGTCCTTACTGAGGCTGAAGTCCGCGACCAGGCTGGCTGCAGTGTTCAGCCAGTTCACATGGGTGTTCATAACTCCCTTGGGGAGGGCCTCGGTGCCGCTTGTGTACATCAGGGAACACATGTCGTCGTCATCCGTCTCCACCAGTGGCTCGGAGGTATCGGTGCAGGCATCGAAGAGCTCGTTGAGGCTGAGCCATCCCTCCGGCACCTCGGTGTCGGGGACGTTGATGTGGATGATGCCGAATTTCTCGATGCTCTTGAGGTCGGGCGCTGCCTCCAGGACCTGGGGGATCAGGATATCCTCCACGAAGAAGAACCTGGCCTCGGCGTGATTGACGATATACGAGATCTCGCTGGGCTTGAGCATGAAGTTGAGCGGGTTCGCCACGCACCCGATCTTGCATGCCCCCAGCCAGGAATATACGTATTGCAGGCAGTTGTGGGTAAGAAATGAGATGCGGTCTCCCCTCTCGGCCCCCAGCCCCTCGAAGACGTGGGCCATGCGGCAGCAGTTCTCGTTTAGCTCCTTGTAGGTTATCTCGTGGCCCTCGAAGACGAGCGCAATGCGGTCGGGATATTTCGCGGCGGTGCGCTTGGGCATGTCCCCGATGTTGAACCTGCGTAAGAGGCTCATCTCCAAAGAAGAAACGGCATCCATGATCAATCCCCCCTGTTTTCAAGCAGACCGGCTATTTAATATGTAGAGGCTGTCCGGCTAGCGGTTCAAAGCAGGGTGCGTATCGGCAGCCGTTTTTCCGGACGCGAAAGCAGTTTCCTTGAGATGTTAGCCCTGTGCCCTCTGGTGTTGGATTCCCTATAATCAAAGGCTATCATTTTCCCAGGTTATGTAAAGCAGACCGATTAAAGCTCCGCTGTGAAGGAATAAATGGAAAGAGAGTATCAGTGTGGAATCAGCCAGGACAATATAATTCTGCTTGGGCCGGAAGAGAAGAAAGAAGGTAAGATTTATAGTGCGGGAGAAAGAATCATTTAGATTTGCAGAGATTGTGGGGGCAAAATAAGCAGCTCCGATTTCAGAGGAACAATCGACACTATTCAAGCCATACAGAAAAAAGAACAAACTGACGACGGGGCGAAAGGAGAGGGCAATGTTCCGGGTAAGTTCGAGGTTCATCACCGCGGAGGTGTCGCGCCTGCTTCTACTGGTTATCCTCTCTCTAGCACTAAGCGGCGCGCTGCTGGTGGGATACGCGGGATGCGGCACGGAGAACACTACGGTAGAAATCGCGCAGGGCAGCGTCAAAGGCACCGTCAGCGACGCTGACCTCTATATCTTCAAAGGGATACCGTATGCCGAACCGCCGGTGGGAGACCTGCGCTTCATGCCGCCACAGCCCCCCCAGCCGTGGGAGGGGACCCTGGAGGCAGACGAATTCGGGCCCATCGCCATGCAGGTAGGGGGCGAAGGAGAGTTCACGGACGCACCCATGTCGGAGGACTGTCTCACCTTGAACGTATGGACCCCGGGGCTGGACGGCGCAAGCAGGCCGGTGATGGTCTGGATACACGGCGGCGGATGGATAGGCGGCTCGAGCCGGGACCCCTGGTACGACGGCGCATCCTTCGCCGAGCGTGGCGACCTGGTGCTGGTGACCATCAACTACCGCCTGGGCGCCTTCGGCTGGTCGTACCTGGGCGATGCCGAAAACGGCGAGTTTTCTGAGAGCGGTAACCTGGGGCTGCTCGACCAGGTGGCGGCGCTGGAGTGGGTGCGCGACAACATAGACGCCTTCGGGGGCGACCCGGACAACGTCACCATCTTCGGGGAGTCGGCGGGGAGCATGAGCGTATGCTCCCTCCTGGGGATGCCTGCAGCCAAAGGTCTGTTCGAACGCGCGATAGCGGAGAGCGGCGCGCTCAACACCATCAGGAGTACCGAGTACGCGGCGGGTATCACCGCCGAGCTGATGGATAAAGCCGGCATGACCGACGTGGACGGACTCCAGTCCCTAAGCGCCGATGAGCTGCTCGCCGCCCAGGAGGACCTGATGGAAGACGCTTTCATGAGCGATACGCTATTCGGCCCCGTTATCGATGGAGCGGTCCTGCCGGAACCCCCCTTGCATGCGATAGCCAAGGGGAGCGCAGCCGGCATACCCCTGTTGACCGGAACCAACCTCGACGAGGTGCGCCTGTGGTCGCAATTCATACCGGGTTTGCTCGATTACCCCATCGAGGTAGACCTGAAAGCCATGCCGTGGCTTGCGGAGGCCTTGCCCGGCCCTCTGGACGACGTCGTGGCCAGCTATGAATCGCGGCGGCCCGGCGCCACTGACGGCGATATCGCCATGGCTATAGGGACCGACGTCATCTTCCGCATGCCGCAGATACGCCTTGTCGAGGCGCAATCGGCCAACCAACCGGATACCTGGATGTACCTCTTCACCTGGCCCAGCCACGTCGGGGACCTGGGTGCCTGTCACGCCATCGAGCTCCCCTTCGTCTTCAACAACCTCGGCGCCCAGGGCGTGTCGGACTTGCTGGGAGAGGACCCGCCGCAGGACCTCGCCGAGCTGATGCAGGACACCTGGATCGCTTTCGCACGCAGCGGCGATCCCAACAACGACAGTATCCCGGAATGGCCGGCTTACGAAACGGAGTCCCGTGCCACCATGGAACTTAACGTGAGCCCGGCCATGATCGAGGACCCCTACGGCGAGGACCGCATGGTATGGGACGGCATTCCGTTCGACAGCGTCGTCCCTTCACTCTGATGTTCGCGGGGGTTAGAGTAATTTATTCATGGCCAGGGGTTTGATGTGCCCGAGTTGCCGTGAGTTGCGTGACATAGCCTCCTGTCGGGCACAATTTCAGGTACATTGATACACGGAACCGGTGCATTTAGAACAGCTCGAGCTCCATGAACGGCTCGACGTCGCCTTTGAGCACCAGCTTTCCACTCATGACCGCCCCCATGGGATCGAGCTCCTGGTTGAAGAGGTCGACGAAGTTCTGCTCTTCGCCGAGGACCGTGGCGGTCGGATCGTCTATCGTGCCTTTCTGAAGCGATAGCTTACCCTGGTCGGCGACGATGACGAGGTCTTCACCATCGGTTACCTTCAACTGGATCGTCTGCCCCATGCATTTGCCCAAGCCTTCCGCCCTGTCAGGATCGTTGTTCGCGGTCTCCAGCAACTCCGTCAGGACTTCTTCTAGCTCCGACATCGCAACCTCCTCTTCTATGATTCCCCGATCATTTCCTTGACTGCGTTGTAGATGCCATCCGCATCCAGCCCGTATCTTTCGTACAGGTCGTCGGGCTGTCCGATTGTCGAGTAGATATCCGGTATGCCCAGCCTCCTGAACTTGATTGACTTACCAGCTTCCGCGATAGTCTCGCCGACTGCGCTTCCGAGGCCTCCGATGATGTTGTGTTCTTCCATCGTGATTATCTTGCCTGTCTCATCCGCCGCCCTCACAATGGACTCCACGTCGAGCGGTTTGATGGTGTGCATGTCGATCACCCTGGCACCGATGCCTTCTTTCTCGAGCTTCCTGGAGGCCTTTACGGCCGCCATCACGCATATCCCGCAGGCTATTACGGTTATATCGTCGCCTTCTCTCACCGTGTTGGCCTTGCCGATCTTAAATTCGAAGTCGCCCTTGTAGACTATGGGTTCCGCACCGCGCCCCAGTCGCATGTAGATAGGGCCCTGGTATTCCAGGGAATCCACCACCACTTTCGCGCAGCAGTTTGCGTCCGCCGGGACTATCACCGTCATGTTGGCCATGCTCCTCGTAACCGCGATATCCTCGGTGGAGTGATGCGTGGTCCCCCCGTTGCCCATGGAGAGGCCGGAGTGCGTCGAGATGATGCGCACGTTGAGGTTCGGGTACGCTATGTCCGTCCTCAATTGTTCCGCGCAGCGGAGGGACGCGAACACCGCCATGGTCGACGCAAAGGGGATCTTGCCGCTTATGGCGAAGCCTGCGGCGGCGGCCATCATGTTCTGTTCCGCTATCCCGAAGTTGAAGAACCTGTCCGGGTGGGCGCGGGCAAAGTCGCCGGTCTTGTTGCTCATCATCAGGTCCGACGTCAGCACGACTATCCTTTCATCGCTCGGTGCGATCTCGGCGAGTATCTTACCGTACATCTCGCGCGTCGCGAACTTGTCGACGTCGAGTGTTGTCCAGGTGAATCCTTTAGGCATAGCCCATCACCCACTCTCCGGCCTGCAGGATTCCAGATCGTCGAGCGCCTTGGCGGTGAGCTCGTCGTCACATCCCGCGTAGTGCCACTCGTTGGCGTTTTCCATGAACGACACTCCCTTGCCCTTGACCGTATCGGAGATTATACAGGTAGGCTTATCGGAGCTTGCGTCCGGCAGCCCATCGAAGGCATCGAGTAGCGCGTCTATATCGTGGCCGTCGACCTCGGAGCAGTTCCAGCCGAAAGCCCGCCATTTCTCCGCGAAGGGCTCGAGCGCCATTATCTCCTCTGTCAGCCCGTCGAGGGAGTAGCCGTTGCGGTCCACGATGGCGGTCAGGTTTCCGAGCTTGAAATGGCTGGCGGACATGGCCGCCTCCCAGACCATACCCTCGTTACACTCACCGTCTCCCAGCAGGCAGAATACCCTCCAGTCCGCCTTGTCCAGCTTGCCCGAAAGAGCCGCCCCGACAGCCACGGAAAGACCGTGGCCCAGCGAGCCGGTGGACATCTCGATACCGGGTATCTTGTTCATATCGGGGTGCATGCCGAACGGGCTGTCCAGGTCATTGAAGTTGTCCATCATCTCCCTGGGGTAGAAGCCCACATCGCATAGGACGGGGCACAGGCCCAGGGCGCCGTGCCCCTTGCTCAAGATAAACCTGTCGCGCCCGGGCCAGTCGGGGTTCTCGGGGTCGAACTTCAGGACGTGGTAATAAAGGGCGACCACCGCATCTACCATCGAAAGGGAACCGCCCAGGTGGCCGCCTCCCGCGATCTGACTGAGCTCGACTATCCATTTGCGTATGTCGATCACCTTGTTCTGGAGTTCCAGCGTATTCTGATGCATACTGCATCACCCCTCGCTGCACTTTATCAGGATCTTTATATTCTGCCCCCTCTTCTGCTCTTCGAACGCCTCTACGACCTCATCGAGCGGATATATCTTCGAGACTAACGGCCTCAGCTTGAGCTTCGGCAGAATGGCTATGCTTCTCGGGAAGAGGTACGGGGACATGAAGACCCCACGCACGGTCAGCTCGCGAGAGTAGAGATCGAACGGTTTGATGGGCAGCTCGAGGTTCATAGGGTAGACCGCGAAGTAGACCATGGTGCCCACCTTCCCTACCATGTCTATCGCAGTCTTCGCTGAATCGGTATTTCCCGACGCCTCGATGACCGTATCGAATCCGCGGTTACCTGTCACCTTCATGGTGGTGGCCCACATATCCTCGACGAGAGGGTCAAGGGCCAGGTCCGCGCCCATCTCCAGGGCGATCTTTCTCTTCGACTCCACGGGGTCCGCAACCATGACTTGCGATGCCCCGGACAGCTGAGCGAGCTGAAGCAGAATCTGGCCGATACCGCCGAGTCCGAGTATAGCCACGCTGGAGCCTTCTTTAATGTCTGATAGTTCTATGCCTCGCAGACAGACGGACACGGGCTCAGTCAGGCAGCCCTCCTCGAAGCTTATAGAGTCCGGCAGCTTGAACACCTGCTGCTCGTGCCAGACGACCGACTCGGCCATGGTGCCGGGCGGGAAATATTCAGCGAGTTTGAGGCAGTAGTGCTCCAGACCGTTGCGGCAATAGTCACAGACGCCGCAATACCGCACCGGGTTGCCCGTTACGCGGTCACCGACCTTGAAGCCCTTGGTGTTCGCCCGTTCCCCGAGCTCGACTATGGTCCCCGACATCTCGTGGCCCATAATGCGCGGCGGGTAGGAGACCGGCAGCTTGCCGTCTACGATATGTGGGTCGGAGCCGCATATGGAGGTGTATTCGACCTTGATCTTCACATCCTCGGGGCCGACCTCCTGTTCGGGGACGTCCTCCAGCTCAAGCACTTTCTTCTTTTTCCATACCGCTGCTTTCATGAGAAACCCCCTTTGGTGGTCCAATGGTGATGCCGCGCGTTATAGGATGATGTTTTAAACGCCTGGCACCGTTTCTTCCGAGCCTCCATCCGGGAAGAGAGAACAATTTTATAGCATGCCCTCAGAATCAGGGCTTGTTACAGCATTAGATTAGCACCGAAAAGATTCGCGGCGCAAACCGTTTAAACATTACAAACGAGCCGCTTCACCCGGTCCTTTTCTCTGCATGGTTAAGCAATCTATGAATGCTATTAAGCTTAACAATTGACCGGTTAAATAAAAGCCCTGTTAACATAGTGGTGCCCGGGGCGGGAGTCGAACCCGCACGGGATAACCCGAGGGATTTTAAGTCCGGGGAGCAGGATTCAACAAAACCCCAGGTCAAGGTATATATTCCTGACCTGGGGTTTTACCTGGCCGAGTTGCCGTGAGTTGCGTGACGCAGCATCCAGCCAGAAAGAGACGGAGGTGGTTCCTAATTACTACTGACTCACACGTACCCAGGAAGCATTGGCGAGATTGGAACAGGTAGAGGATTTGCTTACGCCTGTCAACCAGCTTGATCTAAC
>JAFGDU010000139.1 GCA_016931915.1 Actinomycetota bacterium
GAGCGAAGCGATCCCCTGGCGGAACGTACCAGGTGCGATAGCAAGGGGATTGCCGCGGCGTCTCCGCCGCCTCGCAATGACAGCGACACAATAGGGGGTTGATATGAGAACACTGCAATGCCAATCGACGGATCTGTACACCGAATACGTGCGCGACTGGAAGGAGAAGGGCGGCAGGGTGCTGGGCTACGCCTGCGTAGCCACGCCGGTGGAGCTCATCGAGGCGGCTGGCATACTGCCCTACCGCATCAAGGCCTTCGGCCACCCCGACACGGAGTTGGGCGACGCCTACCTGGCCCGCTTTAACTGCCGCTTCTGCCGCTCCTGCCTGCAGCTGGGGCTGGAGGGCTCCTACGATTTCCTCGACGGCCTGGTGGAGACCAACGGCTGCGACCACCTGCGGGGTATGTTCGAGAACTGGCAGTACGTGAAGAAGTACGATTTCTTCCATTACCTCAAGGTGCCGCACTTCCTGCGCGACGATTCGCTGGAATACTTCGTCGAGGAACTTGCGCTCATGCGCGATGCCATCGCGTCGTATTTCGGTGCGGAGATCACCGACGAGAAGATTATGCGGGCGGTGGACGTCTACGACGAGGTGAACGGGAAGCTGAAGAAATTATACGCCCTGCGCGAGAAGGTGCCGCCGGCGGTGACCGGGGCCGAGGTGATGCAGGTGATCTGCACCGGATCGTCCATGATGGGCGAGGATTTCTCCACGCTTCTGGACGAGGTGCTGGTGGAGAAGGCCGGGGCTGCAGTGACCGATTACAAGGCGCGCCTGATCATCATGGGCAGCGCTACCGACGAGGTAGACCTCATAGAGGACATCGAGTCCACGGGAGCATTCATCGCGGCCGACGCCCTCTGCTTCGGCTCGCGGGCCTTCTGGAAGCGGGAGGGGGAGAGCGGCGACCCACTGCGCCTGCTGGCCGAGCGATACCTGGGGCACCTCTTCTGCCCGCGCATGTTCAACGACTACGAGAGGCGCCGTGACTATATCCTGGAAACGGCACGGCGCGCCGGCGTGGACGGAGCGATCGTCACCTATAACAAGTTCTGCGACCTGCACGGCGTGGAGGCGGTCTCGCAGCGCATGGACCTCGAGGCTGCAGGCATCCCCGTACTGGTGCTGGAGAAGGACTACGGATCGAAGGCCGACACGGGCCGCATCAAGACCCGCGTCCAGGCCTTCCTGGAGAGGCTGGGGAAGTAAGTTGCGGAAGCATGTCTCTTGGGGTAAACCTGGCACTTGCCGGGAACGGGAACGGGCACAGGCGGGCGTGGTCCGCTCCCGGTCACTGTCTGGAGCTGCAGGGTAAAGGGGGTTTGAACCGTGGGAGAAAATGAGATAAGGCCGTACGAGGGGCTGATGCATCGCGTCCACGAGCTGTTCTCCATCGTAGATGCGCTGCCGGAGAATATCAGCGACGAGGAACTGGAGGGACTGCTGCATATACTCCCTACCGACGTCCGGAATACCCTCGGAGCCTTTTTCGCGCCGCATGTCAGGTCGATCAGCCTGGAGCTGTTCGCTATGGTGAGGAAGTGGTTGGAGGGAGCGTTCGAGACGAAACGAAACGGGGGGAAGGTGTTCCTGGTGCCCTTCAACTTCGTCCCGGAGCTGCTCCACTGTTTCGAGGGAGCCTGGCCGATCACCAGCGAGGTGCTCTCCAGCCTGGGGGTCCTGGGATTGGAGGGGCAGGGCGAGAGGTACTGGGATTACGCCATGGGCCTGGGGCTGCCGGACTTCGCCTGCTCGGCGAACATGATCGAGGTCGGCTCCGCCCTCACCAGTACGGATTTCATGCCGGACGCCATAATCTCGGACTGCTTCGGCTCCTGCGACATCAACTCCAAGACCCACGAATTCCTGGCCAGGTACATGGACATCCCCCTCATCTTCCTCGAGAAGCCGGTGGACAACAGCCAGCGGGGCGTCAAGCAGTATTACAGGTATTTCGACAAGATGGTGGAGGACGTGGAGGAGTTCCTGGACCAGAAACTGGACGAGGACAGGATGCGCGAGGTCATCGGGAAGGCCAACAAGGCCTCGGAGCTCTACTGGGAGCTTTGGGATCTGCACAAGTTCAAGCCCTGCCCGGTGCCCAACCTCTACTCCCTGTTCACCTACGCGGCAAGGTTCACCATGTGGGGCACGCAGGAAGCGGTGGACGTCATGCAGCACATGGTCGATACCGCCAAGGAGAGACTGGAGAAAGGGGAGTACCCGGCGGAGGAGGAGGTGGCGCGCAGCCTCTGGACCTACACCAGCTATTACTTCGACATGAGCGGCCTCTTCGCCTGGATGGAGGAAAACGGCATAACGCACCTCGGCGACGGGCTGGACCTCGTCTTTCCCATAATAATCGACCTGACCTCGCGGGAGAGCATGCTCACGGACCTGGCCGAGATAGCCCGCAACATGCCCATGACGCGGCAGATGGGTGCCGATTCCATGTCCGTGCAGTGGCTGGACGATATCACCTGGGCGGCGAACGAACTCGACGCCAACTGCTGCATCTATTGCGGGCACCATTCCTGCAAGCAGACCTGGAGCAGCGCCACCGTGGTGCGTAGCGAGTTGATGAAGCGATCGAAAGTGCCCACTTTGATCCTGCAGGGCGACTCCTGGATCCGGCGCATGACCCCCATGAGCGCGCTGCAGGAATCCATCGACGAGTTCGTGAAGAATGTGGTTAAAAAGCGCTGAGAACGGCGCTATACAGCGGATAAACAGTAGGAGAGGGAGGTAGCAAATGTATTACGCCGGCATAGACGTAGGTTCGCTGACGGCACAGGCGGTGGTCATCAACAGCAAGGGCATCCATGCTTTCAAGAGCATGGGGGTGAAGCCCCATCCGGTACAGTCCGCCAAGGCGGTCGTGGATATGCTCGTCCAGGAGGAGAGGGTCCCCTGGGGCGATGTCAAGTTCTGCGTGAGCACGGGATACGGGCGCGAGCAGGTGCAGGCCGAGGGGCTCTCCCAGGACAACATGAGCGAGATATCCTGCCACGGGCTGGGGGCCTCGTTCCTGGTGCCGGAGGCGCGCACGGTCATCGACATCGGCGGCCAGGACGCCAAGGTCATCCGCATCGGACCGGGCGGAGAACTGGTGGATTTCGTGATGAACGACAAGTGCGCGGCGGGCACCGGCCGCTTCCTGGAGGTGCAGGCACGTACCCTGGGATTGTCCCTGGATGAGATAGGGACAGTGTCGCAGAGGGCGGAGAAGGTACTGGAGCTTTCCAGCCGCTGCAGCATATTCTGCGAGACGGAGGTCCTCCATTACCTGCAGCGCGGACACTCCAAGGCCGATATCGCGGCCGGGGTCAACCGCGCCATGGCGGAGCGCGTGGCCGCCCTGGTTCGCCGGGTGGGAATGGAGAAAGAGGTGACCATGAGCGGAGGCGTGGCCAAGAACGCGGCGGTACGCGCCGAGCTCGAGCGCATGCTCAACGTCAGGCTCATCAAGTACAGCGTCGACTCGCAGATCGTGGGAGCGCTGGGCGCGGCCCTCCTGGCCAAGCGCATGGGAGGTTGACCATGAAGTACATGGGAATCGACATAGGGAGCCTTTTCACCAAGGCCGTGGTCATAGAGGGCGACGAACTTCTCGCGGCGGAGGTCATCGAGACCACCGGCAACATCACCGAGGAGGTGGAAAGCCTGCTGGACGGGGTGCTCGCCGCGGCGGGAGTATCCCGGGACGAGCTGGGCGGCATCGGCGTGACCGGCCGCGGGGCCGAGCTGGTGGAGTTAGGCGACGTGAGGCGCGACGACATCTCGTGCATCTGCGAGGCGGTGAGCCGCCTGGTGCCCGGGGCCAGCCTGGTCCTGGATGTCGGCGGGCAGAGCGTCACCTCCATCCTCCTGGACGAGGATGGCGGCGTGGTGGATTTCATGCGCAACGACAAGTGCGCCTCTGGCTCGGGTAAATTCCTCACCGTCATGGGGGCCGCGCTGGGTTACGGCGCGGACGAGCTGGATGCGGTGGCGACGAAGGCTACGAACAAGGTGCCGGTGAGCTCGCAGTGCGGGGTTTTCGTAGAGAGCGAACTCATAACCCACGTCAACGAGGGCGTGGAACCGGCGGATATCATGGCGGGGATCTGCGAGTCCGTGGCAAAAATAATGATATCGCAGGCGCTGAAGTTCGGCTTCCAGGACGACTACACGCTCACCGGCGGGGTGGCCAAGTACGAATCCGTGACGGGGCCGGCCAAGGGAAAGATAAGGGGAGACTACCACGTCTTCCCCTACGACCCGCAGCTGGCATGCGCCATCGGCGCCGCCATGTCCGTCGAGGAGGCCTGAGGAAAACAAGTTGCGCCGATAAACGGTGAAAGAAGCAATCGTCATTGCGGGGAGGCGCGGCCGACGCGGCAACCTCCTTGCATATGTACCTGGCAGCTGTCGGAAGAGAGATTGCTTCGCTGCGCTCGCAATGACGGTGGGTACCATCTCCGGGTGGGGATAATGCGGAAAAAGGAGTAGCACGCATGGCAGAAAAAAAGTTCCAGGACTTCGAGGGCCTGGTGAACCGGGCTTCGACCATATTCGGCCTGCTCGAGTACTTCCCGGATGATATGAGCGATGAGGAGATAGAGGGCTTCATGCACTTTCTCCCCAACGACATGATACATGCCATCAGCGCGGTCATGGCGCCTCGCATCCGCAAGACCAGCATCGCCCTCCTCAAGGGGATCCAGCAGTGGTTAGACAATGCCAGGGAGGCCAAGGCGCAGGGGAAGAAGATCATCCTTGTGCCCTTCAACTTCCCGCCCGAGTTCGTCTACTGCTTCGAGAACGCCTATCCCCTCACCAGCGAGGTACTCACCGTGACCGGGGTGGCGGCGCTGGAGGGGCAGGGCGAGCGCTACTGGGATTACGCCATGGGGCTCGGGCTCCCGGACTACCTGTGTTCCTCCAATACCATCGAGCTGGGATCGGCCCTCACGGGAGCGGACTTCGAGCCCGACGCGGTCATCTCGGCTGCCCCCGGAAGCTGCGACGCCAACTCCAAGATCCACGAGTTCGTTGCGCGCTATCTAGGGGTGCCGCAGTTCCTCCTCGACAAGCCCGTGGACGACTCGCCGCGCGGGCGCAAGGCCTACCGCACCTACTTCCGCCACATGGTCAAGGAGATGGAGGAGTTCGTGGGCGAGGAGCTCAACGAGGACAGGGTGCGCGATGTGCTCACCAAGGCCAACGAGGCGACCCAGCTATATTACGACCTCTGGGAGATGCGCAAGGTCCGCCCCAACCCCTGCCCCAATCTCTTCACCCTCTACGCGTACGCCGTACGCTATGTCCTGTGGGGGACGGATATCGGCCTGGACATCCTGCACATGATGATCGACACGGTGAAGGAGAGGATGGAGAAGGGCATGTACCCGGCGGGGGAGGAGGTCGCGCGCTGCTTCTGGATCTACACCTTCTACTACTGGGACTGGTACAATTTCTTCAACCGCATGGAGGAGAGGGGCATCACCGTCCTCGGAGACCTCCTCGGTTCCTTTTTCTTCCAGCCGGTGGACACCTCCACCATGGACAGCATGATCGACGGCCTGGCCGATACCTGCTGGGACTACGCCATGACGCGGCAGGTCGGAGCGCAGTCCATGATGGCCCAGTGGGCGGACGATATCGCGTACTGGACCTCACAGCTGGACGCCGACGCCTGCATCTACTGCGGCCATCACTCGTGCAAGCAGACCTGGAGCGTCTTCTCGGTGGTGCGCAGCGAGATCATGAAGCGATCGAAAATACCCACCCTCATGCTGCAGGGCGACGCATGGATTCGGCGCATGACCCCCATGAGCGCGCTGGACGAGCAGATCGACGAGTTCGTGGGCAACGTGCTGAAGAAGAAGAGGACCACCCCCGCCGAGCAGGTCGGGTAGTCGGGTGCCCGAGCCGCCGGATGCAGGTCTCGCTCTTAGCGGGCTGGCACCAGGCGAAAATGGGCTGAAGCTGCTTTCTTTTCGTACTTCGCGAACCTCTGATCCGGGGTTTTGCCCTGTTTAAAGGTACGATAAGAAATGCGCTTCACCCATAATTCAATGCCAACGCTGGCAGCGTAACCCTTATGTGGGCTTTTCCCGTCATTTCCGGTCGAGCTCGGGCGGGGTTTTCTATACGGGCTGTGCTCGAGCGTTGTTCTATTATCCTGTACGGTTGGATACACGCGGTGCTTTGCATGGCCGTTTTATTATGAGATCGATCCCATACTCTCTCGTTAAGCGAGAAGTCGGGTTGGACACCTAGGCTTGAGTCCGGGGTTTGGAGGCATGGTAGAGGAAGACGCTTCCCAGGGGGGTGGGGATGTGCCGTGTCGTCTCCAGACCTTCGTAGCCGGCATCCTCGATATAGACGGGGAGCATCCCTCGCACGCTGTCGGAGGTGGTCTTGAAGCCGTCCAGCAGCTGCACCGCAAAGAAAGCGAGGCGCAGCGGGAAGTTGGGAGGCTTCCCCCAGTCGGCGACGTGCAGCTCCCCACCGGGCTTGAGAACCCGCATCACCTCCGCCAGCGTCATGCGCTTGTTCTCGGGGGTGAGGTGGTGGAAAAGGTAGCTGGAGACCACGCGGTCGAAGGAGGCGTCCTCATAGGGCATATCGTAGGACATCCCCAGGTCCAGCTGGAGTTCGATGCCCCGCTTTGCTGCCTTCTTGGCGGCGATGGAGAGTACCCTCTCGTCTGCGTCCAGCCCGGTCATATCCAGGCCGGGATACGCCTCCAGGATCATCAGGGTGAGGGTGCAGGTCCCGCATCCCAGGTCTAGGACACGCTGACCCTGGGCGAGACCGGCCTGCGCGATAAGGGCGCGCTTGAAGGTCTTCTCGCGGCAGGTAAACGCGACCGCGGGGTCGTAGATAGCGGTGAAGACCTCGAAGCGCGCGGCGCTGCTGTACTGGGCGTTCTCACTCTTCATAGTAATTTATATTGTTCATCCCATTAATTCAGTGTCAAGTGCATTAGCTTGCGCAGGACGCACATGACCCCATGTGGACACCTGACCCTATGTGTCGATTGAACGGCTGACCCCGTTGTTTCTATAATTAGGGTCTGGAAGGTAATAAGGGGACGTGATACATGATGGCACGAGAAGTGCAGGGACTCATGGAAGAGCTGGCCGACAGGCTGTTCCTGAGCAAGGAAAGCCCCATACGTTCGGCGCTCGATCTGTTGAAGGACGGGTCGGTGCTGCGGGTGCGGGCTCCGGGGGGGAGCGCCGCGGGCGAAAAGCGCAACGGAGACGTCTTCCTCATAGATCCCGAGGAGGCCGAGCCGCTTTTCGAGATATGTTTCACGGACGTCGATGACCTGCATGATTTTTTTGACGTGGGAAGCCCCGAGGAGTTCGGCGAGCTGTTCCTTTCCCTCGCGCGGGACGAAAAGCTGCGCCTGGACATGATCCACTCCTTCATGGACCTGTGGACCATGGGGGTGGGGTTTTTCCTGCAGGAGATAGGCATCCTCTCCGTCCCCCCCGGCTATTCCAAGCTCATCAGCCCGCTGAAGCTGCGGGACATCGCCTTCACCGAGATACTGGACGTGAAGTACCTGCAGGAGCTGGTGGACGAGCTGGCCCGCATCACCGGCGTGCGCCTGTGGGTCCTGGACATGAACAGCATGCCGGTGGTGGTCAGCGTCGCCGGCGGGGAGCACTGCAAGCTGATCATCGACTCCCTGGAAGGCGTGATGCGCTGCTACGGCTCGGCCATCGAGGGATTGACGGGGCTGAGGAAGACCATGCAGCCCAAGGTACGAATCTGCCACGCGGGATTCGTCTGTTTCGACGCCCCGCTCATCCTGGGCGGGGAGATGGTGGGGATGATCAGCGGGGACGCGTCGCTCATGGAGCCCGCGGAACCCGGCAAATACCGCAAGCTGGCGGAGGAGCTCGGGGTCGACCCCGAGCCGCTGCTGGATTCCCTGCACCGCGTACGCCACGTGAACATCGAGGAGGTGGAGTTCCTCCTCTCTGTGGTCAACGCCATCTCCAGGGTGGTGACGGAGATGAGCTTCAAGCAATACCTGCTTTCAGCGCAGATAGACGAGAACGCCGTCCTTACCCACAAATTATGGCGCAAGAACGTGGAGCTCAAAGCGCTCTTCCAGTCCATCGTGGAGATCCAGGAGAGGGAGAAGGCGGCCGTAGCCCGGGACCTCCACGACGATACGGGGCAGAACCTCACCAGCGCACTGGTCAACCTGGAGCTGGCACTGGGAGAGGAGGATGCGCCGGAGGGAGTGCGCAGGCTGGTCGAGTCCGCGTCGTCGTCCATTTCCTCGGTGTTGAAACAGCTGCACGACCTCTCGGCGTCGCTGCACCCGCCCGTGCTGGATGACCTGGGCCTCACCGAGGCCTTGCGCAACCTGGTACGCAGAGTGAGTTCCGATAATCCCATCGAGTTCTCCTTTCTGGCCGGCGGGGATGAAGGTGACCTGCCTGGAGAGGTCAAGATAAACCTCTACCGCATCGTGCAGGAGGCGCTCTCCAATATCATCAAGCACTCGGATGCGCGGGAGGCGGTGGTATATTTCGGCCGCGACGGCAAGGGGGTCGAGCTGGTGGTGAGCGACGACGGCTGCGGTTTCGAGGACCCCGGAGACACCGACGGCGTAGTACACCTGGGGCTGCTGAACATGCGCGAGCGGGCGGAGCAGATAAACGGCACCTTTGACATCATCCCCTGCTGCCGCGGCGTAACCATAGACGTCCGCCTCCCCCTCTAAGCAAGCCGGGGGTCAGCCCTCCATTTTCAACGTTGGGGGTCAGGCCTCAACGCGGCTCCACCCCCCATTCCAAATAGGTGCAATAAAAGGTTATCCTTTGGTAAGACCGGTGTTCCAGGTGTGCTATGCGGTAGGTTGATGATGGTCGACAAAGCCGGAAACAAGGTACGGGTACTTCTCGCCGACGACCACGCGATCCTCAGGGAGGGCCTGGCGTCGTTGATAGAGAAACAGGTCGATGTCGCCGTGGTCGGCGAGGCCGGAGACGGGGAAGAGTGCCTGGAGAAAGCAGCAGCACTCGTTCCAGACGTGGTGGTGCTGGACATCAAGCTGCCCGGGATGTCGGGTATAGAGGTATGCCAGCAGTTGAAATCGTCCTTTCCGTTGATGAAGGTGATCATGCTGTCCATGTACGAGGAGTACGAATATATTAACCGGGCTTTAAAGGTCGGCGCCGATGGCTACCTGCTGAAGAAGGTTGCCAGTTCCGAGCTGGTCAGCGCCATCCGCAGGGTGAACCAGGGGGAGAAGACCTTCAGCCCGCAGGTCCTGGACATGATCGTCTCCTCGTTCAAAGAGGAAGCGCGGGAGAGCAAGGCGGAGTCGCCCGTGAGCAACCTGACCTCCCGCGAGCACGATGTGCTCGTGCTGATGAGCGAGGGGCTCAGCAACAAGGAGATCGCCTCGCGCCTGTTCGTATCGCCGAAGACGGTGGAGAAGGCGGCGTCGGGGATCTTCCGCAAACTGGGCGTGAGTTCTCGCACCGCCGCCGTCAAGCGCTACCTCAGCGCCCAGTAGCCGGCTCGACCTCGCTCAGGCGTGTGTATTCGGCGTAGAGCTTCGAGCGCATGTCGGCATGGTCGAATTCCTCTTCCACCTTCTTGCGCGCACGCTTGGTATAATGGCTCACGGCTTCCGGGGCATCCAGGTAGAACGACAGGGCATCGGCGAGTTCCCCGGGGTCGCGGTCCTGGACCAGGATGCCGTCGCGCCCGTCCTCGACGATCTCCTTGGGCCCGCGCACGCGGCAGGCGATGACGGGGACCCCGGCGGCCATGGCCTCGATGAGGGTGACCCCGAAGCCCTCCCGCGTGGAGGGCAGCACGTAGATGGAGAAGATGCGGTAGAAGCGCTCGGGGTCGAAACGGTATCCCGTGAATATGAGGCGCCCCGCCAGGCCAGGCTCCAGCTCGGCGGCCAGCTTCTCCAGGCGCTCCGGTTCATGCGGTTCCACGGTGGAGTCGCCCACCATCACCAGGTGGAGGTCGGGGTGATCCTGCTGCAGGCGGGCGGCGGCACGCACGAGGACATCCAGGTTTCTCTCGCGTTTGACCTCCCCTATATACCCGAGGACGGTGGCTCCGACCGGAATGCCCAGCTCGTCCCGCAGGCCGTCATCCTCGCCGGGACCGAATCGCTCCAGGTCCACCCCGTTGTATATAAGCCTGGCCTTGGTCACTCCCACCACCTTCTTTGCCGCGGCAAGGGCCAGGTCATCGGTGTTCACGAAGATGACCAGGTGGCACCGCTTTGCGGCGAAGCGCTCGGCCTTGAGGACCAGCCGCCTCTTCAAACCCGAGGTACGGTGGGAGAAGTAGAAGCCGTTGCAGGTATGCACCACGGCGGGCACGGAGAGCTTCCAGGCCACCGTGCGCCCCAATACCCCGTCCTTGGGGTTGTGGGTGTGCACGATGTCGTAGTCCCCTTCACGTATGAGGGACTTCAGGCGGCGGTAGGCCCTGAGGTCGGCGAGGGGGGTGACGCTGCGCGTAATAGGGATGTCGTGCACCACTATCCCGGCCTCGCCGAGGACATGCGTGAAGGAGGTCACCTTGCAGGCGACGTGTACCTCGTGACCCTCCTCGACCAGCCCGCGGAAGAGCGGCAGCATGTAGGGCGATGCCGCGAAGCGGTCCAGGTTGCAGACCTCGAGGATCTTGAGTTTACGTGCCATGGGTCCATTATAGGGGGATGATATCGACGCGTCGCCATGCAGAATGTCCCGTTTGCGGAGCAGACCAGGTTAGAGGTTGCAGGAGGGAGGCATGCAGCGCTTGAAGGAGGAGGCTTCCATCATGCTGCGTACCTTGTTGATGAAGGAGGGCGCGAACCCCTCTGACTCCAGCTCGGCGTCGCTCGAACCCAGGTCGACGAGGCCATGCAGCAGCCGGTCCACCTCCTCGTAGGTGAGGCCCATCTCGCCCTCGTCGGTCTGGCCCTGCCAAAGGTCGGCGGAGGGAGGCTTCTCTCTTATGCGCGCCGGCACTCCCAGGTGGGCCGCGAGCTGCCTCACCTGTGTCTTGTACAGGCCGCCCAGGGGCGTGAAGGCGCAAGCCATGTCCCCCCACAGCGTCGTGTATCCCAGCAATGCCTCGGTGCGGTTGCCGGTGCCCAGCACCAGGGCGTCCAGGGCCGCTGACTGGTCGTAGAGCACGGCCATGCGCGTGCGGGCCATATAATTGCCCCGCCGCTTGCGGTCGGCATCGGGGAAGCGCTCGAAGTAGGCGTCAACCATGGGCGTGATGTCTATGGTCTCGATGGAGATACCCAGCTCCGACACCACCAGCATGGCGTCCTCGCCGCTGCGCGGATCGGTGGTCCTGTAGGGCATGAGGAAGGCGGTGAGGCTCTCGCTGCCCAGGGCGCGCACGGCAAGGTAGGCCGAGACGGCGGAGTCGAGCCCGCCGGACAGTCCCACCACCAGGCGGGATTTCCCTGCGCCCTCCATCTTCTCCCGCATGAAGTCCAGGATGCGCGGGAGCTCTGCCGCGGGGTCGATCGACTGGCTGCCGGCCAAGGGAACACCTCCTGCATCAACCTTGCCCCGTGACACTTCATCGCTCATAGCGAGCCGCGTACGAAAGGACATGCGCGGCATCGTCTCCCAAATGATAACATATAGGAAACCGGGCAAAGGACGGCTACCTGCGAGGCATCCATGCGAGGCGGGGCAAGAGGCAGGCTGGCATAGCATGGCGGGAGAAACAGGGAGGTGGCATGGGTCTGAAGGAGTCTATTGAGGACCGCAGCGCCGTGGTGGGGATCGTCGGTCTGGGGTATGTCGGTCTTCCCCTGGCCCTGGAGGCTGCCGATGCGGGGTTCCAGGTTGTCGGCCTGGAGAAGGACGCCGACAAGAGGAGGAAGCTGGCGAGAAGGGAACTTCTCTACGAGGGCATGGACGGGGAACGGATGGCGCGCGTCCTGGACCGGGACATGCTCCGGATCACAGGCGACAGCCATGACCTCCTGCCGTGCGGCGTCATCTGCATATGCGTCCCTACCCCCCTGTCGCGCACCCGCGACCCCGATCTCGGCTTTGTGCGCAAATCCGCCCGGCAGGTAGAAGGCCTGCTGGGTGAGGGAGAGAGGCCGAAGCTGGTCGTTATGGAGTCCACTTCTTATCCGGGGACTACGCGCGAGGTGGTAGCGCCTCTGCTCGAGAAGAACGGCATGGCGCTGTGCAAGGACTTCCACCTTGCCTACTCGCCGGAAAGGGTGGATCCAGGAAACCTGAACTGGACCATATCCAATACACCAAAGCTGGTTGGCGGCATGAACGATTGCTGCACCACGCTCGCCGAGGCTTTCTACGGCAGCTTCGTTAAAGAGGTGGTGAAGGTGAACTCCCCCGAGGTAGCGGAGATGGCCAAGGTGCTGGAGAACATCTTCCGCGGCGTAAACATCGCGCTGGTGAACGAGCTGTGGATGCTGTGCGAGCGCATGGGGCTGGACGTGTGGGAGGTCATCGAGGCCGCCGCCACCAAGCCCTTCGGGTTCATGCCCTTCTGGCCCGGCCCGGGCCTGGGAGGCCACTGCATCCCTGTCGATCCTTTCTACCTGGCGTGGAAGGCGCGCGAGTATGACTTCCAGACCGAGTTCATAGAGCTGGCTGGCAAGGTCAACGTGAACATGCCCTACTTCGTGTCCGGGCTGGTGGCGCGAGAGGTCAATGCGGCGGGGAAGAGCCTGAAGGGGGCGCGGGTGCTGGTGCTCGGAGTGGCCTACAAGCCGGACGTGGGCGACACGCGCGAGACACCCGCCGCCAAGCTCATCGAGCTGCTGCGGGACAGCGGTGCCGACGTGGTATACCATGACCCGTTTGTGCCCGTCTTCCAGCTGGGGGATACAACCCTGCGCAGCGTGGAAATGGTCGACGACACCTTGAGCGACTGTGACTGCGTGGTGATCGTCACCGCCCACAGTGGCGTGGATTACGGCCTCATCGTGCGTTCAGGCGTCCCCGTCCTCGACACCCGCAATGTCTTGAAAAGCTTCGTCTAACCACATTCATAATTAGTTGTATTGAACGTGGAGGCCTGACCCCCGACGTTGAATATGGAGGGCTGACCCCGTCAGGAGATGGAGAAGTTCAGCAGGTTGTCCGTTACGTCGAACGAGTAGGAACCCTCCCGGCCGTTCACCAGTTCCCACAGGGCGAGAAGGCGCCCGGCGACCAGGGGGGCGATAAAGGCGTTATGGACGGTGATCGAGGTGGTGCCGTTTTTTTCCACGAAATTGTCGAGCATGCCGAGGCCCCTCAAGGCAAAGTATTGGCGCAGTTTTTCCTCTCCCCAGGGCAGATTGTCTTCGGCTGAGCCGGCAAGCTTGGCGGAGAGGTTCTTCTTCTCGAAATCGATGAAGACATCGTAAACGAAATCGCCCAGTTCCCAGCTGAGTTCCCGGATGATGGAATTATAGCCGTGCACGCCCATCATGATCATCCTGTCCCCGCTGCCGCGTTCACTTATCAGGCCTCGTTCGATATCGAATTCGCATAATTCCCCTGCCTCACGCGGTGCGCCGCAGGCCTGGCATTTCGAGAGCATGGCGGCGTGATCGACCAGCCTGGGAGCGAGGTTTTCGGCGAACAGGCGCTGGTAGGCTTCTTCCTCATGCATATCGGAGGGAGTTGGGGTGAATTCCACAAGGTAGGCGCCGTTCCCCTCCAGGACGTTGTAGGCGATGTTGCAGCCGTCCGCTATCTGGAGGATTCCCGATATGATCGCCAGGCAGTTCGACAGGTCGAAGGGGTTCTCGATGATCACCCTGGTCTCCTTGCGTCTCTTGCGCTCGACGATATTGACGTTGGCCACGCCTATGGCTCTGCCGAAGCCCACCAGCATGCGCTCGGTCAAGCCGTGGAAAGGTGCGCTGAAGAGCAGCTTGCTGACGTGGGGGTGGGATTCGTACAGCACTCCCAATACCTTGACGGCCGCATGCGTGCCAGCAAGGTAAACGATGCGCTCCAGTGGTATGCCAAGGCGGTCTTCCAGCTCGTTTATAAGGGCCGTGGGATAGGAAGCTTCGTAGATGCACAGGCTGGCTGAACCACTGGTGTTATCGACGATACATCCATCCCGCCAGGCCTGCGTCATACTCAACAGTCTGGGAAATCCGCAGGTCTTGCAGGTACTCGGCATACTTAACCCCTCCTTCGCAGGAAAAAACCCTGCACTTTGTATCGGAAAGACGAAGCAAAGTCATTAGTGCTTCTGCCTGGCGCTATGATGGCCAGGAACGAGGCCCGATCCTGGAAAGCTCCCGGGGTTATTCGAAGCGTTCGTAGCGGGGTAGTTCCGGCATGCCTGCCTTTTCCTTTTTCCCCTCGGCACGCTGTTTCTCCACCCGGCGCAGGGCGCGCATCTGTTGCAGGAACCACTTGAAAGACGTATTGGCCTGAACCACCTCGCGCGCGGATCTGGCCATGGACTTGCGCTTGCGTTCGCCGATCTGAAGCGCCGATCGTATCGTATCCGCGGTCTCCGCAATATCAAGCGGGTTGAGAGGTAATACCGTGCCGCGCATTTCCTGGTACGCCCCGGCGTTGACGGAGAGGATGATGACGCCGCCGCGCTGGTTCAGCACCGCTCCCTCCTTGCATACCAGGTTCATGCCGTCCGCAACCGGGTTCACCAGCAGCGCGTCGTACTCGATCTGGGCCGCAACGGAGCGGGGGTAATTATCCTTTATCTCCAGGTGTACGGGCTCCCAGTCCTCGGTGCCGAACTCACGGTTTATCGCCTCGGCGGCCTCCTCGATGTCGCGCTGCAGATCCCGGTACTCCTTCAGATCGGAGCGGGACGGGTAGAGAAAATTGGCGAATATGACGCGTTCCTTCCAGTCGGGATAGCGGCACAGAAAGTGCTCGTATCCCTGCAATCCGCGCAGGATGTTCTTCGACGGTTCAACGCGGTCAACACGCACCAACAGCTTGCGATCGCCCGCGAGGGAGCGCAGCCGTCCCCGGTAATCGGCCACGTCCTTGCGTCCCGCGGTCCTCTCCAGCGCCTCGTGATCGATGGATATGGGGTAGTGGCGCACGTAGGTCTCGTGCGCACCGTGGCGCACCAGGCGCCGCTTGGTGTCCACCGCGGCTCGTACGGCTTCGCCCTCCCGGCAGCACTGCAGGAAGTTGCTGACGTAATGGGGGGTATGGAAACCGAGCACGTCGTTGCCCAGCATCCCCTGTAGCAGCTCGCGGCGCATTCCGTGTGGAAGCATACGGAAATAGTCGGGCTGTGCCCACGGGCAATGGGTGAAGTGGTGGATGAGCACATCGGGTTCCTTGCGCCTGATGTACTGGGCGCAGAGGTAGAGGTGGTAGTCCTGGAGAAAGATGAGGGGTTTCTTGTCGGTGGAGCGGATCTCGCGCACGATCTCGTCCGCGAAGAGGCGGTTCACCTTGCGGTAGCCGTTGTTCCAGGCTTCGTGCACCGACTCGTCGATGACCGGCCGGCGCAGCACGTCGTAGAGGTAATGCTGCAGGGGCCAGAGGATGGAATTGCTGATCACGCTGTAGTACTGCTGGAAATCCTTCTTCTCGGGGATGATGTACCGCACCCAGTACTGTGGCTTGTCGGGGGGCATGGCCAGCCTGCCGCCGGGCGCCTCGCGGGCCATCTTGGCGTCCTCCTTGGTGCGCATGCTGGATATCCAGACCGCGTCGGTGGCCACCAGGGCGGTGGACATGGCGGTTACCACTCCCCCGGCACCGCGGTGGGCCTTTATGGTGCCGTCCTCCTCCTTGCGGAACTCCACCGGGCCCCGGTTGGAGGCCACGATGACGAACTTGTCCTTGAGGTACTGGCGCACCTGCCGCGGGGTTATTGTCTCCAGGTCCAACTCGTCGAACTCGGTACTGTCCCTGTCCACGCTACCACTCCTTCCACATGATAGTATAGCACCTACGCAGGAGAGGTCGGAGTATAATATGTAATATTATGGTAGTTCAGATCCGCGAGGATGGCATCCCGCCCCATACGGATTACACGCTGGCGTCATTGGCTCCCTTGTTAAGCGAAGCACGTGGTTATGAGCGCATGCTCCCACATGCGTTCCGTAAGCATGATGCCGGGCCGGCGAAAGGATCGAGGGCGTTAACGCGCCGGGAGCATTACGGGCCTGTCTACGGCGGTTTCTTTGGGGATGTGTACGCCTGGCCCCACGTGTCGATTGAACGGCTGACCCCATCAGGCCTGGAGGGTGAAGGTGACGGTTGAGGGGCTGGGGGACTCCCAGCTGACCTCGGGTTTGCCGCCCTCGGCCAGTTCGTAAAGGGCGGAGAGGTGCCCGGCGAGAATGTGCTCCTCGAAGGGGTTATCCACCGTTACGGTCAGGCGCCCGCCCTCCATGTTCCAAGACACGGGATTGCCCTGGCCGCGCAGGGCAAGGGAGTCCAGCACGTCCCGGTAGAAAGCATCCCTGTCGAGCCCGCCACCGGGCTCGGCGCAGGAGGGGAACTCCTTGCGGATGTGGGCAAGGGAGAACTGGCGCTGCGCATCGACGATCACCGGGTAGACGTCATCGCCCAGCTCGCGGGCCAGCTCGCGCAGGACCACGCTTGTGGTATAAATTTCCAGAACAACCATGCGCACGTTGTGACTGGTGTCCATCATCAGGCCCTGCTCCTCCGTCCATTCCATGCCCTTGAGCTGGACGGGCACGCCGCATCCCGGGCATCTATCGTAATGCCGGCTGCCGGGCTTCGGCGGCGGAACGGTGAAGGTGAGACGCTGCGAGATCTCCGGGCGCTCGCCGGTGGGCTCGACCACGATGACGTCATCGGCACCGCGCTTCTCCCAGCGGTAGTCGTATGGCGTCTCCCCCAGGCTCTCCAGCGCTCCCACCACCACGGCGGACATGAGGTCCTTGTTGAAGGGGTTGCGGATTATGGCCGCCCCCGGACCCTTGCTGGTATAGGCGACGGTCTTCGCATAACCCTGGCCGGTCCACGAGGCCATGCGGTTGAAGTAGGTGATGACCAGCCTGCGCACGCCGGGTATATGGCGGATCACCCAGCGATACTTGCCGATGTTGCCGTCTATGACTTCCTTGGCGGCGTTGCGCTGCGCCTCGAAGACGATGTGCTGGATGGATATGCCCAGCGCCTCCTCGATCTTCCTGAAGATCTCCGAGAGATAATCCGCCTCGATGATAAGGGTGCGGAAATCCGGCCTGTTCTTGCTGGTTATGGTGCCGTTGCCGCTCCAGATCAGCTCCTTGCCGAGCCAGTAGGGAAAACCGCAGACCTTGCACTTCTTGATACGCATAACAACCTCACTTCTCTTAAAGCCCCAGTTTATATTCGGAACAACGGCGGCCGAGGCTTAGGGTTTAAAGCGGCGCATGCGGGCGGCTTCACGGATGTGTACACCTGGCCCTGTGTGTCGATTGAACGGCTGACCCCGTCAGGCCCCTTGGTTCCACCTGTCGTAACGGACGATCTCGCTGATGGGTTTGCGGCCCGGGAAATCGGGGTACACTGCCGGATATCCCAGGGGAGTGAGGGCCACGATGCGGATGTTCTCGGGCACTCCGAGTATGGAACGGATCTCGTCCTCATTCATCCAGCCCACCCAGCAGGTCCCCAGTCCCTGGTTCCAGGCTTCCAGCACGAGCTGCTGGAAACTGATGCCGATGTCCAGCATGTAGTAGGGCTGGCCGTTTGCGTTCCCGGATTTCTCGGGGTCCGCACAGGCCACTATGAGCACCGGAGCCGCCACAACCGCTTTCTGGATGGGGTTGTTTTTCAGGGTGGAGGCGACGGCCTCCTTGACGGACTGGTCCCTGATCACGATGTAGGTCCAGCACTGCATGTTGGCCCAGGAGGGCGCGAGGCGTGCCGCCTCCAGCACCGCCTCCAGCTTCTCGTCCTCCACCGGGCGGTCTCCATACCTGCGGATGCTGCGCCTTTCTTCGAAGATCTTCATGCCTGCATCTCCCTTCTTCATGCCCGCCTCAGTGGTAATCTTCCCGCATGCAGGAGAAGAATAACACATGGGCATGATTTCGGGTCGGTCTCAGCATGTGTCCTGTTCGAGGGGTTACAGGTTTGTCTGTCCGCAATGTATGTCCCGGGCCTGACCACGAGATATATTCGGGATTGACCGTGGGGGTTGCTGATATAAAATGGCATTGGGCGTCGGAGGGATGCGGAAGCAGTAGAGAGAGGGAACAAATGCTGCCCTTGGTGCCGGTTCAACCGAAGCATTTGGATCAATACCGCGGCATCGCGGGTGACGAGGTGATCGACGATATCCTTGCCGTAGCCGAGGATCTCAAGGGCGTAAGGATAGCGCACATCAACAGCACGGCCCACGGCGGAGGCGTAGCCGAGCTCCTCTACACCCTGGTGCCCCTTATGAGCAGCATAGGCCTGGAGGCGGAGTGGCGTATCATGCAGGCCGATGCGGACTTCTTCACCATCACCAAGCTTTACCACAACGCGCTGCAGGGGATGGAGATCCCCGTCACCGAGGAGATGAGGTCGAAGTACCTCTCGGTATGCGAGGAGAACGCGTCCGACTGCGATCAGGAATACGATCTCATCGTCGTGCACGATCCCCAGCCATGTGCCATGCTCGCGGCCATGGAGGGAAAGCCCGCCGGCAAGGCCAAGTGGATATGGCGCTGTCACATCGATTCCACCTTTGCCAGGGACGAGGCCTGGGAATTCCTCAAGCCATATATAAACCTCTACGACGGGGCCGTTTTTACCATGGACGATTACATCAAGTCGCCCATCGATGTACCGTGTCTGGCCTTCATCCCGCCCTCCATTGACCCCCTGAGCGCCAAGAACATCATCCCCGAGAAGCGGGTACAGTCGGACATCGCCAACCGCTACGGCATCGACGAGACCAGGCCCATAATGCTGCAGGTCTCCCGCTTCGATCCCTGGAAGGACCCCCTGGGCCTGGTGGACTGCTACCGGGAGGTCAAACGCGACTATCGCGACCTGCAGCTGGTCTACTGTGCCAGCATGGCCGATGACGACCCCGAGGGATGGCACTACTACGAGAAGACCTTCCACTACAGCGAGGGCGACCCCGATATCTTCCTCCTCTCCAACCAGCAGGGTGTGGGTAACGTGGAGGTGAGCGCCTTTCAGGCCATGGCCACGGTGGTGCTGCAGAAATCCCTGCGCGAGGGTTTCGGGCTCACGGTTGCGGAGGCCATGTGGAAGCGCAAGCCGGTGGTGGCCGGTGAGGTGGGGGGTATTCTGCTGCAGGTGGACGACGGTATAAACGGCTTTCTCGTGGACGACATAGGGGAGGCGGCGGTAAAGGTCAGCCTGCTGCTGGACAGCCCCGCAACCGCCCAGCGCATGGGAGAAGCCGGCCACGAAAAGGTGCGCCGCAATTTCCTCTCCACGCGCCAACTCCTTGACTACCTGCGCTTCTTCCGCATCGTCCTCGATAGTTAGAGGGGTCGATCAACGACCCCGACGCGACTGGAAGCTCGTTACGAACCACACCATTAGCAGAGATTTCATCTGCTGCCATACGTACGAAATCGTGTGGAATGTGGAGGCCTGACCCCCGACGTTGAAAATGGAGGGCTGACCCCAGGTACCCAGGTACCGGCGGAAATAGAGAATGGTGTATCATGTATCGAGATATACAAGACCGGATTTCGGCTGGACAAAGAGGAGGAAAACCCGTGGTCGATGCGGGAAATAATGGTAAAGACCTGATAGTATTCGAGGGCGTGTGCAAGACATATCCCATGGGTGAACTCGAGGTCAGAGCACTGCGCGACGTGGATTTATCCATCAAGAAGGGCGAGCTGATCGTCATCCTGGGTCCCAGCGGCTCGGGCAAGACGACCCTGCTCAACCTCATCGGGGGGATGGACACCGTTACCGGGGGCAAGCTGACCGTCAACGGGCAGGATATCTCGCACCTGGATTCCAAGGGGCTCACCGACTACCGGCGCACCCAGATTGGGTTTATATTCCAGTTTTTCAACCTCATTCCCACCCTTACCGCGCTGGAGAACGTAGAGTTCGCGCTGGAACTGGTGGAGAACGACACGCACGACCAGTCCATGCGCGCCCTGGAGATGGTGGGGCTTGCCGACCGCGCCGACCACTTCCCCAGCCAGCTTTCAGGCGGCGAGCAACAGCGGGTAGCCATAGCCCGCGCCATCGTAAAGGAACCGCCCATACTACTCTGCGATGAACCCACCGGTGAGCTGGACTTCGAGACCGGGAAGAACGTGCTCAAGGTGATGCAGCGCATCAACCGCGAGGAAGAGCAGACCATCATCCTCGTGACCCACAACTCGGCTATCGCGGAGATGTCCGACCGCACCGTGCGCCTGCACAGCGGCGAAGTAGCCGAGATAAGCAGAGTGGAAAAACCCAAGGACGCGGAAGAACTCGTCTGGTAGCGTCGAGCCTGGGGTCAGCCCTCCATTTTCAACGTCGGGGGTCAGGCCTCAACGTTCCGCGCAATCGTATATGAATGCGGTCGGGCGAGATATTCCCAGGATTAGATTTTAGGAACTTACGAGCTGGCAAAGCACCGGGGTCGATTGCGCCTTAGAGCTGGGAGAGGAGGTCCAGGAGTCCGTCCGGCCCATCGACGGTCATGTCGGCTACCGCCTCCAGCTCGATGGGGGTCTCGGGGGAGAGAACGGCGATGGCAATGCCGTCGAACCCTCCCTCCTTCATGAGGTAGCGCAGGCCGCGGAAGCCGGCCACGTCGGTTAGATCGTCCCCGGCGTACAGGCCACGCTTCAGCCTCCAGCCGGCGGCCAGCCTTATGAGCACCGTCCCCTTGTTGACATCCACCGGCGGGCGCAGCTCCAGCGTCATCCTGCCGCGCTCAAGCTTCAACCCCAGGTTGTCGGCCAGGCTCTCGGCAAGCTGCAGGGCTTGCTCCTCCATCTCGGGTACCTGGCGTAAATGCAGGGAGATCGAAGCGAGCTTGTTCTCGAGGAACACGCCGGGCAGCTTGGTCAGCGAATCCTTCAGCTCCTCACGTGCCCGATCCAGGGTGGGGAGGTAGGGCAATACCTCGGGATCGATATGCGGCTCGTCCTCCATCCATTCCATGCCATGCAAACCCACGTAATGTACATGTGCCAGACCCACCAGGGACGCCACGCTGGCTGCCCGGCGCCCCGACATCACGCAGAAGGGATAGCGGCGGGCCAGGTCCGGGAGGATCTCCGCGGCACGCGGGTGCAGGACGGCTTCCGCGGGAGTGGGTGCTATGGCGCTCAGGGTCCCGTCGAAGTCCAGGAAGAGACCGGAGCGGCGGGGCTCCGCCTTGAAGGTAGAGATCCAGTCGCGGGGTTCGCTCACCGTTGCCTCCCTCGCGCGAAGAGCCGGCTCCGTCCGGAGCGCTTCTGAGGCTCTAGCGGGACATCCACCAGATCCTCTCCGGCCAGCGCGAGTTCGGGGTTCACCTCGAGGAGGAAGCGCACTGCCTTCTCGCCGTATTGCCTGCCGATTATCCGGGCGGCCTCCGAGAGGTCGGGGCTGCGGCCGTTGGGCTTATGCGCGTCTGATGCCACGATGCGCGCCAGGCCTTCATCCAGTAGGGCCAGGGCGCTGCGTTGCGCTGTCTTGCCGTATAATCCCTCCAGGCTGCCGGAGTTGATCTGTACCTCCACCCCGCGCTCCACCAAAGCCCTCACCGCCTCGAGCCTGGAGGAGAGGAAGCGGTTACGCTCAGGATGGGCGAGGATGGGAACGATGCCACACAACTGGACCCTGAAGAGGATGTCCGCCGTCGCCGTCGGCATGTCTATCAGGGGAAGGTCACAAAGAAGATACCTTCCGTTACACCGCAGGGTCGGCCCCTTCAGGTCGCCTCCTCCGCCGGCCAGGTCGTAGAGACCGGCGTTGATCCTCACCTCTACTCCCGGGATAAGTTCCAGCGCTATTCCTTCCCCGCGCAGGAGTTCGCTATGCTCCGCCACGGACGCCAGCACCGCAGGCAACTCGAGGTTGGGATTCTCGAGATCGTAGTGGGGCGTGGCCGCCATGCGGGCGGTTCCTCCCCGCACCGCGATACGCGCCATGTCCAGGAATTCCGTGTCGTCGGAGGCGCCGTCGTCGAAACCTGGCAGTATATGGGAATGGAGGTCGGTAAAGGGCAAAATCTACCTCCGCAGGTTCTGCCGGTACCAGTCCACGGTGCGCGAGAGCCCATCCTGGAGAGAGGTACGCGGCTTCCAGTCCAGGACCTCTCCCGCCCGGACGGCGTCGAGGGCTATATGGTCGAGCTCTCCTTCCCGCGCCTCCGCGTACACTGCCGCCATGTCCCGATCCATGATATCCGCGATGCCGTTGTAGAGTTCGTTAACGGACGTCTCCACACCGGTTCCGATGTTCAAGAACTCGCCGCCGCCCTTGGACAGGGCCGAGCGGTAGGCGTCAACTACGTCGTCCACGTAGACGAAGTCGCGCGTCTGCCCGCCGTCGCCAAAGATTGTGCATTCCTCTCCGGCCAGGATCTTGCCGATAAAGATGGCCACGACACCCGCCTCCCCGAAGGGATTCTGGCGCGGCCCGTACACGTTGGCTAGGGCAAGGGTACAGCAGGAAATACCGTACGTGCGCTCGTAGTAACGGATATAGTCCTCGGCCACGAGTTTGCTCACGCCGTAGGGGGAGTCCGGCCGCCTGGGCGCATCCTCGGCCACCGGGATGGAATCCGGCTCGCCGTACACGCATCCCCCGGAACTGGTGTTGACGAAGCGCTTGACGCCGTTGTCGACCGCCATCTGCAGAACGTTGATGGTGCCCAGCACGTTCACGTCCGCGTCGAACACCGGGTCCTTTACCGAGGCACGTACGTCGGGCTGGGCGGCAAGGTGGATGACCGCATCCTGCTCCTTGCCCTTGAAGGCGGCGGTGAGGGCGTCGTCGCGGATATCCGTATGCAGGAAGGAGAAGCGGTTCTCCTTAGCGGCGTCTTTTACGCCTATGAGGTTGTCGAATTTTCCCGTGGACAGGTTGTCCACGACCGTCACCGCGTGCCCTTCATCCAGCAAGGTGTCCACGAGGTTGGAACCGATGAATCCCGCCCCACCAGTAATCACGATGCGCAATCACTCCACCTCCCAGTATCCGTTGCGCCGGGAAATGCGGTCTGCGGCCCGCGCCGGCCCGCTGCAGCTGTATATCAGTTAAAGATTATCACAGTACTAATATCTGGTGCCTCGTCGGGGGCCTGGTCCTGCAGGATATTCTCCCACGAGAAGGAACGCGTGATGGAGAAGAATTGCGGACGCATGTCCTTGAACTCGTTCGCTGGAGCGCGACCCTGGAAGAGGAATATATAGTCTCCTGCGACGATGTAATAGAGGAGGAACTCCGTCTCCTCGCTCATATAATTGGTACTGAATTCGGTATAGAAGGCCGGGAATCCGGAGACCTTGGTAGAGGTGAAGAAATCCGCGTCCGCGGTCTCATCCAGCTCTTCTTCCGGCGCCGTGGCAGCTGGGTCTTCCGCACTGTATCCGGGCTGGCTCTCTGCAGGCTGCGACGATGCGCCGGAGTCCGCCAGGCCTCCCAGCGCGACGATGCGCGTGGAAGCATCCTCGGCGAGATATTCCTCAATGGCATCGATGCCGCCGATGGATACTATGGGGTCGAGCTGGGAGAGATACAGATCCATGCTTTTACGAGAGGTGAGGATGAAGGTCATCGCCGCCAGTTCACTCTCCCCCGGCACACCCTGCTCCAGGGTCCAGGTCTCGGGAAAGGAGATACTATACCCCAGCTCGGGGTCGGTGTAATGCTGGGAGGTGTCTTCGATCTCTCCGTTGCCGGTCTTGCCTTCGTCTTCCCCCCAGGCGATCCTGTATACCAGGTAACCAGCGCCGGCGAAGACGGCCAGCGCCAGGATAATGATGCCCAGGATGGCGGTGTAGAACCAGAAGCTGCGGTGGCGGGGCAGGATAATATCGTGCTCGGCATCTTCCCCGAGGAAGCTTTCCACCAATCCATCCTGGGAGAGGCCAGCGCCGCATATGCCGCAGTATTTAGCCCTATCGGGTTGATAGTTACCGCAATCCGGACAGATCAAGAAATTACCTCTCTTTATATCTCCTGTCTGGGAAAGTGGCTTGACCTGGAAGAGCGCCCTGTGGAAACACAAGGCGCACCACGTTCGCCTATCATCTTGCAGGGCCCCTGGCCCCGCGTTTCCAGCCCGACTTTCCCTCTTCCCTTTAATCTTATTCTCTGCGCCGCCGTGCGTCACCTTGCATTATAGACGATGGTCGCACTCCCAAGGTTGCACCCCTCGCCGCAACCGCACTAGGCGATTACGTTGCATGTGGAGGGGCTGACCCCAGGCTGGCTAGCGGGGGTAGCTGAAGTACATTGAGCGTTCGACCACGGCAGGTCCGCCGGTATCCACGCGGATGGAGAACTCCGAAGCGGAGAGATCGGGCACCAGGTTGACCTTGAGGCTGGCGCGGCTGTGGGGGCCCACCATCATGGGCTGGCCGACGGTCGTGCCGTCGGGACGGCAGAAGGTCACCACCACCGGGAGCTCGCTGTCACCGGGGTTCATCACCAGCAGGTAGGTGTCGAAGTAGCGGGAGGTGTATCCCTCGGCGAAGAAACGCAGGTTGCCGAGGTCGGTGGTACCCGCCTGTACGTGGCCGCCCGGGCATTCCGGGTACCCGAAGTACATGGAACGCTCGGCCACCACCGGGATGGTCGAGTTGAGTTTCACCGCTACGTCGGTGGAGTCCATGCCCGGCGCGGCGTCCACGTAGACCGTGGTGCGGCTGTTGGCCCCCGCCGGGAAGACCTGCGTGTACACGCTGCCGTCGGGCTTCAGGAAATCGAAGGTAACCTGCGCGTCCGCGTGATTGGGGTTGAGGATGAGGATGTACTCGTTGAAACCGCCCCCCGTGTATCCCTCGGCGAAGTACCAATCCAGGGAGGGCTGGGATATGCCGGTGCTCACCGTGCCGCCGTCGATGTCGTTATACCCGAAGTACATGGAACGCTCGGCCACTATCGGAATGGACGCATGGAGGCGTATAGAGACGTCGGTAGCATCCATCCCCGGCACCGCGTCCACGTTCACCGTGGACCGGCTGTTGGCTCCCACCGGGAAGTCCTGGGTGTAAACGCTGCCGTCTGGTTTCATGAAATCGAAGGCGACCATTGCGTCCTGGTCGTTGGGGTTGAGCACCAGTATATATTCGTCGAAGCCGCCACCCGTGAAGCCCTCGGCGAAATACCAGGTCTGGGAGGCCTCGGTGACCCCCAGGGATACGTGCCCCCCGGTCTTGCCGTTGTAGTCGAAATACATGGCGCGTTCTGCCACTACCGGCTGCTGCGAGCGTATGCGCACCGAGACGTTGGTGTCTTCCATGCCCGTGAACTCGTCGACGTGCAGGGTGATGCGGGTTTTAGGGCCCACCGTGAACGAGTTTGTGTGCACGCTGCCGTCGGGGAGCATCATGTCCACGTCAAAGGCGGTTGCCTGGATCTCCGGGTTGAAGATGCAGATATACTCGTCGAAGCTACCGCCAGTGTAGCCCTCGGCGAAGTACCACGTCGTGGCGGATTCGGCCGTTCCCCGGGAGACGTGCCCGCCCCGGATGGGCGCGGGCGGCTCCACGAAGTTGCCCGCAATGATGGAGAGCGGCGTCCCATCCGGGGCCCAGTAAAAGGGGATGTGGGCCAGGGTAGGATCGAGCCGTACGCAGCCATGTGAAGCCGGATATCCCAGGCCGCCGTAGTACGACTGCACGCCGTTGTAGGTCGGCCAGGCGTGAATGGCGTAATCCTCGAAGAACCCCATCCAGTAGTAGCAGACGCACCCGGGATACTTGGGCACCGGGTGGGCCTGGTCGTGGTAAAGGATCTTGAACTCGCCCAGGGGAGTGGGCGTGCCGCCCGCTCCCGAGGAGACCAAAAGGATATAGACCACGCGGCCGTTCTCCATGCAGTAGAGCTTCTGCTCGGCAATGGAGAGCACCATGCTCTTCTGCACGCTCACCGCTGCCTCGAATTTCTGGGCTTGTGGGGTTGCCCGGAGCTCGGGCGAGTGAGCGCTCTCGCGGCCCAGGGAGTCCACGGCGGTAAGCACGTAGTAGTAGGTGGTGCCGTCGCTGACGCCGGTATCCACGTAACCGAGGTAATTCACGGTGGAATCGGTGGAGCGCTCGCTGAGCAGGACGTAGGGACCGCCCGGTTGTTCGGCGCGGTAGACGCGGTAGGCGGCGATGCCCGGCGACGGGCTGTCCGCCCAACCCAGGTCGACCTTGCCTCCGCCGTCGTCGGGGCGGTCGGCGGCCCAGGGATCGCTGGGGGGCGCCGGTCCATCCAGTGCGGCGGCCGTCGTCGCGGGCACGGCCAGTAAAAGCAGGAGCAGAACGGCCAGGCCGGTCAGGAATATCCTCCGATGTGAGGGGTTGTTGCGTGCTTTCATCGCTCGTACGTCACCTTGGTAACTCGTTCATTCGGGCCATTACGGTACAGGGGATATTATCGGCAGGAGATGACCATTTTACAAGGGTCTTTGTCATTTTGCAGGCGGTTCAAGGAGGGGCCTGATTATGCCGATTTAAATATCGTTAAATGGGATGCAAAAACGCGCCTTTAGGGCCGGACGGAAGAGAACCGGGTGGGGGATGGGAAAGAAAGCATCGGTTCTACCTCGCCCAGGTCCGGGGGCGTGACGTTTATACGAGGGTCAGCGGGAGCGGAGAAAGAGGAGAGCACAGAGGGACAAGAGGTACAGCGTTGGCAAGGGTAGGAAATTTCATCGTCCGCGATGCGGATATAGACAGGATAAAACTGGAACTGATCACCTTCTTCAAGGACAATCCCGGTACCGTGGACAGCGCCGAGAAGATAAGTATCCGTCTGGGCCGCTCTAAAGAAGAGGTGCAGAAAACCCTGGAGGAACTCGCGCAGCACGGCATCTGCAAGAAGGTGTCCTCGCGGCCCGAGCCCATATACATGTACGGCGCATCCGCCCAGATACTCGAGCGCATCGCCAAGCTCGCGCCCGATATGGATTACAACGCCCAGATCGAGCTGGTGAACACCCTCCTCACCCGCCATTAAGACCCCAGGCCGATCTCAACCCAGATGATTCGTTGGAGATTTCATTTGCAGACTTACGCTGGAAGTCATGTTAGGCGTGGAGGCCTGACCCCCGGCCTGAGTGGAACAATACCGCAAGAGAGAATCGTCTCATGCATGGTGGGGCGGATTCACTCCGCCCCTTTTTAATATGCTTGTTTAAAGTACGTTTATTGAACCGGAGCTCTCGCTCCAGGGCGGTGGAGCCGGATAGGGTTACGGGCATGAAGGGGTGATCGTGAATGGCGCTGAGAAAAATCCTGGTCCTGGTTATCTTGTTGCCGTTGCTCGGAACGATCCTAGTTTCCTGTGGGAATGAAACGATGAGCGGAAGCGCAAATAAGGCAGACGTCAACAAACTCGCCAACGCATGGGAATGGCAGAACCCGCTTCCGCAGGGCAACAACCTCGAAGGAGTATCGGCCGCGGACGTGGATACCTGCTGGGCGGTGGGGTACGAGGGCACCATCCTGAAGACGGAAGACGGCGGCGAAGCATGGTTTATGCAGGATGCCGGCACGGAGGAGTCGCTGCACGGCGTTGCGGCCATCGATGGCGACACGGCTTTAGTAGTGGGTAAGGCGGGCACGGTGCTCAAGACCGTCGACGGCGGCGAGACCTGGGAGAGGAAAGACGCGGGGACGGCCGAGGACCTGGAGGCCATATGCGCCCTGGATAACAACACGGCCTGGGTCGTTGGATACCACGGTACAATCCTCAAGACGGTCGACGGCGGCGAGACCTGGCAGAGGCAGACATCGGGGACGGACGTTATCCTCGAGGGCATCACCACACCGGATGGCAAGAATGTCTGGGCGTGCGGGTGGTATGGGATCCTGTTGAAGAGCTCCGATGGGGGCTCCACCTGGCAAGGCGTGACCAACTATACACTCTCCTGGGGAGGCTGGACTTCGTTCTATAGTATCGATGCGCCGAGCGCGGAGAGCTGCTGGGTGCAGGGAGGGGACAGAGTGGTTCTCTGGACCGGGGATGGCGGGCAGTCATGGTCCGTATACGAGCCCGGTTCCCTCTCGGGTATGTCGGGAATCGCCGCACTGGATAAGAACAGGGCCTGGATCGCGGGGAGCATCGGTGAGATCTACTATACGGACAACGCCGGAAGCACCTGGCAGAAGCAGGATTCCAGCACGCAGCAGACCATCACCCAGTTCAGTGTCGTCGATCCCGATACGCTCTACGCCGTAGGCGCTTCCGGCACTCTACTGATGACTGGCGACGGAGGGGAAAACTGGGAGAGATCGGGCTCCGGTTCCTGCCGGGATATCTCGGGCGTGAGCGCCGCTGATGTCAATACAGTATGGGTGATCGGCGACAGCGGACCCATCCTTAAGACGGTGGATGGGGGCGTGAATTGGCAGGAGCTCGACCCTGGCGATGCCATTGAAACACGCGACGTAGCGGTTGGTGGCGGAGTCTGGTTGCCCCTCAACGATATATCCGCGGTGGATGGAGATACCGCATGGGCGGTAGGCGGCGAGATGGATTGGGGCGATGGTTACATCATCAAGACCAGCGATGGTGGGAATACCTGGACGGCACAGGGAAAGGGCGATGTGATGGGCCTTACAGCTGTCTCGGCGGTGGATGAAAGCACCTGCTGGGCGGTGAGCGCTGGAGGAGGCTCGGGGGGTGCGGTGTACAGGACGGTGGATGGTGGAGAGAAATGGGAGGATATCACTCCCCGTTCCGGAGAAGAATTCACGACCTGGGATGATGAGGAAATGATCATGGGGATGGGTTTCCTCAGCGATGTGTGTGCCCTGGACGCCGACACCTGCTGGCTCGCCGATTCCTTCGGAGTGGCCTGGAGGACGAGTGACGGGGGAGCAACATGGGAGTTTATAAGGCTCGACACAGATAACTCCATAAACGGTATCTACGCGCTCGATGGCGAGACCTGCTGGGCGGTGGGAGGCGATTTCGGTGAGGGGCATTTCATCTTCAAGACCACTGACGGCGGGAAGACGTGGGAGGAGCAGTTGTTCGGTGAAGGCTACGGATTCGGAGGCGTGTGCGCGATAAGCGGCGATACCTGCTGGGCTGTGGGGCAGGATGGGACTGTTGTCCTGACCACCGATGGCGGTGAGACCTGGAGCGAGCAGCGAACAGGTACTTCCAACATGCTCTCAGAGGTAGCGGCCGCGGCCCCGGGCGCCGTGTGGGCGGCGGGTATGGGTGGGACTATCCTGCACGCCTACCATGACCCTGGACGCGATATGGCGGGTCAGGCTATCACGGCGGAGGAGGAAAGTATAGGCGAGGGTAAGGAGAACTCCCGCTATACCTGGGAGCTGCAGTTCACGGTGAAAGACGCTTTCCTCATGGACCTGTACGCGGCCGATGCGGAACACGTATGGGCGATAGGCAGCACTTTCACGGTGCCCGAGACGTACCCCCTGATGTATTTCTACAATGGCAATCAATGGGAAAAGCAGGAACCGCCGGAGGAGTTCAGGGATATGTCCATCATCGATGCCGACCACGTATGGGCCTTGGGGAGCAAAGGCAAGATATACTTCTACGACGGCTCGAGCTGGACGGAGCAGGCCGACATCGGCGTTGAGCTTTACAGCATCTCTGCCCTCGACTCCGAGCACGTCTGGGCCGCTGGCGACGAGGTGATAGACTATCAGAGCCACGGATTCATCTACTTCTATGACGGAAACACCTGGACAAGGCAGTCATCTACGGATTGGTCCGCCCATTACGTCTTCGCCGCCTCTCCTTCCCATGCATGGGTCGATGCCGGAAACATCTACGTCTTCGATGGCAAGGGCTGGACCGTAACCACGGGCTATCCCGATGGAGAAGCCTGCGCGCTCGGCCCTCAACAGATATGGGCGCTGGATGTCGAGGACTACGCTTCGCAGAGATACAGCAAGGTCATGTTCTATGACGGCACGTCCTGGAGCGAGCAGTACCGCACGGAGGAGATGCTGGGAGCGTTGACCGTCGCGGACCCCGGGCATGCCTGGGCAATAGGGGGCATGGAGCACGGCAACGAGTTCTTCATCTACTTCTACGACGGCTCCACCTGGGAGAAGCAGTACAGGGTCGAGGACCTCGAGCTATACGATATCGCCGCCGCGGATGCCGACCACGTATGGGCCATTAGCATGATGGGCGAGATATATTTCGGGACGAGGAAATAGGAAGCACGTAAGAAACAGCCGAATCTGAAACAGACACGAGAGGTCTTGCCCCTCAATGTGTCCCGGACACGCACAAGGTCTTATAATCCAGGTATGGAAAAAGGAAAGCTCTTTCTCGTCGGCACCCCCATTGGGAACATGGAGGACATCACCCTGCGGGCGCTGCGCGTGCTGCGGGAGGCCGACCTGGTGGCCGCCGAGGACACGCGGCGCGCGCGCAAGCTGCTCTCCCGCTATGACATCCACACCACGGTGACCAGCTATCACGGGCACAACGAGCGCGAGAAAGCCGAGTCAATCGCCAATGAGGTCGAGGCGGGCAAGAACGTGGCCGTGGTGAGCGATGCGGGCATGCCCGGCGTGGCCGACCCCGGCTTCCGGGTGGTGGAGGAATGCGCCGGGCGCGGGCTGCAGGTGGAGGTCGTACCCGGCCCCAGTTCCCTCACCGCGTCCATAGCCCTAGCGGGCCTCCCCCTGAACGGTTTTCACTACGACGGGTTCATCCCGCGCAAGAAAGGGGAGAGGCGGACCCGCCTAGTCGGACTCCTGCGCGAGGGCGAGGCCGTCGTCTTCTACGAGGCTCCCCACCGCTTGCTGGACACCTTGAGTGACCTGGCTGAACTGGCGCCCAAGCGTACGGTGGTGGTCACGCGGGAGCTGACCAAGGTACACGAAGAGGTGCTGCGGGGGACTGCGGCACAGGTGCTGGCGTCGATGGGCGAGGGGAAGCCGCGCGGGGAGTTCGTGGTCATCGTCGCCCCCGGCGAGGGGGAGGAAGCCCCGCCCCTGCCGGAACTGGCGGACGAGGTGGCCGCGCTCGTCGATGGCGGCTTGGCCCCCCGGGAGGCGGTGAAAGCTGTGGCGCAGAAACACGCCGTGTCGCAGCGCGAGGTATACAACGCCTGGCTGGAAAGAAAGGCCGAAACCTGATGGATCCCACCGACCCCACCTGGATACCGCCGACGAACGTGCCGCCGCCGGTGGATACCGGCACGCCATCAGACGGAGCGAGCGGATCCGAGGGGGTGGAGTTCGCCGATTTCGCGGAGACCGAACCGGTTGACGCCCCTTCTATCGCGGTAGAACCGCCCTCAGCGCGGCAGTGGATGTGGCTGCTCCTGCTGCCCTTCGGTTTCACCTTCCTGCTCACCAGCCTCTTTTTGGCCATGCGCGGCGTGATGGACCTGGGGGGCATGGTCGCAATAGGAGGCCCCTACGAGATCGCCGAGCCCGCACCGGGTTACTGGTGGATATTCCCGGTGGCGATCATCGGATGCATCGCTATCGTCTTTATGAGCGTTGGCGTTTTTCCGCTCGCTGGAGGTACCATGAGCCAGATGGCCTCACCCCTCCCCAATGCGAGTATGCTCTCGCTTAGCAACAGCAATGCAAGTTTGGTAACCATTTTCTTCTGGCCGGCGATCTTCCTCTCGCTGGGATGGAACTTCCTGGAATATGGTTTCTTCAAGGTCGAGGGAATATCGTGGGGATGGGCGGTCTGCGGCGTGGTCTTCGTGGTCATGGGCGGGCTGCCCCTCTACCTGGCGTTGAAAAATACCTCCAGGGCCAGACTGTTCGAGGCGGTCAAGAGGAACGCCGGGACTCTCTGGCCCCAGCTCATAGGCATCGCCGCCGCTATCCCCCTGGGCATCCTCTTCTTCCGCGTTGTTTCGTGACGGACCCAGGGATAGCAATCGTTTATACCTGGTTGAAAGGGGGCATGCGTGGAGAGCATCACCATCGCGGATAGCGGTGACCATTTTCAGCGTGGAGGCAGGCCGCTTTTTTACCTGGCCGACACCATCTGGAGCGCTTTCATCTCCGCTGCCCCCGCGGAATGGGAGGAATATCTGTCTTTCCGCAGGAGGCAGGGGTTCAACGTTCTGCAGATCGCGGTGACACCCCAGTGGGACGCCAGCAGGCCCCACCTGGACATCGCCCCCTTCAGGAAAGGCTCCGGCGGGTCGTACAACTTCCACGCCATCGACGAGAACTACTTCGCGCGGGCGGCGGGTATGTTGCAGACGGCACGGGAATACGGATTCGTACCCGCCCTGGTTGTGTTGTGGTGTGACTATGTACCGGAAACATGGCTGTCCAGGCTCGATCCGCAGAGGGTCATGCCTTACGATGCGGTCAAACCTTACGCGCGGCACGTGGCCGAGACCTTCTCTCGTTTCGACCCAATATACATCATAAGCGGGGACACGGACTTCGGCTCCGACGAAACAGCCGCGTACTACATGGCAGCGCTGGAGGGGGTAAAGTCGGTGTCGCCGCAATGCCTGGCAACACTGCATCTTGCGGCCGGGCGCTACGAGCTGCCCGAGAGCATCGCGCGTTCCGGCCTCGTCGATTTCTACATGTATCAATCCGGCCACATGGCCGAGAACCAGGACTTCGCTTACGCCATTCCGGAAAAGTTCCGTGAGCTGGGCGCGGACATGCCCATCGTGAACGGCGAACCGTGCTACGAGGGAATCGCCCATGCCTTCAAGCGCGCCCGCTTCAACGCCTTCGACGTGAGGAGGGCCACCTGGCACAGCCTGCTCTCCGGCGCGAAGGCCGGTATAGCCTACGGAGCGCACGGCGTCTGGGGCTGGCACACCGGCGGCAAGCAGTTCGACAGCGCCTTTGTCTTGGGAATGCCGTATGAATGGCAGACGGCGTTAGGCTTCAGGGGAGCCTGGGACGTCTCCTTCGCCGCCTGGTTGTTCGGAGCCTGCGGCCTCTTCGACCTGGAGGCGAGGCGGGACCTCCTCAACACGGAAAAAGAAGCGGCACTCACACCGGAGATAGAGGCGAGCGTGTCCGCGTCCCGCGATCTCGAAAAAGTGGCTATCTACCTTCCCTACAACGCCGAGGTCGAGCTGGACGCGCATCTGCCCGGCATGGACTGGACCGTGATCGACCTGCGCAGGCGGTATTTCTCCCGGCCCGATGTCAGGTCCAAAGGGGGCAGGACCGTCTTCGGTACCCACGCCTTCGATGCCGATGTCCTCATCTTCGGCACCTCGAGGTAGACCGCGGTTCCCTTGAGCATTGCGGCATGGATGAGTGAACCGGTGATGACCGTATGTGTCAAGACCTGATAGTGCGGCTAGCTCTCACGTAGCGGGAAGGGGTCGGGCAGCGCCAGGTCCTCCACGTCTATGCCCTTCAGCTCCGCCACCTTCTCGGCGACAAGCACCAGCCGCTCGGGGGAGTTGGGCTTGCCGCGGTAGGGGTGGGGGGAGAGGAAGGGGGAGTCGGTCTCGATGAGTATCTTCTCAAGGGGCAGCTCGCGCACGATGTCCTGCAGCTTGCGCGCATTCTTGAAGGTGACCGGGCCGGCTATGGATACGTATCCCCCCATATCCATCACGGCATGGGCCATCTCCAGGTCTCCCGAGAAGCAGTGCATGACCAGGAGCCCGTCGAAGGGGGCGTACTCCTCCAGGATGCGCATGGTGTCCGCATGGGCCTCGCGATCGTGTACCACCACCGGCAGGGACAATTCCCGCGCCAGGTCCAGCAGGGAGCGGAAGGCGCGCTCCTGCTCGCCGCGGGGGGAGAGGTCGCGGTAGAAGTCCAGTCCCGTCTCGCCGATCCCCACCACGCGCTCGTCCCCAGCCAGCCGGCGCAGCTCGTGCAGGGCCGCTTCGTCCAGGTACACTGCATCGTGGGGGTGCATTCCCACCACCGCGCGCACCTGGGGGAAGTTGTGGGCCAGCTCGACGGCGCGGCGGCTGGAGGGCACGTCTATGCCTATGGTCACCACCCCGGCGACGCCGGCCGCGCCAGCCCTCTCCAGGGTCTCGGCCAGGTCTCCCTCGAGGAGGTCCAGGTGCGCGTGGGTGTCTACGAGGTTCATGTTCCCAACCTTTTCCTTACATGACAGCGGTTCTATATTCCATGGGGCCAGCATTTATACTGGCCCCGTTTCCCATCACCTAAGACCAAGGATGCCTCACAGGGCTATTCGCCCTGGCGCTCACTTCCCAGCTTTGGTGTCGATGCGGGGGAAGAGGGCGTCTCCCTTGGATACCTTCTGCCCGGCGGGGAAGAGGCCCCACGCGCCCGCGGCGGGAAGGTGGTGGGTCTGGACGGAGTCGGTAAAGCCAAGGCGACGCCAGATGCCCTCCCCCGTCTCGGGCATGGAGGGCAGCACCAGAAGGGCGGTGAGGCGCACCGCCTCTACCTGGTTGTAGAGGACGGTGTCCAGGCGCCCTACCATCCCGGGGTCCTTGGCCAGGTCCCAGGCGCTGGTCTCGTCCACGTAGCGGTTGACCGCTCCCAGGTAATTCCATATCGCTTGCAGGGAATCGTTGAAGGCAAGCTTCTCCATGCAGGCGTCAACCTCGCCGAAGACCCGGGAGGCCGCCTCCCTGAGGGCCGCGTCCATCTCCTCCTCCGCGCCCCCGGGCTCCGGGACCTCGCCGCCGCGGTAGCGCTCCACCATGGCCAGTATGCGGCTGACCATGTTCCCCAGGGCGTTGGCCAGGTCTGCGTTGTAGCGCCCGGTCATGTTCTCGCGCGAAAAATTGCCGTCGTAACCGAAGGAGAACTCGCGCAGAAAGTAGTAGCGGTATGCGTCCACGCCGTACTCGCCTGTAA
Source organism: Actinomycetota bacterium (assembly GCA_016931915.1). Taxonomy (GTDB): domain Bacteria; phylum Actinomycetota; class Geothermincolia; order Geothermincolales; family RBG-13-55-18; genus SURF-21. Next base: position 34,869 of record JAFGDU010000139.1, read on the forward strand.
GCTCGTAAGGACTGATGACGTTTCCCTTGGATTTGGACATCTTCTCCCCTTCCACCGTCAGCCAGCCGTGGGCGTAGACCTGGTGGGGGAGGGGGAGCTCCGCTGCCATGAGCATGGCCGGCCAGATGATGGCGTGGAAGCGCAGGATCTCCTTGCCGATGAGGTGCACGTCCGCCGGCCAGATGCTCTCGAAGCGGGCGCCGTCGATACCGTAATCGATGGCGCTTATATAATTGAGCAATGCGTCGAACCACACGTACATCACCTGGCTCTCGTCGAAGGGCAGCGGTATGCCCCAGGTGAGGGTCTTGCGGCTGATGCTCTGGTCGGTCAGGCCCTGCCTGATGAAGCTGGTCACCTCGTTGCGGCGCATCTCCGGCTGCACGAAATCGGGATTGGCCTCGATGTGCTCCAGCAGACGGTCGGCGTAGGCGGAGAGGCGGAAGAAGTAGTTGTCCTCCTGCACTATCTCAACCTCCCTCCCGCACTGGGGACATTTTCCATCCACCAGCTGGGAGGGGAGCCAGAAGGACTCGTCCGGCACGCAGTACCAGCCCTCGTAGGTGTCGGGGTAGATGTCTCCCTTGTCGTAGAGGTTCTGGATGAACTTGCGCGCCACCTCGGCGTGGCGGGGGGAGGTGGTGCGGATGAAGAAATCGTTGCTGATGTTGAGCGCCTTCCACACGTCGGTAAAATGTACCACCATGCGGTCCGCCCACTCCTGCGGCGAGACACCATTGCGCTCGGCGGCGCGCGCCACGTGCTGGCCGTGCTCGTCTACGCCGGTGAGGAAGAAGACGTCCACGCCCTTGAGGCGGTGGTAGCGCGCCAGGGTGTCGGCAACCACCGTGGTATAGGCGGTGCCGATGTGGGGCATGTCATTTACGTAGTAGATGGGCGTTGTGACGTAGTAGGCTTTGTCCATTTTTTCCTTCCCATGTAAAAAATTACTAGAAAATTATTGACACCCCTCGGGCGATGTACATATAATTATATCCCTGGTATAACCCTGGATTGTCAAGGAGAACGCAGTGCGCCCGGACTCCTGAAGCCGGGCCAGCAAGCCAGAAAGGGTGGGCAAAACATGAAAGCGACCGGCATCGTAAGGAAGATCGACGAGCTCGGAAGGATCGTCATCCCCATGGAGCTGCGCCGTACTCTGGATATCAAAGAGCGCGACCCCATCGAGATATTCGTCGACGGCGAGAAGATCGTGCTGATGAAGTACCAGCCGGGGTGCATCATCTGCGGAAACCCAGATAAGAACAAGACCTTCAAGGGCAGCCGTATCTGCCAGAAGTGCATCAACGAGCTGAAGCGCAAGTAAGAGAGACTAGCGAGTCATTTCCGGAGCGGATCGGGTCAGGGGGGTAAGGGTTCCGCTCTCTATCTCTGGCTGACAGGTGGGCATGGCGCCCGCCTTTTTCTTATGCGGGCCCCGTGCTGTACCATCCTTAAGAAAGCGAGCTGCTGTTCCGATAGTGTATATGCCCGTTATGGTACGCGAAAACGGTTGAAGTACACGCGAGATATGTGGATCGTGAAGGACGCTAAGGAGGACTGCAAATGGGCATCGTAGCTTGCAGCAAGTGCGGGGTGCCAAAAAGGGTCGGAGCCAAGCACGAGTGGAAGGACAACGGCGTTATCGTCGCCCGCGGCAGCGACATGCGGGGCGTGTGGATGGAGAGCGATCTCCTGGGGGCCGTCCTGGGGGGCATCGAGGAACAGCTCGGCATCTCCATCGATAATATCGTGATCGACGCCAAGAGGCGGGGCGCCAAGATCTACGTCGACAGCATGCTGGCGGGCCCACGGGGGGCGCCGCTGCATTTCAGGCCTCTGCGCAAGATCGCATACCTGTACATGATCAGGCAGGCGGAGGCAATCGGGCTGGCCAAGTCCAGGATTGCCTCGTACAAGGCCGGAGACTCCCTGCTCCTCGAGGCGGAGCTGGTATATCACGACCCCATATTCACCGGCGATGTCTGCGGGGCCTTCGAGAGCATCGAGAGGATCCGGGCCAGGGCGGGATACGAGCGTGAGGGGAATATCACCAGGATAGAGATAAACGCCTGGGAGGACGCGCCCGAGGAGGAGAGGCTGCAGGTGGATTACGGCAAGCCCGGACCGGCCCGGGCCGGCTTCGAGCGCTGCCAGGCCTGCGGCACGCCGCTGCAGGTGCGTAACTGGTACTGGGACCTCGAGAACGGCAAGGTGACGGACGGGGCGAGCGGGGAGTGGATCATCTTTATAGACATCGGGGGGATCAATGCCGTCTTCCGGGAACTGGAGAGGGAACTGGGCGAGGACATCCCGCACATGCTCGCCGAGCAGACCAGGAGTTTTTACAGGGGCTTGAGGGAGAGGAAGCCGGACGCCTTCCAGCAGGGGATCGCCTTCATCAAGACCAGGGGTTTCGGCGTCCCGGCCAGCGACAACCCCTCGCCCGAGGAGATGGCGGCAGGGATCGAGATCCTCAACCCTTTCAACGCGCCCATGGTGGCGGGGGCTGTAGTGGGCTCGCTAGTTGACGGCGATACGTTCGGGTGGAAAGTATCACCCGAGGGGGCGCTCAAGGTCCTCGTGGGATAAGGGCTACAGCTCCCGGAAGATCGCCAGCATCTCCTCGCAGGAAAGCTCCTCCGCCCGGGCCGAGGGGGAGAAACCGCAACCGCGCAGGGCTTCCTCGGCCGCGGCACGGGAGCAGTAGGGGAGCCTGCCGGAGCTGAGCGAGTTTACCAGCATCTTCCTTCTGGCGGAGAAGGAGGCGTTGAGGAAGCGGAAGAAGGGCTCGATCTCCGCGTCCTCCACGGATGCGCCCTTTCTTGCGAAGCTCACGACGGCGGATTCCACCCTGGGGGGCGGCATGAACACGGTGGGAGGGACGTTGGCTAGGCGGCGCGCATCGCTCAGCAACCTGATCTTAACCGATACACCTCCGTAGGAAGGATCTCCGGGCTCGGCCAGGTAACGGTCGGCCAGTTCGCGCTGGACGGTGACCACCATGCTCTCCGCCTGGGGCAGCTCCCTGAGCAGGCGCAGGATAAGGGGCGTGGCGATGTTGTAGGGAAGGTTGGATACCACCTTGACGCGCTCGCCGGGCGAGAACAGCTGCGCCAGGTCCACGCGCATGGCATCGCCCTCCACCAGTTCCAGGTTGGGCCAGGAGCCCAGGGTCTCTTCCAGCACGGCGAGGAAACGGCTGTCCATCTCCACCGCAACCACGCGGCGGGCGCGCCCGCACAACTCTTCGGTGAGCGTACCGATGCCCGGCCCCACCTCCAGCACCGTGTCCTCGGGGGTGAGGCCGGCGGCCTCGACCAGGCGCCCCAGGACGTTTCCATCCACCAGGAAGTGCTGGCCGAGGGCGCGCGTGAGGCGCAGCCCATGCCTCTCCAGTATCTCCGCGACCACGCTGGGCCTGGCAAGCTTTCCCATCGCGCTTTCCTTCCTGTGGCCGTCGCTATCGGCCTCGACTTACAAGTCTGATTACATTATCGCGCATGTCGCCCGCATTTGGGCCCTTAGGGCTCGCAAGGGTCTGGACTGCATGCGTCGTGTTAAGATGGAGGCGGCGGCAGCCGGAGTAAAGGAGGGCAGATGCGCAGCAGGGCGGTTCTCGAGGCCCCGGCTAAGATAAACCTCTACCTGGAGGTGGGCCCTCCCCGCCCCGACGGATACCATCCCGTGCGCACGGTACTGCAAGCCGTGGATATATGCGACCTTCTGGAGGTCGAGGTCACGGAGGGCGGAGAGGGGATCCGGCTTGCGGTCGGGGGGGACGCCCCCGCCGGCGAAGACAACCTCTGCCACCGTGCCGCCGCCCTTTTTCTTGCCACGACGGGTATGCGCATGGGGATAAACATCAGGCTCAGCAAGCGCATACCACAGGCTGCGGGCCTGGGGGGCGGAAGCGCCGACGCGGCGGCGGTGCTGCGCATCCTCAACTTCATCAGCGGCGAGGCCTTGAGCCGGGAGGAATTGCTGCGTACGGCCGCCTCCCTCGGCATGGACGTGCCCTTCTTCCTGGTGGGCGGGACCGCAATGGGGGAGGGGAGGGGAGAGCGTATAACCCCCCTGACACAGGCCCCGCCGTTGCCCGTCCTGCTGGTCAACCCGGGAGAGACCCTCTCGACCGCGGAGGTCTACCGGCGCTTCGATCTCTCGGGGGGAGACGATCCTCGCACACAGGGTCCGGATCCCCTCGTTGCCGCATTGCCCACAGGCGACGTCGACATCATCGCGACGCTGCTGCATAACTCGCTGCAGCGGGCGGCCTGCGAGCTCATGCCCGAGGTGGGCGCTCTGCTGGAGAAGGCGGCGGAGGCAGGCGCCGCCGGCGCCATGGTCAGCGGCAGCGGCCCCACGGTATTTGTCCTGGCAGCAAGCGATGCAGAGTCGGCTTTGCTGGAGGAGGAGATGAGGCGGCATGCACCCGTGGTCTTCCGTACCAGTTTCCGCATGGCCGGCGTGAGCCAGGTGGGATGAAGGAACCCCGCCGGGTCCCGGACGCGGGCACATGGCGCTGCCTGGATCCCGGTCGTGGGTTCTACCAGCGCTCTTTGCCGAACAGTTACGCTGAAGTTTGTTTAGCAAACCAGCCAAATAACCTTGAAAACGGAGCGTGAGGGGCATAATATGGTTTATAAGTTTCTTGTCGGTTAAGATATGACTATCTAAGGGGGATACAACTCGTGGAGATCACAAGGGTAACCGTACGTGAGATCGACATGAACATGGTCAAAGGTATCGCCAGCATCATTCTCGACGATTGCTTCGTAATCCATGATCTAAGGGTTGTAGACGGGGACCGCGGTTACTTCGTTGCTATGCCCTCCCGGAAACTCCCCAACGGGGACTTCAAAGACATCGCACATCCACTGAACTCGGAGACGCGGGAGAAGATCCAGGAAGCGGTCCTGCGCGAGTTCTTCAAGTTGAAAAAGGGCGAGGACGAGCAGCCCCAGGAGCAATAAGGCGAGCTTATCACTTCTTCTCTGGGGCGTGGCCAAGTGGTAAGGCAGCGGCCTTTGGAGCCGTGATCGTAGGTTCGAATCCTACCGCCCCAGCCAGGTAAATCGAGGGCTCCAGGCCCTCTTTTCTTTGTTTATGGTGAAGACGGGGACGCATGCCTGCCGTCGCGCGTCGATCCACTATCCAACAGCGAGCATACGGGACGGAGGCGTGGCCGTGAGGGCGGGATTTGGACTGTCATCACCTGTCCTATACAATTATGCCGTCGGGAGTGGAAGGAGGCGGAGTTGAGCCGAACAGCCCTGGTCCTCGCCGCCGGCGAGGGGACGCGCATGAAATCCGACAGGCCGAAGGTCATGCACCGCGTGTGCGGCCGCTCCATGCTCTCCTGGGTCCTGGATGCTCTGGAGGAGATAAAGAGAGCGGGGCATATCGACGACATCCTGGTGGTTGTAGGCAAGGGGGCCCCCGAGGTCGAGGAGGAAGTGGGCGAGAGGGCTTCCTGCGTGGTGCAGGAGGAGAGGAAGGGCACGGGGCACGCGGTTATGATCGCGGCACCCCGCGTGACGGCCGATGAACTGCTGGTGATCACCGCGGATTCCCCCCTCGTCACCCCCGCCACCCTGGGCGACCTCTGCAGGCTGCATGGGGATGAGAACCCGGCGATGACCATGCTCACCACCATCCTGGAGGATCCCACCGGGTACGGCAGGATCGTGCGGGAGGCGGACGGAAGGGTGGCCGGGATCGTCGAGGAGAGCGAAGCCGGTCCCGAGGAGAGGATCATTAATGAGGTCAACACCTCCATATACGTCTTCAACTGGGAAGAGCTTAGGGGATTGCTCCCGGAACTGGGCACGGAAAACGCCAAGGGCGAGTATTTCCTGACCGATGCCATCGCCCTGCTCGCGAGAGCGGGGGGGCGCATCGCGGCCCACCTCACGACCGATGCGTGCGAGGTCCTGGGCGTAAACTCGCGCGAACACCTGGCCCAGGCGGAGGCCATCATGCGGCAACGCATCAACCGCCTTTGGATGGAGGAGGGAGTGACCATGGAGGACCCCTCCACCACCTTCATCGGCGGGGAGGTGATCATAGGCAGGGATACGGTGCTGCGCCCCCTGGTGATGTTGGAGGGGAAGACGACCGTCGGTGAGGGGTGCGTCCTGGGGCCGAACGCTCGCATCGTCGACTCCGTCCTCGGGAACGGGGTGACCGTGGAGCAGGCCACGGTGCGCGAGAGCGAACTGCATGATGGAGTGAACGTAGGCCCGTATGCCAGCCTGCGTCCGGGCAGCGTGCTGCAGAGCGGCGCCAAGGCCGGGACCTTCGTAGAGACCAAGAACACCGTGGTGGGAAAGGGGAGCAAGGTACCCCATCTGAGCTATATGGGCGATGCGGATATCGGCGATGACGTCAATGTCGGAGCGGGCAGCATCACCTGTAACTACGACGGCGCCCAGAAGCACCGCACGGTCATCGAGGACGAGGCTTTTATAGGTTCCGACACCATGTTCGTCGCCCCGGTCCGTATCGGAAAAGGATCGGTCACGGGGGCCGGCTCGGCCATAACCAAGGACATCCCGCCGGGAGCGCTGGGGGTTGAACGCAGCGCGCAGAAAAACATATTAGAATATAAGAAAAAGAGCAAAAAAAAGGAGGAGGGCAAGCCTTGAAGGAGGTAACGCGCAAAAAACTCATGATCTTCAGCGGGAGGTCCTATCCCGACCTGGGGCGCCAGATAGCCGGGCACCTTGGTATAAGCCTGGGCAAGGTGGATCTCAAGACCTTCAGTAACGGCGAGCTCTACGTCAGATATTCGGAGAGCGTACGCGGGTCGGATGCCTTCGTTATCCAGACCTGTTCCGAACCCATTAACGACAACATCATGGAGCTGCTGATCATGATCGACGCCCTGGAGAGGGCCTCCGCCAAGCGCATCTCGGCAGTTATACCGTATTACGGATATTCGCGCCAGGACAAGAAGACCCTGGCCCGGGAGCCTATAAGCGCCAGGCTGGTCACGGACCTGCTGGCGGTAGCGGGGGCGGACCGCATCCTCACCATGGACCTGCATGCCGGCCAGATACAGGGCTTCTTCTCCGGCCCCATGGACCATCTCACCGCGGTGCCCCTGCTGGCCTCCTATATATCCCGACAGAATCTCCAGGATTTGGTTATAGTTTCCCCTGACGCCGGCAGGGTAAAGATGGCCAATAAATACACAGACCACCTGGGCGTCCCCATGGCCATCCTTCACAAACGCCGGCCCGGCCACAACCAGGCCGAGGTATTGCATGTCATCGGCGAGGTGGAGGGCAAGACCGCCTTTCTGGTGGACGACATGATAGACACGGCCGGGACCCTGGCCGCCTCGTCGGAGGCGTTGATGAAAGCCGGAGCCAGGGAGGTCTATGCATGCGCCACCCACGGCATATTCTCCGGGCCCGCCAGGGAACGCCTGGACAAGAGCCCCCTGAAGAAGGTGGTGGTCACGAACACCCTGCCCATACCGGCGGAGCGCCTCAGCGACAAGGTGGAGGTGCTCTCCATCGCCTCCATCTTCGCCAATACCATCGCCAGCGTGTTCAAGGACGAGTCCGTCAGCGAACTCTTCGGCGGCGACAACATGCCTTAGGTAGTCTCAAGTCTGAAGGCTGAAGTCTGAAGAGGTCTGAAGAATAGACGCCGGGGCTGATCCCTGGCAAGAACCGCTGGTGGATCTCGATATCGCTCGGACGAGCCTCTTCCCACATTCGACTTAATGCGGTGAAGGTCTCGTCTGACCACTTGCGTGGGTGATTACGTTGAATGCCGCCACGTCGCTGCGCTCCTCACGATAAATTCCGGGCTGACCCCCGACGTTGAATGTGGAGGCCTGACCCCCGACGTTGAAAATGGAGGGCTGACCCCCGGTTACTCCGTGAGAGCGCGGTAGAGCGCCTCGGCCTCCGCTTCCAGCTGCTGGAGCTGCGCCGTAAGATCCTGGATGCGGACGATAACCGTGTCCATGTAGTTGAGGGTGGGCATGAGATCCTGGGGGTTGTCTCCGTAGGGAAGACCCTGCAGCACCGAATTGGAGAGGCCGATGAACTCCGAATAGGCGTTGATGATCTCCTCGTTCAGGCTTACCAGCACGAGCAGCTTTTCCGCGTAGGGGGTGTATTTCTCGCCGCCTTCCTCCTTGAGCAGCCCCGCGTTTTCGCTCACGGTGCGGAAGGCGGACGAGGCGGTGGGCAGCAGCTCACGGGTGTCCTCGATGAGCCCCTCGGCGTTTTCTCTCTCGCTGTCTATGGATCCGGAGCGCAGCAGCGTCTCCATCTGGGCCGGGAACTCGGCCACGCCCACCAGGACGGCCCTGGCGGTGATATAGCTGGACCGCGCCTCCTGCGCATACTGGCGGGCTTGCGAGCCGCAGCCCGCCGTAGCGGCCATTACGGCCAGGCATACGACGCTAAGCGCCAGGAGGCTTTTCCGGCTCACAGTCCATGCTCCTCGTAATAACGGTCGGCCTGCTGAGCCGCCTCCGCTCCCTGCTGCAGCAGGTCCGCTATCTCAGCGGTGAGCGCTTCGATCTCCTGGGTGTAATAGGACAGCTGCTCCTGGCTCTCCGCGAGCGGCAGCACGTCCAGCATATCCTGAACATCGGTCAGCAACTGGCGGTTCACGGCCATGACCTCCAGCTCGATGTTCACGGCCACCAGGGCGAGGCGGGCGTATTCGGCGTAAGACCCGGCGCCCTCCATGCCGGTGACCTCCAGGAGGAGGTCCCTTGCCTGCTGGTAGCGGGCCTCCAGCTCGTCCACGTCCAGCAGGGCCATAGCAGCCAGCGATTTGCCCTCGGCGATGGTATCCTCCACGTTGGTGAAGCGTGTTCCCAGGGTATTCAGGCGTTCGTCCAGGCCGATCAGGTCCTCCAGCAGGGGCCGGGCGGAACCCACGGTCTCCACCGCCTCGTCCACCTTGGACTTGGCCTCCCGGTTTCCGCCGCAGCCAAGCAGGACACACAGGCCGGTCGCGAGGAATATGACCGCCAGCGCAATTACTAGTAATCTGGATAATCTCATCTCCGTCGTTTCTTCTCTCCGCCCCTTCCTTATTCCTCCTCCCCGGAGGCCGTGCTAATGGTTGCGGCATGGTTTTCGACGCACCAAGGAGTGATTTTGTTGTAGACGAGAGGTTGCCGGGCCTGTGGCTGATAATGAACAGGGATAGATTTGCAGTTGCAGGGCTGGCCTATAAGCGGATCGCCCCCCGCCTTTTATCGCGGGCTTTCCTGTAGAAAGGGGGCAAGGTCTTTGATCTTTGGCCCCTGACTATTATCCATTATATGGAAATGAGCCATAACAGACATGTGACCCTAATTGAAGAGGTTCATGGCGGTCTCCAGGCCGTCCATAACCACGGCCTCCGCGGCCGCGGCGCCCTTCTCGCACCAGGTCAGGAACTCCTCGAGCTCGGCGCCCTTCATCTCGGCGAGGACGTACTTGGCGGGATCCATGCCAGCCGGGGGGCGGCCCACGCCGATGCGGATGCGCGGGAACTCGGGCGTGCCGAGGTTCTCGATTATCGACTGCACGCCCAGGTGCCCCCCGGACGAGCCGCCTTTCCTGACGCGGATGGTCCCCTCCCTGAGATCGATGTCGTCGTGGATGACCAGGATCGAGGCCGGGTCTATCTTGAGCTTGCGGCGCAGTTTGCGTGCCGCCTTACCGCTGAGGTTCATGAAGGTCAGGGGGCGGGCCAGGTAGATATCCTCGGTGTAGAATCTCGCCTCCGCCAGGTCGTATCCCTTACGCGATTTCAGGGACGCGCCGTGCTTCTTAGAGAGTTCGTCCACGGCCCAGAAACCGGCATTGTGCCTGGTCCTGCGGTAATGTTCCCCCGGGTTTCCCAAGCCCAGGATCAGGAACATGCTGCCTCCTCATGAAAACAGGGGCGGATTGCCCGCCCCCGTAGATGCCGAATTATACCGAATCTTATTCCGCCTCTTCCTCGGCAGGGGCCTCGGCCTCCGCGCCCTCCTCGACTTCCTCCGGTACCTCTCCCTCGAGGAGCTCCTCCTCGATCTTGACCTCTTCCTTAACCCGCTTCGGGGCAACGGCTACCACGATCTCCTCGGGGCTGTTGGCGTATTTTACTCCCTCGATGGTGACCAGGTCGTGTATCCTCAGGTTCTCTTTGAGCTCGAGGCCGGAGATGTCGACTTCGATGGATTCCGGCAGGTCTTTGGGGAGGCACTGTACCGAGACCTCGTAGAGATAGTGCTGCAGGATGCCACCGGCCTTCACCCCAGCCGGCTCGCCCACGAACTGCAGGGCTACCTCGGCCTGCAGTTCCTCGCCGCCGCGTATCTTCTGGAAGTCCACATGGAGAATGTGGTCCTTGATGGGATCGCGCTGTATCTCCTTGACCAATACCGTGTGCTCATCCTCCTTGGCGCCCTCGACCTTGAGGTTGAGCAATCCGTGCAGGCCATGCCTGAGCAGGGTCTTGAACGCCTTCTCGTCCAGGGATAGAAGCCTGGTATCGAATCCATGGCCGTAGAGCACGGCCGGTATCCGCCCGTCGTGCCGCATCCTTTTAGCCGCCTCTTTCCCCGTCTCCTCGCGGGGAACGGCAATGAGTTCCGTTTGCATATCCGCCACCTCTTTTTCTCTTTCGCCCGCTCCGGGGCGGGTCCAACTAGACAATTATAGGTAAATGCCCTTGCGGTGGCAACAACGAAGGGTCCCCGGCGTCTCGTGGTAGTCGAAGGGCAACTCGAATCGGTGCAATTGGTTATCTGGCAAGCAGACTAAACTTCGCTTGCGCACGTTCTCAAGCGAAGGAAGGGATCGGGGGCGGGTGATATAGATCAGGGATTTCTGTTTAGGGAGGGTGCTAGTGGTAATAATATTGGGCATAAGAAACATGAGCCGGTAGACGGGGGTTTAGAGACTGGCAGATCCGACCAAACAGCAAGGCATCATATTCCTATTACATAGACCATGAGCAATTAACGAGGATAGGGAAGTAGGTGAGATGGAATGAAGGGTAGGACAATGAGGATAGGAGTGATACTCGTGCTTATCGTCCTGGCAGCAGGGTTATTGACCCTGGCATCAGGTTGTGGAGACGACGAGAATGGGACGAACGGGACCACCGAGCCGGCCATGACGGGCTACAGCGATGACGCCGTAGCTCTCTCTAATGCCAGTATCAAGCTATGGGATGACTTCTCTTTCTGGGCCCGCGAGACCGTGATAGCTGCCAAGTTGGCCACCCCCAACCTAACCGCCGCCCTTGAGCGCTGGAACAAGGTGGCGGACGATCTCGGGAGTGTAGTAGGCACCTACTACGGTATGGACGCAGGCGAAACGGCCACAGCGGCCATCGCACAATTGCAGGAAGATGCTGTAGCCCTGGTGACTGCCGCCCTGACGGGCGACGCGGCTGGACAGGGTGCGGCCAACGATGCACTGGCGGCCGATGCCGAAGCCATCGCCACGTTCCTGGATGGGGCCAACCCCGAGTACTGGCCTTATGAGACGGTGCTCCAGGTCCTGCAGAACATCCTCGAGTACACGACTGAATATGCCGTGGCTATTATCGGCGAGCAGTGGGACGCTGCGGTGACTGCCTTCGACAAAGCACGTGACGAGGTGTTGGTACTCGCCGACACGTTCTCGTCTGGCGTGATTGAGCAATTCCCAGATGAGTTTTGAACCTGGACCCGCAAGACATGGGATGGGGTCCGCTCTGGCGGGCCCCTTTATCTGTTGCGGCTTTCGATGCCGCGGCGGCACGCATCATCGCCAGGGAGGCGAAAATATATGGTTCAGGATGTGCTGCTGCGGTGGAAGATTACCCTGCCGCCGGCCACGGTCAATTCCACGGGTATCTCGCCGATCTCACGTGGCGGAAGGGCAAGGGGGTTTGCCTGCAGGACCACCAGGTCTCCGCGCTTCCCAACGCTTATACTGCCCTTAACGTCCTCCTCGCGCTGGGAATAAGCGGCACGCGTGGTATACATGGCCAGCGCCTGCTCCGGCGAGATGCATTGTTGCGTCTCGAACCCCTCCCGGGTCACACAGCATTGCACTGCCTGCAGCACATCGGTGGATTCTATGGGGCCGTCGGAGGAGCCCGCAACCACCACTCCCGCCTGGAGTAGAGAGCGGAAAGGATAGGTCCACTTCGTCCGCTCGTGCCCCAGCCTCCCGTGCAGCCAATCCTTCTCGGAGTGTATGTACATGGGCGTGGTATTGGCGATGATGCCCAGGCGCGCCATGGAGGAGATAAGCCCGTGGTTCAACTGCGAGGCATGCTCGAGGCGGTGGCGGTGGTCCGGACGGGGATGTTGCGCCAGCAGGCGCTCGAACATCTCGATGCATACGCGGTTGCCTGCGTCGCCGATGGCGTGGATGGCGACCTGCAGCCCGCTGCTGTGGGCCATGACCATGCGGCGGTATATCTCCTCCTCGGGGGTGGTAAGGAACCCGCACGTATCCGCCCGGTCAGCGTACGGCTCCTCCATGTAGGCGGTGTGGGAGCCGAAAGTGCCGTCGGCGAATATCTTCACCGCCCCGACGTTGTGGCCGGCGGCCCCCTCGGGCTGATGCAGCGGGCTCATCAGGGCCGCCTCGACCCTGGCGTAGTCGTCCGCTATGAGCATGCTGTACAGGCTTTGCGGGATCTTCTCCAAAAGGAGCTGCATGAGCATGATATCGTATGCTCCCTGCGCTCCCGCCGGCCCCTCCTCACCGGCCTGCAGGACTGCGCCCACCGAGGTTATACCGCATGCCGCCAGCTTGCCGAAGGCGGACGCCGCACCGGCGAGGAATGCCTGGTAATCAGGTATGGGCAGCCGGTCCTTGATGATGGTAGAAGCCGTTTCCCGGAAGGGCCCGGCCGGGTATCCATCGGGCTCGCGGTCGATAAGGCCTCCCTCGGGATCGGGAGTGGACGATGTGACGGCGCAGGCCTCGATGGCGGCGGTATTGGCGATGATGGTGTGGCCGTCGTGCTTGATGATCGCCACCGGGTAGTCGGGGGAGGCGGGGTCCAGGTCGTGCCTGGTCGGCATCCTCCTCTCCCGCAGCGATTCCTCGTCGAACTGCAGCCCCACCAGCCATTCCCCGGGAGCGAGCCCGGCGCATGCGGCGCGTATCCTCTCCTGCAGGGCCTGCAGGGATTCGACGCCACGGAGGTCCAGGTTCATGTCGAAGTAGATGAGGAGCACCGGGTGGATGTGGGTGTCGATGAACCCGGGAAGCAGCGCCCCGCCCGCGAGGTCGATGAGCTCGGGACGTCCTCCCAGCGCCTGCCTGCATGTGGCCATGCTGCCCACCGCGGTGATCCTTCCTCCGCTCACCGCGACTGCTTCGGCGCGGGGCTGGGCCGTATCCATGGTGACGATATCGCCGCCGCCGATCAGTAAGGCGTCTTCCCCCATGAACCGCAAAGCTCCTCTCTTGTTTCGTTCCCCTCTATTTCAGATCTCGACGATCACGGTCTCCGCGCGCGCGTATCTGGCGAGAGCCCCTTCATCCAGCTCCACCCCGAACCCGGGCCCGAGCGGGACGGCCGCCGTGCCGTTGGCGCAGGCGATGGGCTCGAGAATGAGATCGTCCTCGAACATCACGTCGCCGAAGAGCTCCACGTCATGGCCCAGGGAGGAGAACCTGGCCGCGGCGAGGTGCAGCTGGGCGGCCGTGGCTATCCCCAGGGTCTGGTTATGGACCACCACGCCCATGCCGCGCCCGGATGCGAAATCCATGGCGCGCAGCGCGGCGCTGATGCCGCCCGGTCGCTCCGAGTTGATACCCACCACCCCGACGGCACCGAGTTCGACCAGGGTGATGATGTCGCGCAGGGAGAAGCAGCCCTCGTGGGCCATAAGAGGCACGCCGACGCGATGCTGAACCGCGGCCATACCAGCGTAATCCTCGGCCGCTACCGGCTGTTCGGCGACATCGATGCCGTAGGGCTCGATGGCCAGGATCGCCTGCACGGCCTCCTCCGGTCCATAGGCCTGGTTGTAGTCGACGCGCAGGCGCGTGTCCTCGCCCGCCTTGCCGCGCACCGCCTCCATGATACCTGCGTCCTGCTCGATCCCCGCTCCCAGCTTGATACGCAGGGTGCGGAAGCCGCCCTCGCGGAAGCCCTCGGTCAAAGCGGACATGACGTCTAGGTCCGCCAGGGGGACGAGGGCGGCCAGCGGGATCTCTTCCACCTGCAACCCCCCCATGAGCTCGCCCGCCGGCTGTCCGCAGATATGTCCGGCCAGGTCATAGCAGGCCATGTCGAGCAGGCCCTTGGCCACTTCGTTGCGGGAGGCATTGCGCTCCATGTGTTTCGCGATCTCCGCCACCGCGAAGGGGCTTGCCCCCAGGACGTAGCGCGAAAGCGCGTGCGCGATGACCGAGGTTATCTGTTCCGGGATGAGTCCGGTCTCGGGCAGCCATACGAATGCCTCGCCCACGCCGCTGTGGCCGTCGTCCGCGCTCAGGCGGCATATAACGAAATCTCCTCCCATCCACGGCTCCTCCGCCGCTATGGCCATGCCCAGGCCTCCGGCGGACGCGCGCATGATACGCTGCACTTCCTCGCGGAAGGGCACGAAGAGCGTGTAGAGCTCTATGCGGGAGATAGAGGCGTCGTATGCCCCGGCGCTCATAGAGGTCAAGTCCATCAGCCGCCCCCTTACAGGGCTGCCCGCGTTGAGGCAGCTCGCTCATGCCTTTGACAATATATTAATCGAACGCAGAGGAAAGTTGAAAACGATGGGTGGATAAGCCCGCCCCACCCGCTTGACCTGCGCAGCCGCGTGCGATGATCAATCCCTCAGGGCCCGACTTGTGCCTGTGTGCATTGTCGGGGCCTACGTGGGGCAGTGTGTTGTATCATGGAGGGGAGGCCTGGGTGCGCAGCGTCCAGGCCCGTTCGGCGTGCTCGATGCAAGGAGAGCCGTGGAGATTTTACAGGAACTGGTAAACATTATAGAGGAGAGCATGGGAGCCTGGCCGCAGGGGACCGGTGCGGAGCAGGCCGGCCACTTCGCGGTCAAGGCGGAGGAGGAGATACATCCCTTCCTGGTGGGGTCTCTTTTTCGCACCCTCGCGGGACCGCTCCTCGCTGTTGTCCCGGGAAGGGCGGCGGAGGAAGAATTCTCCATGCTGCTGGCCGAGCTCCTGGGCGGGGAAGCGGTGCGGCCGCTTCCCCTGCGAGAACTGGTCATCGCGGGGGAGCGTGGAGAGGACCCGGAGGCCGTAGCCCTGCGCTCACGCGCCCTCAAGGCACTGGCCGAAGACGAGCACGTGGTAGTGGTGTGCGAGGCTCGGGCTCTTTTACAGTCGTTTCCGCGCGGCGGGAAGTCGCTGACACCCCTGTCTTTCCGCGTGGATGCAGAGATGGACATGGACGAAGCGGTGCGGCGTATCGCATCCATGGGGTACGAAAGGGAATACCTGGTGGAGGGCGCGGGACAGTTCGCGGTGCGCGGAGGTATCCTTGACGTCTACGACCCCGGCTGGCCCCGACCGCTAAGGGTGGAGTTCTTCGGGGACAGGGTGGAGAGGATACGCCATTTCAACCCCGTCGATCAGCGTTCGGGTGAGGCCCGCGAGGAGACCGAGGTATACCCGGTGGTCTTGCCGGTGAAGAAGAACGGCGGAGAACGACTCCTGGATACTCTCGCCGCAGGGTCTGCCGTGGCTCTGTCGCAGCCCCTGGTGATAGGCGAAAGGTTGCGGGCGGCTGGAATGGACCTGTCTCCCGCGCAAGGGGCGGTGCGGAAAGGCCTCCCGGTGTTCGAACTGGACCCCATGGCCCCGCATCCCTCGGCCGCCGTGACCAGCCTTGGGGCAACGGAATACCACGGACGGGTGGGCGCCTTCGTCTCAGAACTCGAGCAACTCCTCGCAGAGGGGTGGAGCGCCGCGATACTCCTGGACACCGAGGGCAGGCTGGAGAGGCTGCGCGAACTTGTGGTGGAAGCGGGCTTGACCATCGCCCTCGAGGGGACACCCAGACCGGGGGTGGCCTCGCTGCTGCGGGGGGGCTGGTCCCGGGGGTTCAAGTTGCCCGGCGAGAAGCTGGCGGTGTTCACCGAAAGGGATATCTTCGGCAGGCTGCGCCTGCGCGCGGCCCCGGCGGCCGCGGGCGGCGGGCGCCCCGTGGAGGGGTGGTGGGACCTAAGCGAGGGCGATTACGTGGTCCACGTCAACCACGGCATCTCCATATACGGCGGGCTGGTAAAACGCGAGGTCGATGGCGCGGTCCGTGAGTACCTGCTGCTTCGCTACGGCGGCGGGGACTCTCTTTACGTGCCTACCGACCGCATCGACCTCGTGCACCGCTACGTGGGAGCGGAGAAGCCGGTCGTACACCGCCTCTCCAGCCATCACTGGACGCGGGCGAAGCGAAAGGCCCGTTCCTCGGTGAAGGAAATGGCCTTCGACCTGCTCACGCTGTACGCCGACCGCATGGCGGGAGAAGGTTACGCCTTCGGCCCCGACGACCCCTGGCAGCGGGAACTGGAGGGCTCGTTCCCCTACGTGGAGACCCCGGACCAGGAAAGCGCCATCCGGGACGTGAAGGAGGATATGGAGAAGACCATCCCCATGGACCGCCTGGTCTACGGTGATGTGGGATACGGTAAAACGGAGGTGGCCGTGCGTGCCGCCTTCAAGGCGGTGATGGACGGCAGGCAGGTGGCGTTGCTCGTTCCCACCACGGTGCTGGCACAGCAGCATCAGCGCACCTTCGCGGAGCGCTTCGCCTCTTTCCCGGTGCGCATCGAGACCCTGTCACGTTTCCGCAGCGGGGCGGAACAGAGGGAGGTGCTGGAGAAAGTGGCATCGGGCGAGGTGGACGTGGTCATCGGCACCCACCGCCTGCTGCAGGAAGACGTGAAACTGGCCCAGCTGGGCCTGGTCATAGTGGACGAGGAACACCGCTTCGGGGTGGCTCAGAAGGAGCGCCTGAAGGCCTTGCGGCGCAGCGTGGACGTGCTTACCCTAACCGCCACGCCCATCCCCCGCACCCTGCAGATGTCCCTCTCCGGTATACGGGACATGAGCGTCATCGATACCCCCATCGAGGAGCGTTACGCCGTGATCACCTCCGTGGGTCCTTACGACGACGAGCTGGTGCGCGAGGCCATCCGCAGGGAGCTGGAGCGCGAGGGCCAGGTCTTCTTCGTGCACAACCGCGTGCGTACCATCGACCGCGCGGCCCGCCGCGTACACGAACTCGTACCCGAGGCGAGGATAGTGGTAGGGCATGGACAGATGAAGGAGAGGAAGCTGGAGGCGGTGATGGAGGATTTCATCGCCGGCAGCGCCGACGTGCTGGTATGCACGACCATCGTCGAGTCGGGGCTGGACATCCCCAACGTGAACACGCTCATCGTGGACGGGGCGGAGAACCTGGGACTGTCGCAGCTCTATCACCTGCGCGGGAGGATCGGGAGGAGCAACCGCCAGGCCTATGCGTTCTTTCTCTTCCGCGAGGGAGGGTACATGACCGAGGGGGCCCTACAGAGGCTCAAGGTGATCCGCGACTTCTCGGAGCTGGGCTCCGGTTTGCGCGTGGCCATGAAGGACCTGGAGATAAGGGGCGCCGGGAACCTGCTCGGCGCTGAGCAGCACGGACACGTGGAGGCGGTGGGCTTCGAGCTCTACTGCCGCATGCTGGCGGATGCCGTGGACGAGCTGCGCGGACTGAGCCGTCCCCGCGCCTCGGAGGTGACCGTCGACGTACCCTTGCGCGCTTTCATCACCCCGGAGTACGTCTCGAAGACGTCGCGGCGCATCGAGATATACCGGCGCCTGGGCGAAGCCGCGAGCCAAGAGGGGATCTCCGCCCTCAGCGCGGAGGTGCGCGACCGTTATGGACCCTTGCCGCCGGAGGCGGAGAACCTCTTCGCGGTGGCGGGTCTGCGCCTGGCATGCATGGCCGCGGGGGTACGGGAGGTAGGCCACGACGGGGACGATATCGCCTTGCGCCTCGGGCCAGGTGGCGCGGCGGCGGCGGAGGCGCTGACGGCGGAGGCGGCAGGCGAGGGTAACCCCTGGAAAGCGTCCCGCTTCCGCGGGACCATGCAGGAGCTGGTCCTCTATTTCGAACCGGGCTCGTGGAAGGCCGAGGGGAGCAGGTATCTCGAAGGTATTACCGCGTTACTGGGTGCTATACTCGCGGAAGAGCGTTAACCCCTATTACGTAAGGACAAGGTTGGGTAATGGCAGATCGGGAAGTGGTTACTACCTGACTGCAAGGTATGGCAGCGAGAGCCAGGGCGAGACTAGCCCTGTGGGGTAAGGTGTTGCGTTTCGCGCCGCAGGCGCGAAATGTCAAGACCTGACCCCAACCACTATTACGTAAGGAATAGGTTGGGTAATGGATAAACCGGTTGTGCATGTGCTAGGACTCGGCCCCGGTCCCGTGGGGCTCATTACCGTGGAGACCATGGAGATCCTGGAGAAGGCGGGCGAGGTGCTGGTGCGCACCTCACTCCACCCCTGCGTGAAAGACCTGCGGGAGCGGGGCGTGCGCATGCGCTTCATGGACTATCATTACGAGGAGAACAGGTCGATGGAGGAGGTATATTCTTCCATGGTCGCGGAGGTGGTGGAGGAAGCGCGCGAGAGAGGCGAGGCCTACTACGCCGTCCCGGGGTTCGCGATGCTTGCGGAATGGACGGTGCAACTCCTCCTGGAGGAGGACGTGGAGGTGCGCTTGAGGGGGGCGGTGAGCTTCTTCGACGCCGTCCTTGGCGCGCTGGGGCTGGATGCCGTGGAGGGGATGCTCATACTGGATGCCGACCGCCTGCTGAACAAAGGCTACGGCATGCTCGACCCACGGGTGGCAACCCTCATAGCCCAGATAGACACGCGCCTCAAGGCCTCGGAGGTGAAGCTCCTGCTGCTGGAGGTATATCCCCCGTCCCATGGCGTGTACGTGGTGGGAGCGGCGGGTACGGCGGAGGAAAGGGTGGAGGATATACCCCTCGAGGAGCTGGACCACGAGGAGCGTTTCGACCACCTCACCACCATCTATCTTCACGCCCTGGAAGAGGCGGAGCTTTTCGATTTCCAGCGACTGCTGGATGTCGTCGCGCGCCTGCGCGCGCCGGACGGGTGCCCATGGGACCGCAAGCAGACCCACGAGTCGCTGGCCCGCCACATGGTGGAGGAAGCATACGAGGCGGTGGATGCCATCAACCACCAGGACTGGGACCACCTCTCGGAGGAATTGGGCGACCTCATGCTGCAGGTGATCCTACACGCGCAGCTCGGGCTGGAGGAGGGCACCTTCGACGTGAGGGATTCCCTGCACTCCATCATCTCCAAGCTGCTGCGGCGCCACCCCCACGTCTTCGGGGAGGTGGAGCTGGAAACCCCCGAGGAGGTCATCGCCAGGTGGGAGCATATCAAGGCGGAGGAGCGGGGAGAGTCATCGGTGCTCGACGGCCTGACCGAGGGGCTGCCGGGCCTCCTTTACGCCTACAAGTTGCAGACGCGCGCCGCTCGTGTCGGCTTCGACTGGGAGGAAGCCGAGGATGTTCTGCCCAAGCTGCAGGAGGAACTGCGGGAGATCGAGGAGGTACTGCGCGGCGGGGGAGGCGACCTGGAGGGAGAGCTGGGGGACATGCTCTTCACCCTGGTGAATATATGCCGCCATTATAAGGTGGATCCCGAGATCGCCCTGAGAGGGTCGTCGCGCAAGTTCGAGCGGCGATTTCGCGACATGGAAAGCAGGTGCGGCGAGGAGGGGCGGAACATGCAGGACTTGACCCTGGAGGAACTGGACTGCCTGTGGGAGGAGTCCAAAGAATAGTCTTTAGTCTTAAGTCTGAAGTCTGAAGAAAGACGGAGGTTGGGTAGCGAGAGCCGGGGCGGGATTAGCCCCGTGGGGTAAGGTGTTGCGTTTCGCGCCGCAGGCGCGGAATGTCAAGACATGACCCCAACCCCCATTACATAAGACCAAGGTTGGGTAATGGTAAGCGACCTTATACGTTTTACCTGGCAGCAAGGTCCGGTAGCGTGAGCCGGGGCGGGATTAGCCCAACCCCCATTGCGCAAGAATATGGTTGAAGACATGAAAAAGATAGCAGCAATAATCCTGATAACATTCCTCGTCGCGCTGCTCCTGCCGCTGGGATCGGGTGGGGCGCTGGCCTTGCAGGAGACCTATACCTTCGAGGGCTCGGGATGGGGACACGGCGTGGGCATGTGCCAGGAGGGCGCCCGGGGGATGGCAGAGGCGGGCTTCGATTACGGCCAGATACTAACCTACTACTACACGGGGACGCAGGTGGGCGTGTGGGGCTGCCCGGTATCCATCCGGGTGGGATTGACCGAAAACCAGTCCGTCATCTACCTGGAAGCAGAGTCGGGTTCCTTCGCCTTCTATACCTCGGGCGGCGACATCCCCAACGCCGCGATGGTACCCGGAGGTACCTGGACGGTGGCCGCGGACGCACAGGGCCGCTTCTTCATCGTGCGTCCGGACGGCACCTGCGTGAACGACACCAGCTACGGCGGTATATACGAACCCCTTTACATACGCGGCTCCGGCGACGGGGACGTGCTGCGCCTGCCCCAGAACGGCAATCACGGCGTGAGCCATCTCTCGCAGTACACCCCGCTGGAACTCAATCTCTACGGAGGCGGGAGCCCCTACTTCCTGCGCGCCATCCTCATCAGCTGGTTCGAGACTTATCTCAGAGGGATCGCCGAGGTCCCCGGGAGCTGGCCGAAAGACGCGCTGAAGGCCCAGGTGGTCGCGGCGCGCTCCTACGCCGTGCGCTCCATGGGCAAGCACGCCTCCTCTAACTACGATATCTGCGACGGCGTGCACTGCCAGTATTACCTCGGATACGACCAGGAGAAGGACCTGAATTGGGGGCAGGCGGTGGACGAGACGTGGGGACAGGTCCTCACCTACGGCGGCCAGGTGGCCCAGTGCTTCTACTCGGCATCCTGCGGTGGACATACCGATAACAACGAGGACGTATGGTTCGGCTCCCCCGTGCCCTACCTGCGCGGGGTCCCCGATTCGTGGTGTATGAGCGATGCCAACTACTACGCCCACTGGCAGGTCTCCTATACCCGTTCCGAGATGGAATCCATCCTCAACGCTCGCAGCAGCACCTATGTCGGTACGCTTTACGGCATGGACCTCTCTGACCGCACGCCGAGCGGCAGGGTCCGCTACGCCAGCTTCACCGGCAGCGCGGGAACGGTGCGCATCACCGGGGAGCAGCTGCGCGGTTACTTCAACCTGCGCAGCGCCATGGTCAACCTGCAGCCGGATAACTTCGACGAGTACCTCCTTCTGGCCAACCCCGGCAGCGACACGGTCTCGGCCCAGGTGAAGATGTATACGGCTACGGGCGCGGAGAGAGAGGTTGACGTGGAGCTTCCCGCCATGTCGCGCCGCACCGTGCACGTAGACGAGTATTTCTACAGCGCCGAGGTCTCGGCGGAGGTGGCGAGCAGCGGGGATATCGTGGCCGAGCGCGCCATGTATTTCGATTACGGGGGCGTGGACGATGGGGGTTCCTGCGAGCACGGCGCCGCCGAGACCGCGACGGAATGGTATCTTGCAGAGGGATATACCGACCAGGCCTTCGACACCTGGATACTGGTCTTCAACCCGGGGGGAGAGCCCGCACACGTGGTCTTCGACCTGCTGCGCGAGGATGGACATACCGGGAAGGTGGAGATGGACGTGCCGGCCGGAGCGCGCTCCACCCTGAACGTGGACGCCGTGGATGGTTTTACGGC
>JAFGDU010000140.1 GCA_016931915.1 Actinomycetota bacterium
ATAAAGGCGCTGCGCAAGGGCAAGCCCGGAAAGATCATCCTGGCCGAGGCCTCCGCCATCGGCTGCGATACCATGGAGTGCCTGGAGGCCAGCGGCATTAAAAAGGCCGCCGAGGAGGCCGGCGTGGACAGGATCATCGACATCAAGAGCGAGAATGACCTGGTGGACGTCCCCATACCAGATGCCAGGTCGGAGATAAAGGAAGTCAAGTTGCCCCGCTTTCTGGTGGATGCCGATTTCGTCGTCAACCTGCCCATCTTCAAATCCCATGTAAGCATGGTCTTCTCCTGCGCCCTCAAGAACATCAAGGGGGTAGTGCAGGACATAGTGCACGGCCTGATGCATTTCACCGACCTGGCCGCGGCCATGATGGACCTGTGGTCGGTGATCGAGGTCGACCTCTCCATCGCAGACCTTATTCATCCCATGGAGGGCTTCGGGCCCCACTGCGGCACGCCCGTGGACTTCGGCTGCGTGGTGGCCAGCACCGATCCTGTGGCGCTGGATGCCACCGCCTGCCGTATGGTCGGGCTGGATATAAGCAAGGTGGACTATTTCGAGGCCGCCGCCGCGAGGGGAGCGGGGAATATCGAGGAGAGCAGCATAGAGATCCGCGGCAATGCCATCGAGGAAGTACACAAGCCCATCTACCTGCCCTATCTCGATGGCTTCGGCGCCTGGCCCGAGTATGATTTTTATACCGATAACGCCTGCAGCACCTGCCAGGGCCTCATCGCCTATACCATGGTGCGCATGCAGGCGCTGGGGGAGTACGATAAGAACGCGGGCGCGCAGATCGTCATCGGCAGGAAGAAGGGAATTCCGGAGGGTTTGAGGCCGGGTAAAGACCTCATCCTCGTCGGCGACTGCCTCAAGCCGCTGAAGAAGAAGATCGAGAAGGCGGGCGGCGAATGCGTATTCGCGATAGGTTGTCCGCCCCTCGAGCCCTTTCCTTATTGGGCGCTAAGGGACAGGGCGGACCAACCGCGGCCCGAGATGCTGATCGACGAGGACTTGCGGGAGAAAGAGAGACTGAAAACGGAGGAGGAAAACGTCAGGTTCATGGACTGGATTAGGAAACGGGAGGTGTGAAGCTTGGATCCTAATGACGTTAAAATGATGGCGGTAGTGGGTGCGGGCCTGATGGGCAACTCGATCGCCCAGACCTTCGCCCGGGCCGGCATAGAGGTGAACCTCGTGGACGTGGGGGACGAAGCCCTTGCGCATGCCATGGCCCTGATCCGTTCCAGCCTGGAGGTGCTGGAGGAACACGGAGCGTTACCCCAGGGGGAAGATATCGATGCCATCATAAGCCGCATTCATCCTTCCAGCGATATGGAAAGCTCGGTGCAGGGTGTCGACTTCGTCGTGGAGGCCGTCCCGGAGGTCCCGGAGGTGAAGAAGGAGGTATTCGCCCGCCTGGACGAGTTGCTGCCGGAGGAGGTGGTCATCGCCAGCAATACCTCGGGACTGGACATCTATAGCTTCGCGGAGGTTGCCAGGCCTGAGAGGTTGCTGATCGCCCACTGGTTCCTGCCGCCCCACATCATCCCCCTGGTGGAGGTGGTGCCCGGGCCGGATACGGCCGCGGAGGCCGTGGACTTCACGGCGGCCCTGCTGGAGAGGATGGGGAAGAAGCCGGTGGTGATGAAAGGGTTCACCCGCGCCTTCATCGTGAACAAGATCCAGAACATGATGGCGCTGGCGGTCTTCGAGCTCCTGGGCAGCGGGCTGGTGGAGCCGGAGGATATCGACCGCGCGGTGAAATACAGTCTGGGCATCCGCCTGCCCGTCATCGGGGTGGTGCAGACCATGGACTTCACCGGACTGGACCTGGTGCTGGACGTGGGCAAGAGCTACGGTTTCAGCAATCCCTTTATCGAGGAAAAGGTGGAAAAGGGGCTCCTCGGAGTCAAGACATCGCGAGGCATATACGACTACGGCGGCCGCGCGGAGCCCGAGGTGCTGGCGAAGAGAGACGGATTGTTCCTGCGCATGCTCGCGAACCTGGAGGACATGGACGCATTCGAGCCCGTATAGGTCTCGTGCGGGAGATCAGTCGATGAGTATCCCGCCGTCGAGGACCAGGGTCTGGCCGGTGGTGTAGGTCGCATATTCTACGAGGAATGCCGCTGCCTTTCCGACCTCTTCCACCGTGCCGAAACGGCGCATGGGGATGCGGGGTATGAGTTTATCCCGGTGTTCCTCCGGCATCCACTCGGTCATCTCCGTCTCGATGTAACCCGGGGCGATGGCGTTCACGCGTATGCCGTAGCGGGCGACCTCCCTCGCCAGGCCGACGGTGAGGCCGGTAACGCCGCCCTTCGAGGCCGCGTAAACGGTCTTTCCCGCCCCTCCGATCATCCCCAGGATGGAGGAGATGTTTATCACGCATCCCGGCGCCTGGCGCGCGAGCATGTTTTCCACGGCGTACTTTGCCATGTAGAAGTAGCCGAAGAGGTTGACGCGCATCGTCCTCTCCAACTCGTCGTCTGGAAGGGACTGGATAAGGGAGAACTGCGCCACCCCCGCGTTGTTCACCAGGATGTCCACGCCGCCCAGTTCCTCCACGCAGCGCTCTATAACCAGCCGGGCTCCCTCCTCGGTGGCGATGTCGGACTGCACCACCACGGCGCGTACGCCCTTTGACTCTACCATCTGCCGCACCTCCTCGGCGGCATCCAGGCGGCTCTGGCAGCAGACTACGATATTGGCCCCGCGCCCAGCCAACTCCAGGGCAATACCCTTGCCTATACCCCGTGAGGAACCGGTGACGATGGCGTTGTTCCCCTCGATCATTTTTACCTCCTGCTCTCCCGGGCCTTTACAGCAGCCACAGGCTGAAGGCCATCACCGCCATACCCGCGATGGCCCCCGTGATGGCGTAATTGTCCTCGCCGTACTCCCGCGAGGCGGGGATGAGTTCGTCCATGGAGATGTAGACCATGATACCGGCAACGATGGCCAGCACCCATCCCAGGACGGTATCGTTTATATAACGCATGAGGAAGAGGGCGGCGATAAGCGCTCCGGCGGGCTCGGCGACGCCGGAGAGGAAGGACCACCAGAAGGCCTTCTTGCGGCTGCCCGTGGCCAGGTAGATGGGAGTGGAGACGGCAAGCCCCTCGGGGATGTTGTGGATGGCTATGGCTACGCCGATGGCGATGCCCAAACGCAAATCCTGCAGGGCTCCCGCGAAGGTGGCCATGCCCTCGGGAAAGTTGTGGATGCCTATACCCAGGGCAACCAGCAGGCCGGTACGGTACATCCTCCCTCCTTCATCTCCGGAGGGGTTCTTCTCGGCGAAGTACTCGTGGGGTATGAGGTTGTCGATGAGCAGCATCAGGAACATGCCCGCGAAGAAGCCGATCAGGCCCAGGCCGAAGCCCAGGTCTTCCAGGCTCGAGGCGAGCAGCTCCACGAAGGAGACGAGGATCATCACCCCGGCGGAGAAACCCAGGGTGGCACTGATGAAACGGGGCCCGGGGTCCTTGAACCACAGGCCCAGGATGCTGCCGATGGTAGTGGAAAGGCCCGCGATGGCGGTTATGAGTAAGGCCCATCCCACGTTGGCGTCCATGGCCCTCCCCTCGTCGCCCGTTTCCGGCCTTCTAATCTCCAAGTATACCAACCACCGAGAATCCTTCTAAGAACTCTACGCCATGTAGAGCGTTGGAAAAAGCCCGTTCTGGCCCCACTCCCCACGGTGCAAGCTCCCCCCGGCATTGGCGTTTAAACGCTGCTACTATTTGCTAGCATTGCTAAAAAATGCGGGGCAAGGGACCGATTAAACCCTCTGAATGACGGGCACATAGGAAGCAGTTGAGGTAGAGACGTCTGGATCGATATATGAACGCAGAAGATATCAACGCACTGAAGTGGAAAGCCTATACACTTGGCGTAATCATCCCCGTCGTTACCTTCCACGGACTGTTGACCGTGGTCGTGCTCGCCATATTCAGGTTCGATGCTTCCATGATGCTCATCTATCTATATGCGGCGCTTATCGCCACGGCTGTGGCGGTACCCCCAGCGGTGATAGCGATGGTGTATCGCTTCAGAAGGATAGAGCGGGTCATTGCCGGAGCAGAAGGGGGGGAGCCAGGCAGCGGAGATGCAAACGCGGAGGCACATCTGAAGCCGGTGGACGGCTTCCCCGTTTTCATGGCAGCCGATGCCTCGATAGCGGCGACGATAGCGGTTATAACCGAGGCCTTGTTCATCTACCTGATAGGAAACTACAACGGGTTGCTCACCGTCATCTTCATCCTGGTGGGAATACTGGGCGCCATCGCCACCGGGTATATGGAGTTTTTCGTCCAGTACCAGTTCATGGAGCCGGCCAGGACTGTCGCCTATGCCCGCTACTACCGCCCCGGCTACGAGGGTGGGACGAGCCTAAGGGGCCGCATCGTTTTTCTGCCCATCCTCCTGTCCACGGTCTTCCTGGCGGTCGGATGGTCGGTTGCCCTCAACAGCTACATATTTACCACCCAGGATAACCTGCTGGAGAGAGGGCCTGAAAACGTGGCCAATATCGCGGCAAGGAATGAGACGGAGGAGATGGGAGAAGATGGCCGGATCGACGAGGATACGGCGAAGGAATTCGCGCTCACCGAAAACGAAACGCTGCTCCTGATAGATGCAAGCGGCAGGGTGGTTGACAGCATGCAGTCCGGCAGCGGCTTCCCCGCGGAGGAAGTGGAGGGGCTGGTAGAAGAGCTGCAAGCGCAGGATAAACAGTCGGTCATGGACGAGAGGATGAACCTGGTGGCTGCCAGGTCAAAACTGCAGGGCTCTGGGTACGAGCTGGTGAAGATATTCCCCATCAGCCCTTTCCTGGGCTACGGAGTCACCATGACCTTGATCTTCTTGGTTATGACGGCCATCGGGGGTTTTGCCGCCTTTATCTTCATCAAGTTGACCGTGGACAGTATCACGAAACCACTCAAGAGATTGGAGGAGGCGGCGGATGCGGTAGCGGAGGGAGACCTAACAGTCTCGGTTGAAGTCAGCTCCTCGGACGAGCTAGGTCAAATGTCCAGATCCTTTATCTCCATGGTTTCCAGCCTGCACGAGATAAGCGAGCAGTCCATGTACGCCGCGGTGGATACGAGCGAGGGCGCCTCCGGGGTCTCGGCCACCACCGAGGAGGCGCAGGCCTCCCTCGACCAGCTCACCAGCATAATCCAGCAGCTGGCCGAGAACGCCTCACGGGAGGCCGCGATGGCCGAGGACGTATACGCGCTGGCAACGGAGATAAGCGAAGCCCTGGAAAGCAGTTCCAGCCAGGCGGATTCGGGGGTGGAGGTGAGCCAGACCTCCTCGACCCTGGCCGAGGAGGGGAGGAAAGACGCCCTGGTGGCCGTGGACCGCATGGAGAAGGTCAGGGACAGTATCACGGAGACGGCCGAGATCATCAAGGAGCTGGGGGAACAATCCGAGGAGATCGGGATCATCGTAGAGGTCATTAACAACATCGCCGATCAGACTAACCTTCTGGCTCTCAACGCGGCTATAGAGGCGGCCAGGGCACAGGAGCAGGGTCGGGGCTTCTCAGTGGTGGCGGAGGAAGTGCGCAAGCTGGCCGAGGAGTCCACGCAATCTACCAATCGCATAAGCAACCTGGTGAAGGGGATACAGAAAAACACCGCCACGGCTGTGGAGACGGCCAAGAAGGGGACGGAAGAGGTGTTTGCCGGCATGGAGGCGGTACAGGTCGCCGGTAACAGCCTGGAGAGGATCTACGATTATGTCAAGCGGGCGGAGGAGCTTTCCAGCACCATAGCTGGAACGACGAGGAAGCAGCTCGACCTGGGCAACAAGATACTTGAGGCCATGGGGGAGATACGTAATATCGCTGAGCAGAACGCCTCCTCGACCGAGGAGATAGCCGCTGCCTCGGAGGAACAGTCCGCCGCCATGCAGGAGCTTTCTTCCACCAGCGTGCAGCTCTCGGAGCTCGCCGAAAAGATGAGGGGCACGGTGGACAAGTACAGGCTCTGAAAAGCTCCCGTCGGTGACGGTGGACGATCTTCCCCGTAAGTAATTTTTAAACCCGACTATCATGGTCGTGCAAAACGGTTGCCCGCTGTCCTGTAACTACCTTTGAGCGCTCAGGCATATCCTTCCTCCAGGTATTGCTCAAACAGCCACGCCATTCGTCCGGGCAAGGAAAGCCACTTTCTCGAGTGCATGTCATGCAAAGAGGAAAGAAAACGGCGAGAACAGAAAAAAGACAATGAAGCGGTGATGCCGGGTAAAAAGCGTTACGGAACTGGAATGGCGTAATAAGAGTCAAGAACTATGGGTGGAGGTGTCTTGACGGGGGGAGCCGGGAGAGGATTGTGATGATCCGAAATGGCCGGGAACCCGTAGAAAAGGAGGTTAACATGCGAAGGAAGAAGTTGTCCATCACGGTTGCCGGCGCAATCCTTGCTGTGGTATTGGCGCTGCACTCCTTCGGATGCGGGGGAGCGGGGGCCAAGCCCGAGATAAAGTCGCTGGATCCGACCAGCGGGCCTCCTGGAAGCGAGGTCGTCATCGAGGGGGGAAGCTTCGGTAGTTCCCAGGGAACGGGAATGGTCTACTTCAGCGGCAGCGAGGTCACGGTGGTGGCCTGGGCCGATACGGTCATCACGGTGGAGGTCCCTCCGGACATGGCGGAGGCCACCTACGGCGTCAAGGTGGAAACGGACCAGGGAGCCAGCAACGAGGTCGAGTTCAAGGTAACCGAGGGAGATGCCAGCGCTCCGAAGATAACCTCCCTCGACCCCGAGAACGGAGCATCGGGTGACAAGGTGGTTATAAACGGCAGCAATTTCGGCAAGACCCAGGACGGCGGCAAAGTGCTCTTCGGCACCGGTACGGCGCAGGCGGAGAAATGGTCGGATGCGTCCATAACCATCACCGTACCTCCGAACCTCGGACCCAACACCTACGGCGTGACGGTTGAGACCGGCGAGGGTAAGAGCAACGAGGCCATCTTCAAGATCGGCAGCGACGAGGACAAACTCGACGCCCAGAAACAGGCCGTCGTCGCCTACCTGCAGGCCCAGGGGCAGTCTACGGCGGGCTCGGATATGTGGACCTGCACGCTGGTGAAGCAGAGCGCTCAGGATCCCAACTGGGAGGTAGTTGGCATCGGCATTCCCGGATCCGGCTCCGAGGAAGGCCAGGCGTTCAAGGCGTTGGTGGTGTACAACAACATGCTCGGTAGCTGGGAGTGTCTGTCCGCAGACGGACCGCCGTGGACCGGCGTGGAGTTCAAAGGAGAACCCGTCCCCTCCGACCTGCAGGATGTCTGAGCGGAACAGATCAAGCCTCCCGAATAAGACAGAGCCGGGGGCTTGATAATCGAGAGATAAGGATGCGGCTGGCGGATCGCCATGGTTTCAACTGCAGTGTGCCCGGTGCATTGCCATCTCGCCCAGGCAGAAAACCAATACGGCTTCGTGATACGCTTTTAACATGTGACCGGGGATGCAAGTGCTTCTCGTTCCTGCAAATCCTATCTCTGGACAGGAGAGCGACTGGCAGCAAGGGAGGACAGACGATTATAATGCGAGTCTTTGCGCGCAGGACTCTCATTGCCTCGACGGCGGTCTTTTTAGCCATGGTCTTGCTGCCGGGAACGCCAGCGGGTGCTGTTGGCGCGGAAACAGCCACATCCACCGGCGCCACGCTCGCGGAAGGCATGAACTTCTACTACGGTAATCTCCACAGCCATACCCTGTACTCCGATGGTTCGGGGTTCCCGGCCGAAGCCTATACCTGGGCGCGTGATACGGCGGGGTTCGATTTTTACGTGGTTACCGACCACGCAGAGCAGATCACGCAGGCCGAGTGGGAGGATACCGGCGTACAGACCGGCATATATACCGTCGAGGGGGAATTCATCGCTATGCGCGGGTTTGAGTGGTCACACTCCACCCTGGGCCACATGAACGTATTCGACACGGATGATTATACGGACAGCTACGATGCCTCGACCCTGGAGTCGTTCTATGCCTGGGTCGATGCCAGGGACGCCCTGGCCCAGTTCAACCATCCGGCTCGCATAGAGGGCTTCTTCAACGACTTCGCATACGATGCTGCTCTCGACGACAACATCTGCCTCTACGAGACCGGTAACGGGCCCAGCGGCAATGTCGACGTCGTGCACTACGAACGATATCCCCTCGCCCTGGACCGGGGTTGGAGGCTGGCGCCCGCGAACAACCAGGATAACCACTCCCTCTCCGCGTATAGCCATCGCACGGTGATCATAAGTCCTGAATTGAGCGAGGAGGCGCTCTACGAAGCCCTGCGGGCACGCAGGGTATATTCCAGCGACGACCCCGATATGCAGGTCGTATTCAAGCAGGGAAAGCACTGGATGGGGGAGACGGTCGAGAACTGTGGGGAGTCGGTACGGTTCGACATCGCGGTGGAGGACGACGAGAATATCGCATCGCTGCAGTTGATGACGGAGGGTGGTTTAGAAGCTGCGCGCGTGGATTTCGACGTGGGGGATGACAGCAGGGTGGTCTCGTGGAGCCCTACGGTCAGCGTCGAAGGCAACACCTATTACTACCTCAGGGTGGTCGAGAGGGATGAGAACGGGGATGACGACCTTCTGCTGGGGGAGCAGGTCGCGGTGACCGCGCCCATCTGGCTGGAGGTCGAGGGTACCAACTGGTACCTGGCCGAGGGCTGCAGCGAGGGAGGCTTCGAGACCTGGGTGCTGGTGCAGAACCCCAACGAAACCCCGGCCCAGGTCAA